>CAMNHH010000023.1 GCA_946539175.1 uncultured Clostridia bacterium | reverse complement strand
GCATCATGCACTCGATGGTGTAGGTGGCCTCGGCGCCGTTGAACTTTTCCTTTTCGGTCTTCTGACCCCGGGTGACGGGCATGGCCAGCACGTTCTCACAGAAATCCGCGTAGACGTTCAGCATGGTCTTGGTGAACTGCTCCGCGTCCTCGGCGCTGGCGTGCATGGTGTGGCCCTCCTGCCACAGGAATTCCCGGTGGCGCAGGAAGGGACGGGAGGTCTTCTCCCAGCGGAGCACGGAGCACCACTGGTTATACTTCATGGGCAGATCCCGGTGGGAGTGGATGACGTTCTTGAAGTGCTCGCAGAAGAGGGTCTCGGAGGTGGGGCGGATGCAGTAGCGCTCCTCCAGCTTCTCGGAGCCGCCCATGGTGACCCAGGCGCACTCGGGGGCGAAGCCCTCCACGTGATCCTTTTCCTTCTGCAGCAGGGACTCGGGAATCAGCATGGGCATATAGACGTTCTCCACGCCGTTCTTCTTGAACTCCGCATCCAGGATCCGCTGGATGTTTTCCCAGATGGCGTAGCCGTAGGGCCGGTAGATGAAGATGCCCTTGATGGAGGAGTAGTCGATGAGTTCCGCCTTCTTGCATACGTCGGTGAACCACTGGGCGAAGTCCTGCTCCATGTCGGTGATCTGCTCCACCCGTTTGTCCATTTTCTTATCCTTTGCCATAGTCTTATCTTCCTTTCAAGACTGTATAAAATTGCTTCATATATTATATCACGTTTGTCAAGCCCGGGCATAGGATAAAACGGGCCCAATTCAGGGCCTGTCGGATCGTTTTTTTCCTCTATGGAGGTCGTTATGGTCCCTGTCACCATTTTGCTGGAAGAGGCCGCGGCGGAATTCTACGCCGAGATCGCCTGGGCGGCGGGGAAGCCCGTGGAGACCGTGCTCTCCGACGCCCTGTTCAAGCTGGCCGGAGAGCTGTCCCTCCAGGCCCTGGCCGGGCAAAATAAGGAGTAAGGAATCGGCAAGCGTGACGCGATTGCCGATTCCTTACGCGCTGTTCCCGATTTCCTCATACGATGATCCGCAGCTTGCTGCCGTTGGGGCTGTGGCTGACCAGGATCTTCTGGGGAATGCTGGCCCCCAGCTTATCCACGTGGGAGATGATGCCCACCAGTCGATTGCCCTGGGTCAGGTCGTTCAGCACCGCCAGGGCGTTGCCCAGCATGTCCTCGTCCAGGCTGCCGAAGCCCTCGTCGATGAACAGGGCCTCCAGCTTCATGCCCCCGGCGTGGGCCTGGACCACGTCCGAAAGGCCCAGGGCCAGAGCCAGAGAGGTATAGAAGGCCTCGCCGCCGGAGAGGGAGGCGGAGGGCCGCTGCTTGCCGGTGGTCAGATCCAGTACCTCCACCTCCAGTCCCGCCGAGGCGTTGGCCCGGTTGGCGGCGGCCTGGTGGACCAGTTCGTAGCGGCCGCCGCTGATCCGGTCCAGGCGGCGGTTGGCCATCTCCAGGATCTCCCGGAAGACCACGCCCATCACGTAGCGCTCAAAGCTCAGCTTGCCCCCAGCTCCGGTGCTGCCCGCGGCGCAGCTGCCCAGGCGGCTCAGCCGCCGCCAGGCGGCCTCGGTGGAGGACAGCGTCTGCAAAAGCGCTCCGGCCCGGCTGCGGACCTGGGCGGTATGCTCCAGCCATTGGCCCAGGGCCTGGCTTTCCGCCTGCAGGGTCCTGCACGTTTCGTCCGTCCGGGCGAAGCTCTGCGCCAGAGCCTCCAGATCCGCGCGCTGTCTGCCCGCGGTCTGCTCCCGCAGCGTCCCCAGGCGCTCGCCCAGGCTCTGCGCTTCGTGTTGATAGTCGCTGAGGGCCTGGCGCTCCCGGCTCAGCCAAAGCTCCGGG
The DNA here is from genome assembly GCA_946539175.1 of uncultured Clostridia bacterium. Taxonomy (GTDB): domain Bacteria; phylum Bacillota; class Clostridia; order Oscillospirales; family Oscillospiraceae; genus JAFRPC01. The sequence continues at coordinate 17,466 of CAMNHH010000023.1, read as the reverse complement.
TCCAGACCCCGGCAGGGGAGCAGGGCTTCTGCCACGGCCCCGGCATCGGGGAAGCCCGTTTCCGCCAGGGCCGCGTCCCGGGCGGCGGCGCACTCCAGTGCCGCGGCCTGCCGGAGCTCCAGCTGCTCCCGGGCGTGCCGAAGCTGGCCGTCCGCCAGATCCAGCTCCCCCTTGCTCCGCTTCTCGGCGCTTTCATGGTCCCGAAGCTGGGCGTCGATCTCCGCGGCCTCCCGCTTCAGGGCTTCCGCGGCGTCCCGGGCCCGGGCCTCGTCGGGCCAGCGGAGCTGCCGGCGCAGCAGCTCGGTCTCCCGGGCTGCCGCGCCGCAGGCGCTTTCCTGTCGGCTCAGCTCGGCGTTGAGGGCCTCCCGGTCCCGCCGCAGCGATTCCAGGGCGGACTCGGCCTCGTCGCGCCGCTTGCGATGCTCGTCCCGCCGGGCCTGGGCATTCCGGGCCGCCTCCAGCTTTTGCCGGGCGGTCCGGCTCCTGGCAGCGGCTTCGGCCTCCATGCGCTCCAGCCAGCCCGGCGCGGTGAGAAGCTCCCAGCTTTTGCAGTCGGGAAGCAGCTCCCCGGCCGTGTGGACAAGCAGCTCCCGGTCCGAGATCAGCTTGCTGTGGAGCCCGTCCAGCTTCTCCTTCTTCCGCTGGCGCTCCTTCTCCCGTTCCTCCGCCGCCCTCCGGGCGGCCTCCACGGTCTCCTGGCTGGGAATTTCCGCGTCGGCGTGGGCCAGTCGGCCCAGATGCTCCGGCCCCAGACGACTGCCGCAGACGGGGCAGAGCCCCTGGCCGTCGGATTCCACCCGCTGCCGCAGCTCCGCGGCCAGCAGACCGGCCTGTCCCGCCAAAAAGCGGCGGTAGAGCAGATCGGAGTGATTCCGAGCCTCCAGCACGATTCCAAGGAAGTCCCCGTATCTCCGATCCTGGTCCGCCAGGACGCTTTCCTGCCGGATCAGGTGCTCCATTCGCTCCCGGACGCCGCCCGGCCCGGCCAGAGCCGTGACGATCCGTCCGGCTTCGGTGGCCTCCCGCAGGGCCTCTGCGGCCCGAAGGTCCGCCTCCTCCAGCCCGGCCAGGGCTGTCTGCGCCGCCTGCCGGGCCTGCTCCTGCCGGTCCAGAGCCTGGGTCAGATTGTTTTGCCTGGCCAGGCAGGCACTCCGGGCGGACTGGGCCGTCTTCAGACGCAGCTCCGCCTGCGCCAGCTCAGAAAACAGCCCCAGCTGCCGGTCCAGCTCCGCACGCTGGGTGTTGATTCCGTCCCGGCGACGGGTCAGAGCCTCGTCACCGACCCGTCGCGCCAGAGCGCTCTGATAGGCCTGCTCCTTTTCGGCGCGGTCCCGCTCCAGCCGGTCCCGGGTTCTGAGCGCCTCGTCCCGGTCCTTTGCCGCCCGCTCTGCCTCCCGCAGGGCGGGCAGGGCCCGGCGCAGGGCCAGCTCGGCCCGTTCCATCCCGGCCCGGCGGTCCTCCATGACGGCGTGCTGGGCCTCCAGCTGGGCCAGCCGGGCTTCTCCCGCTTCCAGCCGGTCCAGGTCCCGGTTCAGAGCCTCGCCGGCGGTCTGCCGGACGATGAGACCGTCCCGCTGCCGCTGCAGCTCCCCCAGCCGGAGGGTCAGCGCCTCATATTTCTCGCGTTCCCGGGCCAGCAGCTCGTCCAGCCGCTCCGTCAGAGCGGGCTCGTCCGGCAGAAAGTCCGTCGGGTTCGCCTCCGGGGGCAGGACAAGACGGGTCTCCAGCAGCAGCTTCAGCCGCTCCCGGTCTCCGCTCCGCCGCTGCTCCAGCCGCTTTGCGGCGCCGTCCAGCAGCTTCTGATACCAGACGTAGGTGGAGCTGTCGAAGAGCTTCCCCAGGATCTCAGACTTTTTGTCGCTGTCCGCCTTCAGAAAATCCCGGAATTCTCCCTGGGCCAGCATAACGATCTTGCGGAACTGCTCCGCGTTGAGCCCCAGCAGCCCCTCGCAGGCGCTGCTGACGGCGGAGGCTCCCTCCACGGGGTCCAGCCCCTGGCCCGTCAGCTGGGCCCGGATCTCCGGGGCTCCGTAGCTTCCCTCCGACCCCCGTTTTTTGGGGAAATGGATGCTGCGGGTGACGGCATATTCCTTTCCTCCCTGGGAAAAGCGCAGCTTCACCACCGTGTCCGTCCCCTTGTCCGTCAGATCGGAGTGGAGCATGTCCGGGGTCCGGTCCTTGCCGCTGGCCCTGCCGTAGAGGGCGAAGACGATGGCGTCGAAGATGGTGGTCTTGCCCGCGCCGGTGTCTCCGGTCACCAGATACAGCCCCTGCCGCAGCTGCTCAAAGGGAAGGACCGTGTGCTCCGCGTAGGAGCCGAAGGCGGTCATCTCCAGGCAAATCGGTTTCATTTCAGCGCCTCCTTGATGAGAGCATCCATCTGCTCCGCTTCCGGCTCCGCGCCGGTGTCCGCCCGCTCGGCCAGAGCCGCGGCGGTCCGCAGCAGGGCCAGCTCCTCCGGCTCCGGCTCCGTCCCACCGCTGCGCCGGGCGTAGAACCCGGCGAAAAGCTCCGCCAGCCCCTGCTCCCGCAGGGCCGCGGCGTTCAGGTCTCCCCGGGCGTCGGATTCCTGCCAGGTGGAGCGCAGCTCCATCAGCAGGCTGCCCTTGAGGTCGTAGAGCCGCCGCAGGGCCTCCGTCAGCTCCGGGGTCACCCGCCGGTCCGTCAGAGTCACGCTGACAAATTCCTGCCGCTCTGTCCGTTCCGCCTCGGCGGCCCGGAGGCTTTCGTAGTCCCCCTCCACGGCCCGCAGGGGGTGCAGGGGCGGGATGGGCAGCAGCTCCGTGAGAACGGCCGCGCCCTTGGGGCCCAGCTCCACCAGCAGGGGCCCCTTGGCCGCCTGCCTGGTCTCGTTGAAGTGATAGCACAGGGGGGAGCCCGCGTAGCGGAGCTCGGGGCGTCCCACGGCGTAGCCCGCGTGAATGTGGCCCAGGGCCACGTAGTCAAAGCCGTCAAAGGCGCTGCAGTCCACCTGGCCCACGCCGCCCACCATGGACTCGGAGCCGCCCCGCTCGCCCTCCCGGCCGCCCACGGTCACGTTCTGATGGGCCAGCAGCACGTTCCGCCGGGAGAAGTCGATCTCCTGGGCGGCCAGCAGCCCCCGGACCGCGGCGTCGTAGTCCCGGAACTCCCTTCCCAGCGCCTCTCCCGCCAGGGCGGGGAAGACGTAGGGCATCAGCCAGAAGTCCACGGGCCCGTATTCGTCCTCCAGCGTTACCCGGCGCAGAGTCCCTGGGGCCTTGAGAGGCGGGGCGATGTGCAGCCCCTGCCTGGATAAAAGACCGGAAACAAAGCTCAGCCGCTGGGGGGAGTCATGGTTGCCCGGAATCAGCAGCACCGGGATCTCCAGCTCGCGCAGCCCCGTCAGCAGGCGGCTCAGCAGCTCCACGGCCCCGCCGCCGGGGGCGGCCCGGTCATAGATGTCCCCGGCGATCAGCACCGCGTCGGGCCGACGGGAGCCGCAGAGCTTCAAAAACGCCTCCACCCAATGGGGCTGGTCGCCGGAATCCAGCAGAGAGATCCCGTGGAGGGATTTACCCAGATGAAGGTCGGACAGGTGAATCATTTTCATACGCAGCACCTCAATTCAAGGCTATTCTACCACAGATTTATTTTCCGCGCAAGGAACTTTGCTATTGATTTCATTCCGGCAAATGATATAATAGAATAGAGATTATAGAGGCAAGGAGGGCGTTTGATATGCGCTCCATTCGGGATATTTACAAAATCGGAAAGGGACCATCCTCCTCCCACACCATGGGACCGGAGCGGGCTGCCCGGATTTTCAAGGAAGAGCACCCTAAGGCGGAGTCCTTCCGGGTGGTGCTCTACGATTCGCTGGCCAAGACCGGCGTAGGCCACGGCACAGACCGGGTGCTTCAGGAGGTGCTGGGCCCCACCCCCACGGAGATCGTCTTTTCCCAGGAGCTCCCGGCGGATCTGCCCCATCCCAATACCCTGGACTTTTATGCCGTGGAGAATGGGGTGGAGAGCCCCCGCATGCGGGTCCAGTCCGTGGGCGGCGGCGACATCCTCATCGAGGGCCGGGCCCCCGGCAAGGACGAGGAGGAGGTCTATCCGGAAAACTCCCTGGCGGAGGTGATCCGCTTCTGCCAGTGGCGGAAGGTCCGGATCTGGGAGTACGTGGAGATGACGGAGGGCAAGGAGATCTGGGCCTATCTGGCCAAGGTCTGGAAGGCCATGCGCTGGGCCATTGCCGACGGCCTCAACGCCGAGGGCATCCTGCCCGGCGGCCTGCATCTGGAGCGGAAGGCCAAGCTGCTCTATGAGCAGGCCACCCGGAACCAGATGGTCCAGCTGAAGGAGACCCGCATCATCTGCGCCTATGCCTTCGCCGTGTCGGAGCAGAACGCGGACAACGGCACCATCGTCACAGCCCCCACCTGCGGCAGCTGCGGCGTGCTGCCGGCGGTGCTCCGCTATATGCAGGAGGACCACGGCTATTCCGACGAGAAGATTCTCCACGCCCTGGCGGTGGGCGGCATCATCGGCGCTCTGATCAAGCACAACGCCTCCGTCTCCGGCGCCGAGTGCGGCTGCCAGGCGGAAATCGGCGCGGCCTGCTCCATGGCCTCCGCGGCCCTGGCGGAGCTCTGCGATATGAGCCTGGACCAGATCGAGTTTGCCGCGGAGATCGCTCTGGAGCATCACCTGGGCCTGACCTGTGATCCCATCTGCGGTCTTGTGCAGATCCCCTGCATCGAGCGCAACGCCGTGGCGGCCATGCGGGCCATGAACAGCCTGAATCTGGCCTACTTCCTCTATGAGACCCGCTCCATCAGCTTCGATATGTGCGTCAAAACCATGTACCAGACCGGCATCAACATCGCCAAGGCCTTCCGGGAGACCTCCGAGGGCGGCCTGGCCCGGCTGTACCGCCGGAGGATCTGATTCAGGGATCAGACATCAGGGATCAGACCCGCCCGTAGGGGCCGATGCCCACATCGGCCCGCTGCACCCCGCACGGACGAAGGAGCAGGGATCAGAGGACGGGGGTACGGATTCCTCGCTTCGCTCGGAGTGACCCGCCCGTAGGGGCCGATGCCCACATCGGCCCGCTGCACCCCGCACGGACGAGGGATCAGACCCGCCCGCAGGTTTGACGCGGCAAAACCTCGCAGGGAACGGGCGGCCCGGATCGGCTGATTTGCGCCCTGCAGCGCAACGCGGGCAGCGGCAGCCAGACCCGCTTCCTGGCCTTCATGGCGGGCCGCCCCACGGCCCCTTGGCCTTCCTGGGGGCCTCCGTCGGCTTCTCCTTCCGCTATTACGTGGACGGCATCGTCCGGGCCGAGGGCGTGAAGCTGCTGGCTGTGGACGGGGTTTACCCGGGCCGGGAGGAGATCCGGGCGGGGGACTATCCGCTGACCAGCCCCTTTTACGCCGTCAGCCGGAAAGGAGAGACCAACCCCAACGTGGCAAAGCTCCTGGATTTCATCCGTTCCCCCGCGGGCCGGGAGATCGTGGAGCGCAGCGGCTACGTGGCCGTCGGAGCGCAGAAGCCGTAGGGCGGCAGACTCTGGCTGCCCGCGGCGCACGGCTCCAAAAAACTTTTCGCTTCCGACAAATTTCCTGTTGCATTTTCCTCTGCAATCTGCTATAATCTGTTCTACAAACAGAGTTGCGGATATAGTTCATCGGTAGAACGTCAGCTTCCCAAGCTGAACAGGAGGGTTCGACTCCCTTTATCCGCTCCATGAAAAAGGCAGCCCGCAGGGCTGTTTTTTTCATATTATTCAAATATCAGTATCATCGGGCCATGCGGAGCAGAGACCGGATTTGGCGGAGCGGTCCGCCGCGGGCCGGCGCAAGCGGCCCCGGCGGCCTTCCGGCGAGACAAAGCACCGCACCGGGCAACAGCGGCAAGGAGGAAAACGGAATGAAAATCGAAACCCTGAGGACGGAGCGCTTTACCATGGACTATTTCCGCTTCGGATACGGCGGGAAAAACCTGGTGATCCTGCCGGGGCTCAGCCTCCGCAGCGTCATGGGGGCGGCGGAGGCCATTGCCGAGGCCTACCGGCCCCTGGAGGATCGCTATACGATCTGGGTTTTTGACCGGCGCGGCAATCTGCCGGAGGAATACCCCGTGACGGAGATGGCGGAGGACACAGCCGAGGCCCTCCACCTGCTGGGCCTGGAGAAGCTCTGCATCTTCGGCGCCTCCCAGGGGGGCATGATCGCCCTTTGCATCGCGGTCCGGCACCCGGAGTTGGTGGAAAAGCTGGTGCTGGGCTCCAGCTCCGCCCGGGTGGAGGAGGCCCGGTACCGGGTCATCGAGGCATGGGTCCGGCTGGCGGAGGCCGGGGACCGGCGGGGACTCTGTCTGGCCTTCGGCCGGGACGTCTATCCGCCCGCCGTCTTTGAAGCCTGCAGGCAGCTGCTTCTGGACACCGCCGCGAGCCTGACGGAGGAGGAGCTGGCCCGCTTTGTGATCCTGGCCCGGGGCACCAGAGGCTTTGATCTGACGGCGGAGCTGGAGCGGCTCCGCTGCCCGGTGCTGGCCATCGGGGTGGTGGAGGACGAGGTCCTGGATTCCGACGCCACCATGGAGATCGCGGAGCGGCTGGAGCAAAAGCCGGACTTCCGTCTCTATATGTACGCCGGGTACGGTCACGCGGCCTTTGACACCGCCCCGGATTACAAGCAGCGGATTCTGCGCTTTCTGGAAGCCTGAAGCGCGGCGGAGGCAGATATGCAGATCCATTCCATTCCGCCGGTGTACGATGAAGCCTCGGAGATTCTGATCCTGGGCTCCTTTCCCTCGGTGAAATCCCGGGAGCAGGGCTTCTTTTACGGCCACCCCCAGAACCGCTTCTGGCGGGTACTGGCGGCGGTGTACGAGGACGCGATTCCCGGCACGGTGCCGGAGCGCCGGGCCTTTCTGCTGCGGCATCGGGCGGCCCTATGGGACGTGATCGCCGCCTGCGAGATCGAGGGCTCCTCTGACGCCTCCATCCGGAACCCGGCGCTCAACGACCTGAGACCGATTTTGGAGGCCGCCCCCATCCGGGCCGTCTTCGTCAACGGCACGACTGCCGCCAGGCTCTACCGCCGCTATGCCGAGCCCCTGACGGGCCGCCCGGCCGCCGTTCTGCCCTCCACCAGCCCCGCCAACGCGGCCTGGTCCCTGGAACGGCTGATCGAGGCCTGGCGGCTGATCCGCCGGGTCTGAGCCGGAGGAGTTTTCCCGCCGGGAAAAAATTTTTGTTGAATTTATGTAAACTTAATACTTTTGTAAAAAATTTTGACTTACATTTTTAATATTTACCCATTACAATACAAACCATAAAAGATGTTTTCATTTTTCATTCCTCCTTTCTTCTTTGATAATACCCGGGGACGAGGCTCCCCGGGTATATCTATTTCTCCCCGGAGGCGGACCGGACGAGCCGCGATCGGCCCTGCGGCCCCTTGCGCCGCGTCCCCGTCCCATGATGCCCGACGCCCCGTCCCAGTGGGGCTTCGTGTTTTTTTCGGCTTTTTCCACTTTTTTTCTTGAAAATTTATGTCAACTGTGCTATGGTACAAAAGGTGTGTTCTTTTTTAAAAATGACAGGAGGCTTCACAATGTGCAAGCGATTTGTGTCCGCGCTGTTCTGCCTTTGCCTGCTGCTTGGGCTGCTTCCCATGACAGTCCTGGGGGCGGAGCCGGCCGGAAGGGAGTCCGCCGCCTTTTGCAACAGTGACCGGGAGCAGCCGGGAGACGGGCTGTGCTGGTATGTGGACGGCATGAAGGGGAACCTTCTGATGCTGGCCCGGCCGGAGGACCCGGAGCCCGCGGGAGAGCTGTTCGACGGGGATTTTGTCATCCGGCAGCTCAGCGATTATCCGGTGGACCAGCTCCTGCTCTGGCAGGGAAGGCTGCTGGTCAGCGTCGGGTCGGAGCTGCAGACCCTGGACCCGGAGAGCGGGAAGCTGCTGGAGACCCGCCGCTTCCCGGAGCCTGTGGAGTGCTTCTCCGTTTCGGAGGCGGGCGTCTACGTGCTGACGGGCGGCAGCCTGCTGCTGTGCGCCGGGGCGGGGGAGCGGACCCTGGCCCGGGGCGTGAGCAGCTTCTGGCTGGAGGAGGCGGCGCAGCTGTGCTATATGCGGGAACCGGGGCTTGTCTGCTGTCTGGATCTGAACAGCGGAGCTTGCAGCCTGCGGCCCGACAACGCCTCTGACCTGGAAAACCAGGCCCCGGATGCGGAACGCCAGGGACTCAGCCTCAGCGCCCTCAGGCAGAAATTCCCCCACGGCAAATACTGGAACCATATGCCCAATCGGGGCACCGGCATGAGCTATAACAACCAGAACGGCTGGACCAACCAGGCCTGCTACAAGCACAACAACTACTGCGGCACCTATCTGCAGACCTGCAACGGCTACGCCCCCGGCGGCAAGGAGCTGTCCTATCAGTGCTGGGGCTTTGCCGACAAGCTGGGCTATGACGCCAGCGGCCGGGATCCCCAGAATCTGAGCCAGGCCTACGGCTGGAAGAAGCTCTGGACCTCCTCCAGTCTCAGCGGCCTGAAGGCGGGGGATATCGTCCGCTTCAACAAGTACGGCAGCAGCAAATACGCCCATTCCATCTACGTCACCGCCGTCAGCGGCAACACCGTCACCTACGCGGACTGCAATTACGACGGCACCTGCGTCATCCGCTGGGGCCAGACCATCGCCAAGTCCACGCTGAAATCCTGGTTCGTGTTTCTGCTCTCCGCCCCCTCGGCGGTGGGCACGGCCCCGACGCCCGCGCCAACACCCGCTTACAGCCTGACGGTGCGGGCGAAGCTGGACGGCGGCGACGCGGCCAGCTGCGCCGGATGGGGGAGCTTCGACGTCTGGATCGGCGGCAAGGCCGCCAGGACCGGGGTCGGCAGCTTCTCCGGCAGCTACAGCACCGGAACCGCCTATGAGATCCGGAACGTGACCCCGAGGCCCGGCGTCATGTTCACCCAGGGCGCCCTGCAGCTCAGCGGCAGCCTGAAGGCCGACACGAAGCTGACGCTGGAATTTGACCATTATTATCTCAACAGCCAGGAGCAGCAGATCAAGACGAAGCTGACGGATCTGCCCCTGCCTGAGCAGTGGTCCTACCGGCCCATCTGCTGGGCCCTGGAGAACAACGTGGCAAGCGGCGTCTCTCTGACCAGCTTCGCCCCCAATGAGACCTGTACCCGGGCCCAGGTGCTGACCTTCCTGTGGATGGCCTCCGGCAGCCCGGAGCCCGAGGACCGGAGCCTGAGCTTCACGGACGTTCCCCGGAGCGCCTATTACTACAAGCCCGTGCTGTGGGCCCTGGAGAAGGATCTGACCGCCGGATCCGACGAGACCCATTTTTCCCCCAATGATTCCTGTACCCGGGGCCAGATCGTCACCTTCCTGTGGCGGCTGGCGGGAATGCCCGCGCCGAAGGCACTGGAGCAGGCGGAGGAAGGGGAGGAGCCCTGCCCCTTCGCGGACGTGCAGCCCGCCGCCTACTATTATCAGCCGGTGCTCTGGGCCCTGGAGCGGGGCATCACCGCCGGAACCGGGGCGGACAGCTTCTCTCCCAACCAGAACTGCACCCGGGCGGAGGCCCTGACTTTCCTTTATCGCGATTTCAATTCCTGACCTGAAAAGCCGGAGGAGCAGCCGCTTCTTCGGCTTTTTGCCTGCCTGCGGACAAAAAAATTCGCCGGCTTTGCTCAAATAACCACGCCGCGGGGAAGATTTTTCCTTGCATTTTATCGAGTCAGCCTGTATAATAGCACTGATATTCGAAAAAGGGGATCAGAATTCCTGAAGGAGGGAGCCGATTTGGGCGGCACGGTGAAGGCGCTTCGCTATCTGGTGTGGCTCAGCCAGCTGGGGCTGTCCACGGCGGTGCCTCTGGCGGGCTTCATTCTCCTGGGGGTCTGGCTTCACAAAAACGCGGGCTGGGGCGGCTGGACCGTCCCCGTGGGGATCCTTCTGGGGCTGATGGGCGCCGCGGGCAGCCTGTATAACAGCTTCAGAACCCTCCACCAAATGCTGAAGCAGGATGAGGACAAGCCCCCCGTGGGCTACAACAAGCATGAATGAGATGAATGACAAAAAGCAAACCCTCCGGGAGCTGCTGATCATGGCCGCCGGGGAGCTGATCTGCCTGGGGCTGCTCTACGCGGGCTTCGCCCTGCTGGGCAAGCTGGACGGCAAGGTGCTGCTGGGCGGCGCGGTGGGGGCTTTCACCGCGATTTTGAACTATTTCCTGATGGCCGTGGGGGTGTACGCCGCGGCTGAACGGGCCAGGACGGGCGATCCCGCCCGGGGCAGGCGCATGATGAGCCTGTCCATGCTGGGCCGCTATCTGCTGATGATCGCCATTCTGGTGATCGGCGCCAAAAGCGGCTATTGCAGCGTGATCGCCATGGTAATCCCCCTGGCCCTGTTCCGGATCCTGCTCTACGTGGGCGAATTCTTCAGAAGAAAGGACGGTTGAGGCCTGTATGACCATTAACGGACCGAAAATATATTTCACCATTCCCATCTTCGGCGGCATCCCCATCACCCAGACCCTGGTGACCTCCTTCCTGGTGACGCTCATCCTTTGCGGCCTGGGGATCCTGCTGGGCCGGAATCTGAAAAAGCGTCCCGGCCGGATGCAGGTCATGACCGAAAAGGGCGTCACCGTCATCACCAATATGGTGAAGGAGGCCATGGGCGAGCATAACGCCCGCTGGACCCCCTTTATCGCCACGGTGTTTCTGTCCTCCCTGCTGGGGACTCTGCTGGGCATGACGGGCATCCTCCGCTCCTCCACCGCGGACATCAGCACCACCATGACCTGGGCCGTGCTGGTGAGCTTCATCTGCTGGTATCAGGCCATCAAGAACAACGGCCTGCTGGCCTGGCTCAAGGGCTTCACGGAGCCCATCGCCGTCATGACCCCCATGAACATCGTCTCCGAGATCGCCCAGCCCGTGTCCCTGGCCTTCCGTCACTTCGGCAACATCGCCGGCGGCGGCGTCATCACGGCGCTGATCTACTGGGCCCTGTCCGGGGCCTCGGCTGCCCTGCTCCGGCTGGTGGCCTCCAACTCCCTGGCCGTGAGCCTGGCCCTGCTGGCCGCCGGCCTGGCCCTGGTGCTGCTGCTTTCCCGCCGGAAGGAGGGCAAGCGCCGCAAGCTGCCGCTGATCCTGGGCCTGATCTGCCTGGGCCTGTCCGGCCTGAGCCTCATCGACCGGCTCTGGAGCCTGACCGGCCGGGCCTGGCCGGAAATGAGCGGCCTTGGCGCCGGACTGTGCTGGTTCGCCGCGCTGGCGGTGCTGCTCCTGGGCGTCGTGCTGCTGATCCGGGGCAAAAAGCTCCCCGGCGTCATTCTGACGGCTTTGGGCTTTCTGGCCATCTGCTTCGTCTCCGAGGGGCCCCTTGGGGTGCCCCTGCTGACCCTGGGCCTGCCGGCCGTGCTGTCTTTGTACTTTGACGTGTTCTCCGGCGTGATCCAGGCCTTTGTGTTCAGCCTGCTGACCATGATCTACATCTCCGGCAACTGCCCGCCCCCGGCGGAGCAATCGTCCGAATCGTAATCCTTTAGGATCAAACCTACTTACATACAAACCATATTAGGAGGAAACAACAATGGAACTTACTGATGCGATCGTCAAGGCTGCCTGCGCCCTGGGCGCCGGTCTTTGTATGGGTATCGGCGCCATCGGCCCCGCCATCGGCGAAGGCAACGCCGTGGGCAAGGCCCTGGAGGGCATGGCCCGTCAGCCGGAATCCACCAGCAATCTGCGGACCAACATGCTGGTGGGCTGTGCCGTCGCGGAGACCACCGGTATCTACTCCCTGGTTATCGCCCTGCTGCTGCTCTTCGTGTTCTGAGCCGGCAAGTGAAATCTCGAAAGAAGGAGGGATAACCAAGTGGCGCAATTTGAGAACTTCATTGGTTTTAATCCCTGGACCGCCCTGTTCACGCTGCTGAACATGGTGCTTACGTTTCTCATTCTGAAAAAGTTTCTCTTCAAGCCCGTCAACAAGATGATCGATGAGCGGCAGCAGGAGATCGACGGCCTCTACGCGGATGCCGCCGGCGCCAAGTCCGAGGCGGAGCGTCTGCGGGCCGACTATACCCGCAAGCTGGCGGAGGCCAAGGATACGTCCGCCCAGATCCTCTCCGACGCCACCCGGGAGGCCAACCTCCGGGGAGAGGAGATCCTGCGGCAGGCCCGCGCCGACGCCGACGCCCTCCGGGAAAAGGCCGGCGCCGACATTGAGCTGGAGCGAAAGAAGGCCCTCAACGACGTGAAGTCCGACATCTCCCGGATCGCCCTGGACATTGCCGAGAAGGTGATGGAGCGGGAACTGGATGAGAAGGATCAGGAGCGGCTCGTTGAGAAATTCCTGCAGGATATGGGGGATCAGCTATGACCCAGACCGCCGAGAATTACGCCGACGCCCTCTATGAGCTGGGCTGGGACGAGGGACTCACCGACGAGCTCCTGCCCCAGCTGAAGGGGATCCGGGATCTGCTGCGTGAGAACCCGGACTATCCCCGCCTGCTCAGCGCGGCCAATCTGCCTCTGGCGGAGCGGCTGGGCGTGCTGGACGAGGCTCTGAAGGGCCGGGTACACCCCTACGTGCTGAACTTTATGAAGATCCTGGTGGAGCGGAACCACGTGGACTGCTTCCGGGATTGCTACGTGCGCTTCCGGGCCAGATACGCCAAGGATCACGGCATCATGGAGGCCACGGCGGTTACGGCCAGGCCCCTGTCGCTGCCCATGCTGGAAAAGCTCGGCAAGCGTCTGTCGGAGCTGACGGGGCAGAAGATCAACCTGTATAACCGGGTGGATCCCTCCGTCCTGGGCGGCGTGCGGCTGGAATACGACGGCCGTCATCTGGACGGCACCCTGCGTCAGCGCCTGGCGGGCATCGAGAAAACGCTTTCCGAAACCGTACTATGAGAAAAGAAAGCAGGTAAGCCATGGAATTTAGACCGGACGAGATCACGAAGATCATTCGATCTCAGATCAAGAATTACGAAAATAAAATCGAGCAGAGCCAGACCGGCACCGTCATCACCGTGGGCGACGGCATCGCCAGAGCCGCGGGACTGGAGCAGTGCATGGTCAACGAGCTGGTGGAGTTCCCCAACGGCTCCTTCGGCATGGCCCAGAACCTGGAGGAGCACACCGTCTCCCTGGTCATCCTGGGCTCCGACGAGGGCATCCGGGAGGGGGATACCGTCAAGCGCACCGGCAAGGTGGTTTCCGTTCCCGTGGGCGAGGAGCTGATCGGCCGGGTGGTGAACGCCCTGGGCGAGCCCATCGACGGCAAGGGCAGACTCTCCGGCATGGAGTTCCGTCCCATTGAGATGCCGGCCCCCGGCGTCATCGACCGGAAATCCGTCTCCGTCCCCCTGCAGACCGGCATCAAGGCCATCGACGCCATGATCCCCATCGGCCGGGGCCAGCGTGAGCTGATCATCGGTGACCGCCAGACCGGCAAAACCACCATCGCCACCGACACGATCCTGAACCAGAAGGGCCAGAACGTGATCTGCATCTACGTGGCCATCGGCCAGAAGCGATCCACCGTGGCCCAGATCGTCAATACCCTGACCCTGGGCGGCGCCATGGACTACACCATCGTGGTCTCCGCCACCGCCTCTGAGCTGTCTCCCATGCAGTACATCGCCCCCTACGCCGGCTGCACCATGGGCGAATATTTTATGCACCAGGGCAAGGACGTGCTGGTGGTCTACGACGACCTTTCCAAGCACGCGGTGGCCTACCGCGCCATCTCCCTGCTGATCCGTCGCCCCCCCGGACGGGAGGCCTATCCCGGCGACGTGTTCTATCTCCACTCCCGTCTGCTGGAGCGGGCGGCCCGGATGTCTCCCGAGCTGGGCGGCGGCTCTCTGACGGCCCTGCCCATCATCGAGACCCAGGCCGGCGACGTCTCCGCCTATATTCCCACCAACGTCATCTCCATCACCGACGGCCAGATCTTCCTGGAGACGGAGCTCTTCCACGCCGGCGTGATGCCCGCCATCAACCCCGGCATCTCCGTGTCCCGGGTGGGCGGCTCCGCCCAGATCAAGGCCCTGAAGAAGGTGGCCGGCTCTCTGAAGCTGCTGTACTCCCAGTACCGGGAGCTCCAGAGCTTCGCCCAGTTCGGCTCCGACCTGGACCGGGACACCAAGGACCGTCTGGCCCAGGGCGCCCGGATCGTGGAGGTGCTGAAGCAGCCCAACAATTCCCCCGTGCCGGTGGAGCTGCAGGTCTGCATCATCTACGCGGTGGTCAACGATTATCTGAAGGAGATCGAGGTCTCTCAGGTCCACGAATTTGAGCAGGGTCTGTTCCGCTATCTGGATACCCATGCCCACAAGCTGCTGCGGTCCATCGTGGAGACCAAGCTGCTTTCCGAGGAAAGCGAGAAGGAGCTGCAGGAGGCTCTGCGGGCCTATATCCAGGAGTTCAAGAAGAACCACTGAGGAAGGAGGCATGACACATGGCTGGCGTTTCCATGAAGGACATCAAGCTCCGCATCAAGAGCATGGAAAGCACCAAGCAGATCACCAAGGCCATGGAGATGGTCGCCGCCTCCAAGCTGCGCCGCGCCCAGGAGCGGGTGCTCAACTCCCGTCCCTACTTTGAGATCCTGTTCGACACGCTGAATACCATCGCCAACGAAACCGACGATTTCTCCTCTCCCTTTTTGGAGAATCGGCCGCAGAACAAGCACTGCTACGTGGTCATCGGCGGCGATCGGGGCCTGGCCGGCGGCTATAACCATAACGTGTTCAAGCTGGCCTACGGCCTGATGGAGGGGAAGAACTGCTGCGTCGTTCCCATCGGCAAGAAGTGCCTGGAGTTTTTCCGGGCCAGAGGGGTGGAGATTCTGACGGAGGCCTACGCCACGGCGGCGGAGGTCCACGTGGGCGACTGCTTCACCGTGGCCCGGATGCTGAGCAAGGGCTTCCTGGAGGGACAATTCGACGGTGTTTCCGTGGTCTATACCAATTTCGTATCGATGCTGTCCCAGTCTCCGGCGGAGCTGGAGCTGCTGCCTCTGCGCTACCATCCCAGGCCCGGAGATACCAACTCCGAGTGTCTGACCCTCTATGAGCCGGACAGCGTCTCCGTCTTCGACGCCATCATCCCCGAATATCTGGGGGGTCTGATCTACGGCGCCCTCTGCGAGTCCGTTACCTCCGAACACGGAGCCCGGCGTACCGCCATGGACGCCGCCACCAAGAACGCGGAGGAGATGATCTCCGATCTGAGCCTGCGATACAACCGGGCCCGCCAGGGCGCCATTACCCAGGAGATCACCGAGATCGTGGCCGGCGCGGAGACCTAACCTTCCCCCCTGCGGGGCAGGCGGCGCCGCAGCCGCCAAGCTGTTTCGTTCAACGTAAACTCTTTACTGTAAGGAGCTTTGTATATGGCAACAAAGAACAAGGGCACCGTGGTCCAGATCATGGGGCCTGTCATGGATATTCGATTTGAAAACGGCAATCTGCCCGGCCTGCTGAACGCCATCGAGGTCTATCATGGCGACCGGAAGCTCACCGTGGAGGTGGCGCAGCACATCGGTGACGATATGGTGCGCTGCATCGCCATGGCTTCCACCGACGGCTTCCAGCGGGGCATCGAGGCCATCGACACCGGCAGACCCATCACCGTTCCCGTGGGTGAGGAGTGCCTGGGCCGTATGTTCAATCTGCTGGGCAAGCCCATCGATAATATGCCCGCCCCCGTCACCGTGGAGCGCTGGCCCATCCATCGGCCCGCCCCCAGCTACGACGAGCAGGAGAGCACCACCGAGATTCTGGAGACCGGCATCAAGGTGGTGGATCTGATCTGCCCCTACGCCAAGGGCGGCAAGATCGGCCTGTTCGGCGGCGCCGGCGTGGGCAAGACCGTGCTGATCCAGGAGCTGATCTATAACATCGCCACGGAACACAACGGTTACTCCGTCTTCACCGGCGTGGGCGAGCGGACCCGCGAGGGCAACGACCTGTACTACGAGATGAAGGAATCCGGCGTTCTCTCCAAGACCGCCCTGGTCTACGGTCAGATGAACGAGCCACCCGGAGCCCGTATGCGGGTGGGCCTGGCCGGACTGACCATGGCCGAGTATTTCCGGGACGTGAAGAACCAGGACGTGCTGCTCTTCATCGACAACATTTTCCGCTTCACCCAGGCGGGCTCCGAGGTTTCCGCCCTGCTGGGGCGTATGCCCTCCGCCGTGGGCTACCAGCCCACCCTGGCCACCGAGATGGGCGCCCTGCAGGAGCGCATCACCTCCACCAAAAAGGGCTCCATCACCTCCGTCCAGGCGGTCTACGTGCCTGCCGACGACCTGACGGACCCGGCCCCCGCCACCACCTTCGCCCACCTGGACGCCACCACGGTCCTGGACCGCGGCATCGCCTCCTTGGGCATCTATCCCGCCGTGGATCCGCTGGACTCCACCTCCCGTATTCTGACCCCCGAGATCGTGGGCCGGGAGCATTACGAGGTGGCCAGAGGGGTGCAGCGCATCCTTCAGCGATATAAGGAGCTGCAGGACATCATTGCCATCATGGGCATGGACGAGCTATCCGAGGAGGATACCCTCACCGTCAACCGGGCCCGTAAGGTCCAGCGCTTCCTGTCTCAGCCCTTCCACGTGGCGGAGCAGTTCACCGGCTACGACGGCAAGTACGTGCCGCTGAAGGAGACCGTCCGGGGCTTCAGGGAGATCATCGAGGGCAAGCACGACGAGATTCCCGAGTCCTATTTCCTCTTTGCCGGCTCCATCGACGAGGTGGTGGAGAAGTACAAGAAGGGGCGTGAAGGGAAATGACCTTCCATCTGCAAGTCGTCACCCCCGACGGCCTGGCCTTTGAGGGAGAGGCGGAGAAGCTCTCCGTCCGCACCCAGGATGGCATCATCGGCATCCTGCCCCGGCATATCGACTACGTGGCGCCCCTTGGCATGGGGGAGGCCGTAATCACCGAGCCGGAGGGCAGGACCCGCCGGGCCGCCTGCATCGGCGGTATGGTGGCGGTCCACTCGGGCGCCGTCCGTCTGGTGGCCACCACCTTTGAGTGGGCCGAGAACATCGATCTGGAGCGGGCCAAGGAGGCCGAGGAACGTGCCCGGGCCCTCATGGCCAAGGACGGCCTGTCTGAGCGGGACCTGAAGCTGGCGGAGGCCAGACTCCACCGCGCGCTGGTCCGCCAGGCGGTGGGAAAAGCCCGCTGAGAATTGACAATTTTCATCCCGAAACCGCTCCCTTACGGGGGCGGTTTTGCCCACTGCGGCAGATTTCGCGAACGGGCCTGCAAGGCCGCCGCTTTGTTCATTTTCACGAGGAAGAGGGCAGGGAAGAGCCGTATCTTGACGAAAAACGAAAGAAACAGTACAAGATATAGATGATAAAAATTCTTTTGAAAAAAGCAAAAAAAGTGCTTGACATTTTGGGAGTTGCGTGCTATTATATC
>CAMNHH010000022.1 GCA_946539175.1 uncultured Clostridia bacterium | reverse complement strand
CCGCACCCTCTCATCCCGGACGATTTTGCCGTCCTCGATGGCGATGATCCGATCCGCCTGGAGGGCGATGGACTCGTCGTGGGTGATGACGATCAGGGTCTGGCCGTAGCGGCGGTTGGAGAGCTTCAGCAGCGCTACGATCTCCTGGCTGTTCTTGCTGTCCAGATTGCCGGTGGGCTCGTCCGCCAGCACCACCGCCGGGGCGTTCATCAGCGCCCGCCCGATGGAGACCCGCTGCTGCTGGCCGCCGGAGAGCTGGTTGGGCAGGTTCTTCCGCCGGTCCCGGAGGGACAGGGTGTCCAGCAGCTCCTCCAGCCGCTCCCGGTTCACCTGCCGCCCGTCCAGCAGCACCGGCAGAGTCATGTTCTCCTCGGCGGTGAGCACCGGGATCAGATTATAAAACTGGTAGATCAGCCCCACCTGGCGGCGGCGAAAGATGGCAAGCTGCTCATCGTTCTGGGCGTACACGTCCTGGCCGTCCACGAAGACCTTCCCCGCCGTGGGCCGGTCCACGCCGCCTAAAATGTGCAGCAGGGTGGATTTGCCGGAGCCGGAGGGCCCGATGATGGCCAGAAACTCGCCCTTTTCGACAGAAAACGAAACGTCGTCCACAGCCTTCACCAGGTTTTCCCCGCTGCCGTAGTGCTTGGACAGATGTTCAATTCTCAGAATTTCCATACGCGTTCATCCTCCTTGGGATTTGATGGCCCTATCATAACACGCCAATGTGACAATCCGGTGACTGTTTGATAAGCGATTTGTCATTTCAGAGATCCGAGCCTGCAGGGACTGGCATTGGCCGCCCGCGAAGCCTTCCCCGCAAGGGGAAGGCTTCGCCGCAGGCGCCGGATGAGGCGGCGTCCCGATCCCTGCCCGCCCCGGCAGCAGGCGCCGGCCCCCAGTCCTGTGAAACGCTGAGCTGCCCCCGGCGGCCGACGATCCTGTTCCGGCAGGAAAGTGGGCAAAGAAGCGGCCAGAGGGGGAAGACTCCGAATCTTCCCCCTCTGGATCTGCATATAGGATACCGGTTCCAGGGCTTAGCTGTGTGACCGGCGACGCAAGCTCACAGTCCACCGGGCTGTTCCGCCCCGCATTCAAAGGGCCCAAAGGGGCGCGTCCCCTTTGATCATCCCCGAAATAACCGGTAAGCCGGTATCATGGAACGATGCGTTTCTTTGCGTATCCGGTTATCGTTTCGCATATCTGGACTTGTGGCTGCCGTCGAACAGCATATTGACGTCTCCTCGCTTGGTCTGTTTTCATACTGCCCCGGGTATATGGGTCATACCGCCCCCACATAAAACCGCATGGTAAAGCATGCCCCGCCCTCGGGCCGGTTGACGGCCCGGAGGGTGCCGTTCTGGGCGACAACGATCTGCCGGGCCAGGGCCAGACCGATGCCCACGCTGTTCTCGTCGGCGTTTTTGCCCCGGTAGAAGCGCTCAAACAGATGGGGCAGATCCGCCGGGTCGATGCCCGGTCCGGTGTCGGAGACGCAAAGCTCCGTAAAAAGCGGCGTCTGCCGGGCCGTGACGGTGACGCTGCCCCCCGCCGGGGTATGCTCCACGCAGTTTTTCAGAATGTTTCCCAGGGCCTCGGCGGTCCAGGCCGGGTCCACCTGCAGCACCGCGTCCCCGAGCTCCGCGGCAAAGCGCAGCTCCCGCAGCTCCATGGGGATCCGCAGATCCTGGACGGCCCGCTCGGTCAGCTCCGCCGCCCGCAGGGGCCTCGGCTCAAAGACCACCACCCCGGCGTCCAGCCGGGAGAGCTTCAAAAGGGTCTCCACCAGCCAGTCGATCCGCTCCAGAGCGCGCTTCAGCTCCCGGGTCAGAGCCAGGCGGCGGGCCCCGTCGGCGCCCTCCCGGGCCAGCAGGGAGAGGCTGAGATTCATGGAGGTGAGGGGCGTCCGGAGCTGGTGGGAGATGTCCGCCAAAGCCCGGGTCAGCTCCTGCTTCTCCCCCTGCAGCCGCTCCGTGGACTCCTTCAGCCGCAGGGTCATCTTGGCGATCTCGCTTCGGAGGATCGCCAGCTCTCCCTCCGCATTGTCCTCCAGAAGCTGCGCCTGGCCGTGGAGCACCCGGTCCAGGCTCTGGCTCAGCGCCGCGAGCTCCCGGTAGCGGCGGTGGACAAAGCGCCAATGCAGGCCCCCTCCCGCCAGCGCCGCGCAGGCGCCCAGCAGCCCTGCCCAGGGCGAGACCAGAAGCCCCAGGGCCCCGAACACCGGGGCCATGAGGCCGTAAAGCAGCAGCTCCCGCCGGAGCTCCGGGTTTTTCCAGTCCTTCATTCGTCCACCCGATAGCCGATGCCCCGTACCGTTTTGATCAGAGTGGGCTGCTGGGGATCCTCCTCCAGCTTCTCCCGCAGACGCTTGATGTAGACGGTCAGGGTGTTGTCGTTAACATAATCTCCGGCCGCGTCCCAGATCTCCTCCAAAAGCCGGCTCCGGGTCAGCACCCGGCCCCGGTTGGAGAGGAACACCAGCAGAATCCGGTATTCCAGGGCGGAGAGAGGCAGCTCCGCGCCGTTCTTCGTCACCAGGGCCTTGTCGGTGTCCACCCGGAGGGGGCCCAGGCTCTGAACGCTCTGGCTGCCGCAGCGGCGCAGCACGCTCCTGATCCGGGAGACCAGCTCCCGGGGCCGGAAGGGCTTGGCCACGTAGTCGTCGGCCCCCATGTCCAGTCCCGCCACCACGGAGCCCTCGTCCCCCGAGGCGGTGACGAAGATCACCGGCAGACCCAGCGCCTTGGCGGCGGCGCAGACGCCGAAGCCGGAGCCCTCCCGGAGGGAGAGATCCACCAGCAGCAGATCGAAGCGGCCCGGCGCCAGAAGGGCCTCTGCCTCCCGCTGCCCGGAGACCGTTTCCACCCGGAAGCCCTCGCCCCGCAGGAACTCCGCCAGGGACCGGCTGATGGCCGGGTCGTCCTCTACCAAAAGCAGTCTGAACATCACGCAGCCTCCTTTCTGTGACGCTATTATATCCGATGGGCCCCGGAATTGCAAGAACGCAAAAAAAAGACGTGTGGGCGACGCCGTCTGCTTTGAGATCCTGGAGCTCTTTGAGGAGGGAGATCGGTCCGGCCACCCCTATTATCTGTTCGGCGTTTTCCGGCAGCAAACGAGATGCGCGCTATGGATCCCATCAAAGCCGGCGAATGGAAAACGAGCGGCCCCCAAAGACCCCGGCGGTCTTCGCGGAAAAGCCGCCGGGCGGGGCCCTGTGTCCTTGACGGCCTTACGGTGTGTGTACGTCCAACGGAGGGGACGGAACACAAAGACCGTATAAACGTATAAACGTAAACGAAGCGTTTTCCAGGAGTATTGTGGAGTTCCCAGATAAAAGGTAGGAAAAAACACGTTTTGCTTTGCATTTTGCTTTTCGTCGTTCTTGAACGGCATACGGCATGAGACAGCTTGCGTGTTCCTGTGGGGCTGGAGGAATCGGTACGCCGCCGTCCACCTTCGCTGTCACCGGCCGCTGCCGCCGGCGAAAAGGAGCAGGAGGGCGCAGATGCCGACGGCCAGCAGGATCAGGAGCAGGGGAGACAGGGCGGCGCGGCCCTTGCCGTGCTTGCCGAAGGCCTTGCAGAGCTTGGCGCAGCAGGCCCCCGGAAGGGCAAAGGCAACCAGGATCGCCAGGTTCTCGGCAAAGACCGGCACCGCCGCCTTGTCGTAGTCCAGAAAGGCGAAGGGGGTGCGAAAGAACATGTAGTCCGGCAGGCTGTTTTTCACAAAGAGCCGGAAGCCCAGGCCCGCGACGGCGGCGCAGAGCAGGGAAAGGGCGGCCTTGACTTTGCCGCTCCATCTGAGCCCCGCCGTCATGGCCGGGATATGGAGGCCCAGATGGAAGCCCATCAGCACGAAGGACCAGCAGGACAGGGCCAGGTGCATCTGCCGGGCGAAGGAGATCGGCAGCAGACCGTAGAGAAAGGGCACCGCGTGGGCGCTCATGGACATGCCGCAGAGGGCCGTCAGGGTCATGCAGCCCAGCAGCAGCGTGTTCACCAGCACGGTAAGCACCCGGTAGGCGTTGTACCGGCCCTTGAGGAGACCGGCGTACCACTTGCGGTTCAGAACGTGGTGGACGATCAGCAGCAGGGTCATCAGCATGCCGCCCCATTCGTGCAGGACCTCGCCGCAGACCTGATAGGCCATCAGGCACAGCAGCACCAGGGTCATGCACAGATCCACGATCCACTTGAACTTGCGTTTGTTTGTTCCGCCCATGGGAAGTCCTCCCTTCAGTTCAGCGATGCAATCCACTCCCGCAAAGCAGCCTCGGAGGGCCCCGCGCCGAAGCGCCGTCCCGGATGGCGCGCCCGCGCAGGCACAGAGTCCCAGCCCAAGGAACAGGGCCAGAGCAAGGGAAATCAGCTTGTTCCAGTTGTCCATTGTTTGATCAAGCTCCGTGGAATTTGATGGACTGACGTCACGTCAGCATCATTATACAACGTTGCTGACACCGTGTCAATATCTGAGAAAATATTTGCTGTGCGGTTCGGGATTGACACAATGTCAGAAATGTGCTATCATGCAGTTGCTGACACGTTGTCAGCAATCAACGAACGAGGAGAATCACCATGATCAAGGGCACCCCGGAGCTGATCGCCGCCCGGCGGGAGGAGATTATCAACGCCTGTGCGCGGCTGTATCAGACCATGAGCTTCAAGGAGATCACCCTGAAGGAGATCGGCGCGGAGACCTCCTGCTCCCGCCCCACCATCTATAACTATTTCCAGACCAAGGAGGAGATCTTCCTGGCCCTCTATGAGCGGGAGTATGCCCTCTGGAACGCCGATCTGGAGGCCCTTCTGGCGGAGCACGAGACCCTCTCCCGGCAGTCGCTGGCGGAGCTGCTGGCCCGGACGCTGGAAAAGCGGGAGCAGCTTCTGAAGCTGCTGGCCATGAACAACTACGACGTGGAGGCCAACAGCCGCCCGGAGCTGCTGGTGTCCTTCAAACGTGCCTACGGCAAATCCCTGGAAAACGTGGACCGGATCCTGCGGAAGTTCTGCCCGGAGATGGATGAGGCCCGGCGGCTCAGCTTCCGGCTGGTCTTCTTCCCCTTCATGTTCGGCATTTACCCCTACGCGGCGGTGACGGAGAAGCAGCGGGCCGCCATGGAGGAGGCCGGCGTGGACTTCCGCTGCTGTTCCATCTACGAGCTCTGCCTGGCCTGCCTGCGGGGTCTGCTGGGCTGAGCCGGTAAAAGGACGGAGCGGAGGGACCGCGGAAACGAGGACCCCGCCCACCGCATGGCCGCCGCGTCCGGCCGCCGGATCGCCAGGCTCCGCAAGCCCGCCGAGCGCTTCAACGTCCCGGCGGACGTGATCACGAGATCAATTGAAAATTGAAAGTTGAGAATTGAAAATGATTGAATTTCTTTTTCATATCAACGATATGAAAAACACCATCCTTTTCACGTTCAGCTTTCAACTCAGAAAAATGGAGGTAATCCCAGTGAAAGACATTCTGACTGCTCCCGATCTGATCGAGCTGGTTCGCACCCTGACCAACATGTATGCCCACGGCTGGGACGAGCGCAACGGCGGCAACGTGTCCGTGCTGCTGGACGAGGCCGAGCTGGCCGACTATCTGGATCTGAGCAGCGTGATCCGCACCATCCCCACGGGCTTTGCCGTCCCGGAGCTGGAGGGAACGTATTTCCTGGTCACCGGCACCGGCAAATATTTCAAGAACGTGCAGTACGATCCCGCCCGGAATCTGGGCATCGTCCGTCTGACGGAGCGGGGCGCCCGGGCCCAGCTCCTCTGGGGCCTCAGCGACGGGGGCAGCTTCACCTCCGAGTTCCCGGCCCACATGCTGAGCCACGCGGCCCGGAGGAAGGTGGACCCGGAAAATCGGGTGATCATGCACTGCCATCCCGGCAATCTGCTGGCCATGACCTATGTGCATACGCTGGATGAGCGGGAGTTCACCCGCACCCTCTGGCAGATGTGTACCGAGTGCGTCATAGTCTTCCCGGACGGCGTAAACGTGCTGCCCTGGATGCTCTGCGGAACGAATGAGATCGGAGAGGCCACGGCAAAGAAAATGGAGACCGCCCGGCTGGTGGTCTGGGCCCAGCACGGCGTCTACGGGGCCGGAAAGGACCTGGACGAGACCTTCGGCCTCATAGAGACCGCCGAGAAGGCCGCCGAGATCTGGCTGAAAATCGCCCACCTGCCCCTGGTGAACACCATCTCCGACGAGGCTCTGCACCGGCTGGAGACCCGCTTCGGCGTCAAAGCCCGGGAGGGGTATCTGCAGCCGCTTTCGTAGAACGTGGGGCGGGCGCGCGGCGCCTCCCCGGCCCTTGGCCGCCTCCGATGGGGGCGGCCGCCTCCTTCGGAATCAAAACAGAGAAGCTGCGGATCGCGGCTTCTTTTTTATATGATTGTTATATGACAATCTATGGTACGGAGGCCGCGGCCTGATTGCAATCCGAAACGCCCGCGCCGCGGGCCGGGCGGCCTCCCGGCCTACCACTATATCTTGTGGCACATTCAAACGCGAACGGAAAATATTCAAATCCCTTCGTCATAATTTACAAAAAAAGAGGCGCGGCGGCAGCCTCTTTTGTTTGCATTAGCAAATTAAGAAAAGAGTTAAATTTCTTCACAAAAAACACTTGAAAATAATCAAGTATAGATGTAAAATCTTAAAGAGATTAAGTCCATTACTATGAGAACTTATATCACAGCGACAAGAAAGGGGAAACGAAAATGACTCACAAGCTTACTCGACTGACGTCTCTGCTGCTTGCCGTCATCATGACCTTCTCCATGCTCCTCGTCCCGGCCGAGGCCGCGTCCTTCACCGACGTACCCGCCAAGGCCTGGTACAAGGCGGCCGTGGACTATGTCTATGAGCAGGGCTGGATGGCCGGCACAGGCAAGAACGTCTTTGAACCCAACCAGGAAGTCACCCGCGGCATGGCTGTGACGGTCCTGGCTCGTTTCGCGAAGGCCGAGACGGACAACACCGTGTCCGCGTTCGCGGATACCGCTTCCGGCAAGTGGTACACCGGCGCCGCGGCCTGGGCTGCGGAGCAGGGCATCGTTGCCGGCACCGGCGACGGCTGCTTCGCCCCCAACCGGACCATCAGCCGTCAGGATCTCTGCGCCATTCTGGCCAAGTACATGCAGATCAATGACATCGTCCTGGAGCAGGGCGAGGGCATTGACTTCACCGACGCCGACAAGATTTCCGCCTACGCCAGGGAGGCGGTGGCCCTCTTCAACTCCGTGGGTCTGATCGGCGGCTTCACCGACGGCACCTTCCGTCCAAAGGCCTCCGCCACCCGCGCCCAGTTCGCCCAGATCCTGATGCGCCTGGACAAGCTGATGCAGGGCGAGGGCGAGACCCCCATCCCCATGCCCGCCCAGTATTTTGAGGAGTATCCCGCAGAGGATATGAAAGTCGCAGCCAGTGCTCCTCAGGGCGCGCTTCCCGAGAACAGCTCGATGAACGTCAGCCGCGTCACCGACGAGGCGCGTTTGGCTGCCATGGAAGCGCAGTTCGGCAGAAAGGTTCTGCTTGCCGCCGACATCTCCTTCCGGAAGGACGATACGGAGCTGGAGCCTGATAAGGCGGTGAACGTCAGCATTACCTGCGATCTGCTGAACGAGCTCACCGAGTTCTCCCTTGTCCATATCGCGGACGACGGCTCTTATGAGTACGTTGGCAACGCCAGCCTGATGACCATGTACCGCGGCAGCCATTCCAAGATGCTGCGCTTCTCCGCCAAGGACTTCTCCGTCTACGCGGTTTTGGAGGGCCAGAAGGCGGTTCAGGTGAACTTCTTCAACGAAGGCGCCACCGAGCCCCACAACATGCAGAAGGTGATCAAGGCCCAGAACGGCGACGTTGGTCAGGTCTTTGACCCCGGCGTGGATCTGCCCGACGCCAAGGTTTTCGTGGGCTGGACCATCTATAAGAACGGCGCGCCCCAGAAGGTGGACGGCAAGGACTATTATGACATTGCCGCCGTCAACGCCTACCTCGTCTCCAATTTTGATTCCCTGGAGTCCATTGACGTGAAGGCCGTTCTGCACGACGTGCGCTACCTGGCCTACGTGGACGAGACGGACCGGGTGCTGCGTACCGTTTCTCTGACCTACAGCGATTCGGATCCCAAGGTCACCGTCGACCAGGATTATTACCCCGCCAATTCGAAGGCCCAGTTCTACGGCTGGACCCGGACCAAGGGCAGCCTGACGGTGGATTATGCCAAGGGCAGTGAGATCACCGTCACCGCAGCCATGGTGGACGATACCTATACCTGCAGGCTCTATCCCGTGTCCAAGGTCGGCAACTGGCTGGTCTTTGACAACAACATCGACAAGACCGTGGACCCTACCTCCGCCACCTTCACCTCTCCCCAGATCGTCCTGACCGGCGAGAACACGGTGGAACCCGCTGAGCCCACCCGTACCGGCTATACCTTTGGCGGCTGGTACGAGGACGCCGCCTGCACCCAGCAGTTCAACTTTGGTAATACCCTTCCGGACAGCGCCTGCGATGCACACGGTGAGAAGAAGCTCTACGCAAAGTGGGAAGCTGCGCCCACAAAGTATTTGGTTGTATACATGGTTCAGGATCCCAATAATCCTGATAAGTATATTTACCAGTCCAGTGAAAGAAGAGACTATTGGTATTCAACTAATAATGCAAAGTATTACTACGCCAGGACTGGAAATACTGTAAATGCGATCACTGCATCCGGAAAATATTTGTATGAAGTTGATGAGGAGGGTGTTTCCTCCGATACGAAGCTTACGTACAATGATGCAATGCTGGGCTACTATACCACAAGTTCAGGATACGGAAAAGGCAGACTGGGCTTTTTCTATCAGTTCAATTCTCAGAAAACTGCTGCGGAAGGAAACGTGAAGCTGAAGGGTGATGGATCCTCGATCGTACGTGTCTATTACGATTTAAGAACCATTACGTATAATTTCTATAAAATTGATTATCGTACGCTTACTTCTGCGCAGGCAGCAAGCTCAGACAATTACAACAGCCTGACGTACTTTTTAAAGAGTGGAGGAAAGTATTATCCTACGACATTTGGTACGACAACGTTAAGGATTAGTGGTTATAATCGCACTGCGTATGTTTGGACTGCAACGATTAACGGAAGTACCTATGAAATTTTTTACGTGCCGTATTATGGATCTTGGCACATGTGTGTTGATAATGGAACTATTTACAACGCTACTTATGATTCAGACTTTACATTCTATTATACGTATGATTACGTCCTTGACAGCTCCTTGACGACAAGCGGAAGATATGGTTCCGATTTGCCGGAAGGCGCAATTCCTGAGCTGGTTGACGGCATGGTTTGGGCATACCAATATCCTTCAGGTTCTTCATATTCGTATACGATGGATGAATACGTTTCTACGTATACAGTTTCTGGTCAGATCGGAGATTCTGTTGTCGTGAACTATTTTGAGTTTGCGAAACCGGCAACTTCGGGAAAGAAAACAGTGAACTATATCACGCAGAATCCGAATACCGGAGTCTGGCAAACCGAACCGTATACTACGCAGGATTTGTTTGATACAATTGGTATTGATTTTTCCAATAATGAAGGTGCTGCATTGATTTTCGAGGGTTATAACCTGCGTGAGAACAGCAGAGAGCCGTCGAAGGGATACGTGAGTGCCTCAAGCTATTCGATGAAGTATGAAAATGTTCCGGGCGATAATGCGTATGTTTACTTCAGACTGAATACGAACGAATTAGCGTTTGAATCAAACAATAATGTTGTAAGAAGAAAGGTTCTCAGATATCGGGAAGACTTTAAACCCTATCAGTATGTAGACGGAAGTACGGAAGAGTTATACAAGCCTGATAATGGGGTAGAAGGTTATTATTTTGATGACTGGTATACGAACAATACGTTCCTGGAAAAGTTCAATTTTGCCACTGGAAAAATGCCGAATAACTCGGTGACGGCTGTAGCAAAGTGGACGCAGGAGCGCTTCCGTGTCGTTCTGGATCCGACCGGCGGTGATCCCAACGTGCATGCCGGCGTGAATGGCACCACCAATCCCAACGAGGTCTATTTCCCCGGCAATCAGGCCACCACCTTCAAGATCTGGTACGGCGAGTCCGTCCTTGGTTCTGCCATTGAGAACGTGGCCCGCCCCGGCTATGAGCTGGTGGGCTGGTACGTGGATACGGATCCCAATAACGACACCGTCTTCGATACCCCCTTCAACTTCAACACGCCCATCAAGGACGACGTCGTGGATCTGAGCTATAAGGACGCCCCCGCTGGTGATCGGCAGGGCACCGACCCCTGGAACGGCGATCTGGCCTATAACGACGCCGACGGCGAGAACGACAACGTCATCGGCAAGCTGGTCATCTACGCCAAGTGGCGTAAGGTTCTGGAGGGCGATAAGTACATCCGCGTGGTGTATGACTGCGGCGACGGCGAGCTCCAGGGTGAGGCCGACTGGACCGATCCTCTGCACTACGCCGATCAGGCCCAGGCTGTGGCAGCCCCCGCTGCCCAGGCCAACGAGGCCGGCTATATGTTCGCCAAGTGGACCGTGATGAAGAACGAAAACGGCCAGCTGGTGGAAACCGAGATCGACAAGCTCCCCGGCGATACCTTTGACGTTCTGGTGGAGAATGCCGGTGAGCCCGAAACCGTTGACGGCCACACCGTTTACACCGTCTACCTGAAGGCCTCCTACAGCACCATTTCCAACACCCACATCACCTGGTACGGCAACGGCGGCGTGAATGAGGAAAACAAGGAAATTGAAAACAGCCCCGACGCCATCATCAATTCCTTCACCAACATCAAGCCCTCCGATACCTTCATCCGCGACGGCTACACCTTCCTGGGCTGGGCCCGTCTCGACGAGAATGACTGCGGTCTGACGAAGGATAATGCAGGCAACATCATTGCTGCTACGCCGAAGAATAATCTGGATGCGGATGATCTCTGGCTGATCTACGATGAGGAGAACGACAGCTTTAAGGTCAACTCCGCGTTGGACAGCACGGCGCCCAATTACCCCACGGTGTCCATGGTTGCACCTGACGAAAATACGCCGTACCACATTATGTACGCTGTCTGGGCTCCCTGCTGTTACGTTTACCACTCCGCCACCGGTCTGCTGGAAGCGGTTCCGCTGACCCCGGAGAATCTGGTTGATGGCAAGCTGGATCTGACCCTGCGTGTGACGCCCGGTTATCTCTATGGCGGCTATTACACCACCATGGGCGGCCTGGAAGAGAATGCCGTGAATGCTGCGAAGAAGCTCGCCGGCAGCAACGAAAACTATTCCGCTCCCGTTTTCGGTGCGCCGCTTTACAACGGCAGCAATCTGTATGCGGATGCCGCCAGAACCACGAAGTTCTGGACCAGCGCGAACGCAGTCAAGGACGTGAAGGGTACCGATACGGCGCCCCAGGGCGGTGAAGTCTACTACCTGAAGGAAGTCCCCTCCAAGTATCTGACCTCCCGGATCCAGTACGTCTATGATGCCAAGCATCCGGCACAATGGGACGAGATCATCGATATGTACCTTGTGACGATTATCGATGATAACCTGTACAAGAACGCAGGCTTCAAGGTTGCCGGTTCCGACAATGTGAATTCGACTGCCTTCACCGCCTTTACGACCCTGGGCAACAGCTTCACCCTTGCGCCGCGGAATGAGGACAGCTATACCACCATTGATGCCGCATTCTTTGGCCTGAGCCGCGGTTACGTCGGTACGCTGCATAAGGCGGACTTCGCCGGTAAGAATTCCGTCTTCACGATGGTTCCCTCCTGGACCACCCTGGACGGCGTCACCGTCAGCAACAACGGCCTGACCATCCAGATCGGCGCAAGCGGCAAGCAGGATTCCATCTCCTGGAAGCGCAATTATGATGGCACCGAGAAGCTGTACGTGAATATCAAAGGTGCGAAGGATTTCGAACATAACACGGCTATGAACTGGCTGGCCGACGGTACGGTTCCCATGGTTTATGTTTACGGAGAAGTCACACAATGGGTTGAGCTGAAAAAGACTTCTGTCAGCGGCATTTATCAGATTACCGTTCCTGCCGGCAAGGAAACTGGCCTGATTATTACCAGAAATTCTCCGACCGGATATGACAGTGAACAAATCGCGAAGGAGAACAATCATAACTATGATGGCTGGTATCCTGCATACGGTGATCCGAGCAAGTATCATATTGTGTACAATAAGACGCCGGATATCCTGGTTCCCAGCTCTGCGACCACGCCGGATTACGGCTGCACCGTGAATTACATCAGTGCGTTCGGAATCGGAAGCACTGCAACCACCACCTGGGCTGATTACCTTTCCGATCAGACCACACCTTAACAACTTTCCCGGCAAGAGGGGGCAACCCCTCTTGCCGGAACAACCGCCGCATAGGAGATATGACGAATGAGACGTTTTGGAGCTGTCCTTTTCCTGCTCTTGCTTCTGACCTTTATTCTTGCCGGATGCGCAGATCGACCTGCGGACGATACCCAGGCTGTTTCAGGCACGTCGCCTTCCCTTGTTCCGCCGGAATTGGCCGGAAGCACAGAGTCTGTTGACGATCCTGTGAGTTCGGCAATTCCCACCGAATTGAATGCTGCTACGGAGCACGTCGCTGATATGACAGACAGCAGCATGGCAAGTCCGGAAGACACACAACATTCCGTGACAGAGAGCGTTCCCGCGGATACTTCCTCTGCAGCGCATACGGAGCGCGTTCAGGAGAACTCGCAGCCTTCAGAAACGGCCCCCGAAGTTGATCCCGGCGGTCTCGTGATCGGAGACGACGTCGTCGTCACAATTGAAGACGGCCAAAAAGTCGGCGGAAATTAATAGAAGAAGGAGGTAATGAGCCGTGGACTTATCGATTCAGTTTACGAATGATCTATATTTTATTACGCCTCAAGAATATAATATTTTGCTGGGGCTTACGAATGAAGCATGGATGAGCGATTTTGTGTTTGACTCGAATTATCAATTGTACTTCATTTCCGGTGATAAAATTGACGATGAAGGACCTACACTGATTGACAGAGATATGGTCCATCCCTGGGTATACACCAGCTCCGGTCAGCCTGCAGTCAATTATCCGGGTCACACGCGTCCTTAATTGGCTTTCCCGATGGCCATTTCGGAAATGAGAGGCTTCGCATGAGCCTCTCATTTCTGCTATTCTACTTGCAATCGCGGAAGATTGCAAAATGCTGAACTGCAATGATGAGCTGAAGTGAACATGAAACATTTTGAAGTGCAATTATCCGGCCTTTCCATTCCCTGCGCGGCACGCTTTCCTGAAACGGAACGGTATTTCAGAGAATTTGCGCCAAAAGCAGAGCTATGCGCGAATTCAGCTCCGCTCCTTTGCCCGGAACAAGCCGAAATACCGGAAGAAGATTGGAATAGCGCCCTCGAATTTGGTATGCTTGATTGCGCCCATACGGAATACACGGTGCTGACCGCCTACTTTTCTGATATTCTTCTTCGCTATCACAGAGTCATCCTGCATGGCGTTGCGCTGAAGTATCAAGAGAAGGCTTATTTGATTTGCGCGGACAGCGGCGTCGGAAAAAGTACGCAGGCGCGTTATCTGCAGGAGCTTCGACCCGGCGCGTTTGAGGTCATTTGCGGAGATCGTCCCATCCTCCGGTTCAATGACCGGAATGAACAGATTATCGTTCACCCTTCCCCCTGGAATGGAAAAGAAAACTGGGGCTCTGCCTGCACGGCTCCTTTGGCTGCTGTCATTCTGCTGGAAAGGGGAGCGGAAAACCGAATCGCTCCCTTGCAGATTCGTGATGCCGTGGTGCCAATGTATACCCACTTCATTCATACCGGGTGGGAGCCTGAGAATATTCAACGTGTTGCCGAGCTGGAAAGCAAAATGCTCAGTGCGGTTCCGCTTTGGAAGCTGAGCTCACACGACGTACCGAACTCCACTATGATGATGCTTGAATCCCTTTTTCCATAATTGGAATAGTTTATAACAGCTACAGCTTGAACAGAAAGCAGGTGCGAAATGAAATACATGCAGCGCCCGGGAATCGTTCTAACAAGGATCTGCAATTATTTTGTTCTGATTCCAACTCGGGCCGCATTTTCTGAATGCAGCACGGTCCGTCAACTGTCCTTTCTCTGGGCCGCAACCTGGAAGCTGCTTTCAAAGGACAATTCCGACGAAGATATTATGCAAGTCCATCGAATCCTTACAAAGCGTTCTGACGAAGAAATTCGGGATCGCCTTGAACGGTTTTACAAGGAAATGTACGAAGCGGGTTTTCTCATTCAGACAGATGATTCTGCTCCCAATCAACAGGCTGACAGTTGAACTGTCGGCTTGTTTTGCGTCTGCGGGTTCAGCCCTTGACGTCCACAACTTTCTTACATTTGGTCCACAACTTTCTTACATTTGTTTGATTTTTCTTGCGTTTTTGAATGAAATTTGCTAAAATGATTTCGCACGACAGCTTATCATCTGCTTGACCTGCCAGCATGAGACAAGCTGCAGATCCCCCTGAAAAGGAGACGGAAGTATGAAGAGGACAGAGGAAGCCTTTCTCCAACTGCTGCGCGCCGTGCTGCATGAGCAGAAGCCCGCAGACCCGGAACTCGATCATGCGGCGTGGCGGAGCCTGCTGCAGCTCTCCGAACACCACAAGCTGCTGCCCTTGATCCTGGACGCCGCCTGCGATCTGCCCTCCTGCCGCGCCGCCCTCGGCGCGAAGCCGGAGCAGGGAGAGCCGTCGGAGCATGCGCCTCGCTGGCGGGAGCGTGCCCTGGAGCAGGCCGGCCGTCAGGCGATCCAGGAGAACGAATTTCTGGATCTGGTTCTGACCCTGCAGCGGCGGGGACTGGAGCCCCTTGTTCTGAAGGGGCCGGTCTGCCGGGCCCTTTGGCCCAGGCCTCTGCTGCGGCCCTCTGTGGACGACGATCTGCTGATTTCCGACGCCCAGGCTGCGGCGTATCATAAGGCCCTGCTGGATTACGGCATGACGGCCGACGAGCCGGACGCTGACCCGAATACCGCCTGGGAGCTTTCCTATCACAAGCCCGGGTCCCCCCTCTACGTTGAGCTGCACAAGCGGCTCTTTGATCCGGACTCCCCGGTTTTCGACGGCTACAACGGGTATTTCGCAGGCGCGCCGGAGCGTGCGGTTTCCGTCACCGTCCAGGACGTGAGCCTGAAGACCCTGGCCCCAACGGATCATCTGCTGTTTTTGCTGCTCCACGCCTTCAAGCACTTCCTGTTCAGCGGCTTCGGCATGCGGATCGTGGCGGATATCTGTCTCTATACCTGGCATTACGGGGAGGAGATCGATTTCAAGAGGATCTGCGCCGTCTGCCGGGAGCTCCGCTGCGACCGCTTTGCGGCGGCCCTCTACCGGATCGGGGAGAAGTATCTGGATCTGCCCATCCCGGAGCCCTTTGCGGTCATAGAGATCGACGAGCAGGCGCTTTTGGAGGACGTATTGGACGCGGGAATTCACGGCGCGGAGATCGACCGGCTCCACAGCGCCAATATCACCCTGGGAGCCGTGTCCGACGACAGGACCGGTCGGCAGAGCGCCGGCGGCCTGCGTCACAGCGTCTTCCCGGCGGCGAAGAAGCTGGCAGGGGAGTACCCCTACCTGGAAAAGCGTCCCTGGCTGGTTCCGGTGGCCTGGGTCACCAGGGTCGGCCGCTACGTGAAGAACCGGGGTCAATACGGCGGGCAGAGCCCCGCCGCCACCCTGCGGATCGGCAGCCGTCGGGTGAAGCTGCTGGAGCGCTACGGGGTCATCGACCCGGGCAAGCAGAGGTAAAAACGCACCAAAGATCCCACAGGGAAGCCTTGTTCCTTGTGGGTTTTTGCGGCTTGACCGATCTGTGGGCTTGTGGTAAAATCTGGCCAAAGCAAGCAACAGATTTAAGCCATGGGAGATTCAATTATGAGCTACGAAGCAACTGAACAATATATGAAGGCCCTGAAAAGCGGGCAGAAATACGTCAAAAACGCCCTGGCGGCAGGACAGAATCCCTATCCCGACGTGCTGGACGAGATCGAGGCCGGGTATGAGATCACCGGACGGGTGGAGTTGGGGGTGATGAACATTCCCACGGAGCTGATCGTCGGCACCCGCAGCGTCGGACGGACTGCCGCTCTGGCGGGGAACTTCATGCCCCTGCTGGAGCAGGATTCGGAATTCGCCGTCAAGTGGATCCGCCTCTGCGAGGCCCACATGGAGGAGGGCATTCGGGACCCCATCCAGGCCTTTGAGTTTTTGGGGAAGTTCTACGTCCAGGAGGGCAACAAGCGGGTCAGCGTACTGAAAAGCTTCGACGCCCCCACCGTGGCGGCCAGCGTCACCCGGGTGCTCCCCGCCCGCAGCGAGGATCCGGAGATCAAACGATACTATGAGTTCCTGCAGTTTTTCAACCTGTCCGGGATCTACGGCCTGAGCTTTGAGAAGCCCGGCGGCTTCGCCAGGCTCCAGGCGGCCCTGGGCGTCACGGAGGACCACGTCTGGACCGAGGAGGAGCGCCGCAGCTTCCGCTCCGGCTTTGCCCGCTTCCAGGAGGCCTACGGCAAGATGAAGGTCCAGCCCGCCACCCCGGCGGAGGCCCTGCTGGTGTGGCTCCAGGTCTTCCGCTTCTCCGACATCAAGGAGATGCCCATGACGGAGCTGGTGAGCCACATCGCCGCCCTCTGGCCGGATATGAAGCTGCAAAACGAGTCGGAGACCCCCGCCATCGAGGTACAGCCGGAGCTGCCCCAGAAGGAGAAGCGTCTGCTGGTTTCCAAGCTCATCACCGCCGTCACCCAGCCGGACCGGGTCCGGGTCGCCTTTATCTACGGCTTCGACCCCAAGACCAGCGCCTGGACCAGGGCCCACGATCTGGGGCGGATGAGAATGGAGGAGGCCCTGGGAGACAAGGTGGAGGTTTCCACCTATATTGCCAAGGAGCGGGACTACTTCGCCGCCATGAGCGGCGCCGTGGAGGACGGGGCGGAGATCATCTTCGCCACCACGCCCCCCATGATCGACGCCTGCCGGAAGCTGGCCGCCATCCACCAAAACGTCAAGGTCTTCAACTGCGCCCTTTCCCAGCCCTACACCGGCGTCACCATGTATTACAGCCGGATCTATGAATGCAAATTCATCACCGGCGCCATTGCCGGCGCCATGACCACCAACGACCGGGTGGGCTATATCTCCAGCTACCCCATTTTCGGTGAGCCCACCGCCATCAATGCCTTCGCCCTGGGAGCGCGGATGACCAACCCCAGAGCCCGGGTGGAGCTGGTCTGGTCCTGCACCCGGCGGGATTGCGTCCAGGAGCTGCGCCGCCGGGGCATTACCGTGATCTCCAATCGGGATGGCACCAGCCCCGATCGGCCCCAATGGGCCTTTGATTGGGGCACCTACATGCAGGACGCCGACGGGGAGCTGATCCCCCTGGCCACCCCCTGCTGGAACTGGGGCGCTCTGTATGAGAAGCTGGTCCGCTCCGCGCTGAAGGGCAGCCTGGAGACGGGCCCCGCGGATAAGGCCGTAAATCTGTGGCTGGGCATGGACAGCGGCACCATCGACGTGCAGCTCTCCGATCAGCTGCCGGACGGCGTCCGCAGTCTGGGCCTGCTGCTGAAGCGGGAGCTGGCTGACGGCAAGCTGGATCCCTTCCGCAGCCGGATCTGCGATCAGAAGGGCGTCCTGCGCTGTGACGGGGAGCAGAGCCTGAGCCCCGAAAGTCTGGCCGGAATGGATTGGCTCTGCGAAAACGTGGACGGCCAAATCCCGGCCTTCGAGGAGATCCTGCCCGGCGCCCGGGAGCTGGTGCGGCTGCTGGGCCTCTATCGGGACGATCTCAGTACCCAGGTAAAGGAGGAGAAACAGCTGTGAAGCTGCTGCTGATTTCAGATCAGGAGGAACCCTATTTATACGATTACTACCAGCCAGGACGCCTGGCAGGCTACGATATGATCCTCTCGGCGGGGGATCTGAAGCCTGCCTACCTGCGCTTCCTGGTGACCATGGCCAACCGGCCCCTGCTCTACGTCCACGGCAACCACGACGTCCGCTACGAGTCGGATCCCCCGGAGGGCTGCGACTGCATCGACGGCGTTTTCACGGTCTGTAAGGGGCTGAGAATCCTGGGTCTGGGGGGCTGCGTTCTGTATAACGGCATGCCCCACCAGTACAGCGAGAAGCAGATGGAGCGACGCATCCGCAAGCTCCGCCGCGCCATCCGGAAGGCGGGGGGCGTGGACATCATTCTGACCCACGCGCCGGCCAAGGGCTTCGGGGACGGGGAGGACCCCGCCCACCGGGGCTTTGAATGCTTCAATCGGCTGATCGAGGAGTACCACCCCAAATACTTCATCCACGGCCATCAGCATCTGAATTACCGCACCTTTTCCCAGCGGATCCTCCAGGTGGGGGATACCACCATCATCAACGCCTGCGGCCGCTACGAGCTGGAGCTTTAGCGATTTTCACAATATAAGCTGTTCTTATGCCAAGGGTGCTTGTTCGTTGTTGACAAAAAGCGGAATTGCGGATATAATAGAAGCATGAAACTATGGCCTCTTTGGCAAAGGAGCTTTTTTCTATGCCCATTTACGTGAAAAGCGAAATCGCGCCGCTGAAACGCGTGATGCTGCATCGCCCCGGCCAGGAGCTGGAGCATCTGACGCCCAACACCTTGGATCGTTTGCTCTTTGACGACATCCCCTATCTGGAGGTGGCCCAGCAGGAGCATGACCGCTTCGCCCAGGTCCTGCGGGAAAGCGGGGCGGAGGTGGTCTATCTGGAGGACCTGGCCGCCGAGACCCTGCAGGCCAACCCCGGCCTGCGGGAGGAGTTTCTGAAGGAGTTTGTCACCTTCTCTCCCAACGTGGACTATCGGCAGGAGCTGTACGAATACCTGTTGGCCATTCCCGGCGACAAGGATCTGATTCTCAAGACCATGGCCGGCGTCTCCTTCCAGGAGCTGGGGGCCTCCCCCAAGTTCTCCCTGCCCACCATGCTGAATCGGCAGAACAATTTCGTCCTGGAGCCCATGCCCAACCTCTATTTCACCCGGGACCCCTTTGAGTCCATCGGAGAGGGCGTGGCCATCAACCGGATGTACTCTGTCACCCGCTGCCAGGAGACCATCTTCGCCCGGTATATCTTCCGGTATCATCCCGAATTCGGCGGCAAGGTCCATCTCTACGCCAACGGCACCGAGCACTATTCCCTGGAGGGCGGCGACGTGCTGAACCTTTCTCCCGAGGTGGTGGCCATCGGCATCTCCCAGCGCACCACCCCCGAGGCCATCGAGA
>CAMNHH010000021.1 GCA_946539175.1 uncultured Clostridia bacterium | reverse complement strand
CTTTGTTTGACATGGTGTTTGTTCATGTTTCTCGTTGTTTAATTTTCAAGGTACATCGGCCTTGCAGCCTATATAAAATCTCTGTGGTTTCATCGGTTGCCCTCAACCGCAGTGACTTTTATATATTAGCACGTTGCGTTCCGTTTGTCAAGAACTTTTTTCGATTTCTCGAAACTTTTTTCTCGGCACGGCGGGGCTCTCAAGTCCCTTCCGCAGCGCGCTCGCATATAATAGCACCATGATCCCCGTTTGTCAACACTTTTTTTGCGATTTTCCAAAATAATTTTTGAGCCGCTCTTTTCCGGGGATTTGGGCCCGGAAGGCGCTCAGAAGGAGCACGCACAGGCAGAAGGCGCTCATGAGCATGGCCCCGTTTCCCAGCGCCTCAAAGCGGCGGATCACGCCCAGGACCGAGACGCCGCGGGCCAGGGTCCGGAAGGCCTCCCGCTCCGCCGCCAGCGGGGCGGACAGGATGCCGCCGCAGACCAGGCTGGCGGCCAATGCCGCCGCCGCCGAAGCCCACCAGGGCCAGCAGGGCGGACGGCCCTCCTCCGGCTCCAGCAGCAGGGCCGCGCCAGGCGTCAGCAGCGCCAGGAAGACCCGCGGCAGTCCGGACGGGTCCCCGTCGGGGCGAAGCCGCTCCAGCCTGATCTGCGGCAGGGAGAAGATCAGCACCGTGCCGTACAGGGCCCCCGTGATCCAGAGCAGCAGCCCGGCGCAGCGTCCGGCCGCCTCCGGGCCGACGGACGCCGCCCAGATCGCCAGAACCAGCACCATGGCGGGCAGCAGGAAGCCCCCCGCCGTCTCCGGGAAGGAAAAGGAGGCCTCCCAGGCCGCGTATACGGCCCCCGCCGGCAGCAGCGGCAGCAAAAGAAACGTGGCGGGGCCCGGGCAAGGTGCCCGGCGGTGCGCCAGCAGCGTCAGCCCGGAGAGGCAGGCCGCCGCCAGAATGCCGCCCCCCAGCACCCAGGGCCAGCTGACCCGGCAGCAGACCCGGAACACCGGCAGTCCGGCGGCGCTCAGCGCCAGGGCGCCCAGCTGGCGGGAGGAGAGACCGCTCCGTCTATTCATCGACCCGGTAGCCGCCCTCCGCCGCCCGGATCACCGGCAGCCGCAGCTCCCTGCCGACGGCC
The DNA here is from genome assembly GCA_946539175.1 of uncultured Clostridia bacterium. GTDB lineage: Bacteria > Bacillota > Clostridia > Oscillospirales > Oscillospiraceae > JAFRPC01. The sequence goes on along the minus strand of CAMNHH010000021.1, from coordinate 18,845 downwards.
AGGGCCGCCCGCAGATCCAATACCGTTGTATTAGAGGTATGCGTGCTCAGATAGGCTCCCATGGCCCGGGCGTCCGGCTCCGGGTCCGGCGTCCGATAGATCCCGGCGGCGGGGCGAAATGCCTCCTCCGCCGCCGCGGCCTCCGCAGTCTCCTCCGCCGGCTCCGTCAGGATAATCTGCTCCGCCGTGGGCAGGAACACGACCCCGGTGACCTCCTCCTTCAGCCTGGCCAGGGCCTCCGACAGGCTGCGGCCCACGGCCCGGACCCCCGCGCCGATATCGACGATATATTCCTCCCCGGATCGGGTGACGACGATCGTCTTCACCGGCAGCAGCCTGGCCGCGTCGGAGGCGTGAAAGGGCAGCAGGCCCAGGGCCCCCAGCAGGGCGCAGACCAGCAGAATCCGCAGCAGCTTTTTCATGAATTTTCCCCCTCATTTGCGTCTTGACAGGGAAAGTTTGCGCGCTTTTCGCAAAAAAATACCCTGCAGGCCCTGCCTGCGAGAAAAAATTTTCCCGTCCGGGCTCCCCGTCTCCAAATCCGCTTATTTGCACTTATTTGACAGAGCCGCTACTATATATTGTGTAAAATTCGTTCATTTTTTCATTTTGTAACATTTTGTAACCATTGATTTTCGGCCAAAAAGCCCGGATTTTCTTGATTTTTCAAGGTTTTTAAAGGAGCTTCACAAAAATTTCGCTTGCATAATTCGATTGAATATGTTAAAATGGTTACGAAATGATACAAATTCGCTTCATTTCCGGCGATTCAGAGAGCCGCGTTTCTCTAAAAGTGAGGTATTTATGAAACACAGAATCATCGCGCTTCTGCTGGTCCTGTGCCTGTGCGTGGGGATGGCCCCCACGGTCTTCGCGGCCGCGACCCTGGAAAGCAGCATCGACGTAACAGCGCTTCAAAATCACGGACTTGCCATCATCCGCAAGCTGGAGGCCAACGACCGCTACGACAGCGTGATCAACACCAGCTCCTGCGTGGGAATGGGCATCGGCGGCTGGATCGGCTCCGCGGCCTGCCAGCTTCTGAAGTGGATCATCAGCGCGAACCCCAGCTACAGCCGTCAGATCCTGGGCGACGAGCTGTACTATGAGGTGGCCTCCACTCCCATCACCGACTCCGTCTCCAAGATGCCCCCCTGGAACTGCTATTGGAAGACCCGGAAGTTCAGCAGCAGTGAGATCGCCGCCGCCAAGGCCCTTCTGAGCTCCAGCGTGGGCCGGCAGCAGCAGGAAGCCCTGCTCCGCTACTACGTGCTCAACGAGGCCCAGACCGGCTGGACCAAATACGGGATCCGCTCCGAGGCTGCGCTGCTCTACTACTGCACCGTACAGCATCACGGCGGCGAGGGCAACGCCAAGAAGCTGGTGGAAGAGGTTCGCGCCACGCTGGGACTCTCCTCCTCCGACACCATCAGCTCCCTGCAGCTCTTCCACAACGCCCTGCTGACCCGGGCAGCCCAGTCCTCTTCCTCCGTCTGCTACAGCAACAAGGCTTATCAGACCAAGGTCTATAACTATATTGTAAACGTGCTGGGGCTGCCCGACGGTCCGGCCGTGGGCGGCGGCGCCCCCGTCATTCCCTTCAAGGATATGCCCGCCTCCTCCCACTGGGCCTACGACGCCATCAACTGGGCCTACTTCCACGACCCGCAGATCACCTGCGGCACCAGCGCCACCACCTTCTCCCCGGATCAGACCGTGACCCGCGGCGAGGCCCTGACCTTCCTCTGGATCGCGGCCGGCAAGCCCGCGCCCAAGACTAAGACCAACCCCTTCCGGGACGTCAGCTCCTCCAACTACTTCTATCAGCCGGTGCTGTGGGCGGTGGAAAACGGAATCACCTGCGGCACCAGCGCCGACCGCTTCTCCCCCTCGGACACCGTTACCCGGGGCCAGCTGCTGACCTTCCTGTGGAACTACGTAGGCCGGATCACCCCCGGCAGCAGCACCAATCCCTACCAGGACGTGCCCTCGGACAAGTACTTCTGCAAGCCGGTGCTGTGGGCCTATCACGGCGGCATCCTGGTGGGCAACGAGGGCTACAGCGGCAATCTGGTGCCCGGCGCCGGATGCTCCCGCGCCTACGTTGTGACCTACCTGTATAATCTGTTTGTACTGACCGCGCCCTGATCCTTTCTATCCAAGCCGTCGGCTCTGCCGGCGGCTTTTGTTTTCCGGCCGGGCAGTTTTTTCTGTTGCAAATCAGTTGCGTTTGTACTATAATAGACGCAATTCGGCTGTATTCTGCGAAAGGAGGCCATACATTGGTTTTTTCAAGTCTGTTATTCGTCTTCCTCTTCTTCGCCGCCAACATCATCACCCAGGCTGTGGTGACGGACATCCGGAAGAAAAACATCGTTATGCTGTCCTTCTCCCTGGTGTTCTACGCCTGGGCGGGGATCCGCTTTGTGCCTCTGCTGCTGCTCATGACCCTGATCTGCTGGGCCTCCGCTCTGCTGATCTCCCGCCGCCAGCGGCAGGAGGAGAAAAAGCGGATCCTGGTGCTCGCCGTGGTTCTGGTGCTGCTGATTCTGGGCGTCTTCAAGTACACCGGCTTCTTCCTGCGGAACGTGCAGCTGCTGCTGGGCTTCCCCAAGGTGATCCCGGCGATTGCCCTGCCCATCGGCATCAGCTTCTACAGCTTCCAGCTGCTGTCCTACGTCATCGACGTCTACCGGGGCGACACGGAGGCGCAGGAGAAGTACTGGCTGCTGCTGCTCTACGCCAGCCTCTTCCACCAGTGCATCGCCGGACCCATCGTCCGCTACCGGGACGTGAACCATGACATCCTCCACCGGAAGGTCAAGCGCACGGAGCTGAGCCGGGGCATCACCCGCTTCACCGTGGGTCTGGCCAAGAAGGCCGTGCTGGCCAACGGCTGCGCCGCCGTGGTGCGGGACGTGTTCGGCATCGCCGTGGACGGGGATCTCACCGCCGCCATCGTGCAGGGCACGCCCGTCACCGGCATGTGGCTGGTGATGCTGGCCTACACCCTGTTCATCTACCTGGACTTCTCCGCCTACTCGGATATGGCCATCGGCATGGGCCTGATGTGCGGCTTCCACTACAAGGAGAACTTCAACTATCCGTACACCGCCGACTCCGTGACGGACTTCTGGCGGCGCTGGCATATCTCCCTGTCCTCCTTCTTCCGGGACTACGTCTACATTCCCCTGGGGGGCAACCGCTGCTCCAAGGGCCGTCACATCTTCAACCTCTTCGTGGTCTGGGGTCTGACGGGCATGTGGCACGGGGCCAGCTGGAACTACATCCTCTGGGGCCTGTACTACTTCGTCTTCCTGGTCGTCGAGAAATACCTGGTGGACACGGGCCGCATCCCCAGGCCCCTGCGGCACGTGCTGACCCTGCTGATCGTGGGCTTCGGCTGGATCCTCTTCCGCTTTGACGGAAGCGGTCAGCTCCTGCCCGCCGTGAAGGGCCTCTTCGGCCTCAACGGCAACGCCTTCAGCGCCCTGTCCATCCGGCTGGTCTTCCAAAACAACCTGTTCTTCCTGTTGTTCTGCTGCCTGGCGGCCACTCCCCTGGCCAAGACCCTGGGGAACATGCTCCGCAATCTCAGCCAGCGGAGCGCCGCCTGGCTGACGGTCTACGGGGTTTGGGATGCGGCCATGCCGGTGCTGCTGCTGGTGCTGTCCATGATGTCCCTGGCGGGGAACCAGTACAATCCCTTCATCTATTTCCAATTCTGAGAAAGGAGCCCTTATGAAACCGACGAAGCAAGAATATCAACGGATCCGCTTTCGCAGCATCCAGATCAAGCAGCTGCTGTTCTTAGGCTTTCTGGTGCTGATGGGCTTCATTGGCCTGCTGTGGTTCGCCCGGCCCAAGACCTCCACGGTGGAGAAGCGGGATCTGGCCAAATTCCCCAGTTTCAGTCTGGCCGGGCTCTGGGACGGCAGCTTCTTCTCCGACGTCTCCACCTGGTACGCCGACACCTACCCCCTGCGGGAGGGTCTGATCGACGCCAACACCAAGCTGGAGCAGCTCTACGGCATCCGGGGCGAGCAGATGATCAACAACGGCGAGAAGGCCGACGAGATCCCCTCCGGCAGCGTGGATCTGGAGGAGCTGGCGGGCCGCACCACCACCGAGACCGCGGCCCCCGTCAACACCCAAAACGGAGGCGGGCAGGAACCCCAGCCCTCCACCGAGCAGGGCACCCAGGCCTCCACGGAGCCCGCGGCGCCTGTGACCACCGAATACAACGGCCAGGGCGCCAACGACGTGAACGAGGATCTGCAGAAGGCCGGCTCCATCTACATCGCCAACGGGGCGGGCTACGGCGTCTACTACTTCAGTGAGAGCAACTCCGCCCGCTACTGTCTGCTGGTGAACAGGCTGGCCAAGAATCTGGCGGGGAAGGCCCAGGTCTACTCCATGCTCTGCCCCATCTCCGCGGGCATCATGCTCTCCGACGAGGTGCGGGAATCCACCGGCGCCTCCGACGAACACGCCGCCACGGAGTGGTGCTACCAGAACATGGACCCCTCGGTGAAGACCGTCACCATGGTCCCGGCTCTGAAGGCCCACAACGACGAATACATCTTCTTCCGCACCGACCACCACTGGACCGCCCTGGGCGCCTACTACGCCTACCGGGAATGGTGCAAGGAGAAGGGCGTGACGCCCCACGAGCTGTCCTATTTTGAAAAGACCTACAGCTTTGAGGGCTTCCTGGGGACCTTCTATGCCAACTCCAACAAGAACGCCTCCCTGGCCGCCAATCCCGACACCGTCAACGCCTACGTCCCCAACGGCACCAACACCATGGAGATGTACGTGGCCAACAACGACGGGAGCTTCACGAAATACGCCTGGCGCATCGTCAACGACGTGTCCAACTACGCCAAGAGCGAGCTCTACGCCACCTTCGCCGGCGGCGACCAGGCCTACAACTACGTCCACAACGAGGAAATCACCGACGGCTCCTCCGTGCTGATCGTGAAGGACTCCTACGGCAACGCCTTCATTCCCTTCCTGATCGACCACTACGAGCACATCTACTGGATCGACTTCCGCAACTACAAGAAGTGGTGCGGCTGGGCCGGCTACTCCGACCCCAGCATCTCCAATCTGGTGGAGCGCAAGAACATTCAGGACGTGATCCTCTGCCACAACATCTCCATCGCCACCGCCTCCTCCGCCCTGGAGGCCATGGAGACCATCTACAAATAATTCCGGACCGCAGATCCCGGCACGGCGTCCCGTGCCGGGATTTTGCATATCCCGCTCCGCCGTCTCATAGAATGTGGTATCCAAAAGACGGAGGCGGAAGCATGGAACTGTACGAGCTGGCATTGGAACGGGCGGGGGCGCCCACCCTGGCGGAGTTTCAGCGGCGGGAGGGGCTGCCCCCCACGGGCCGGGCCGACGGCCCCACCTGGGCCGCCCTGCTGCCCTGGCTGACGGGGTACCGGTATTACCGGGTGCTGCCGGGAGACAGCTACAGCGCCATTGCCGCCCGCTATGGCACCACGGTCCGGGCCATCATCACCGCAAATCCCAACCAGGACCCCCTGCGGCTGGCCGTGGGGCAGCTTCTGACCCTGCCCCTGGGCTTCGAGCTGGTGCCCGGGGACCGGCCCTTTTCCTACGCCCTGCTGCAGCTCTGCCTGGAGGGGCTGGCGGCCCGCTACCCCTTTCTGACGGTCCGGGACTTCGGGGAGACGGACTATGGCCGGCGGATCCCCCGGATCTCCATCGGCATCGGCGGCAGACGGGTGCTCTACAACGCCTCCCACCACGCCAACGAGTGGATCACAACGCCCCTGGTGCTGCGCTTTCTGGAGCGCTACGCCAGGGCGGTCTCGGAAAACGGACGGATCTTCGGCTTCTCCGCCCAGGCCCTCTACCAGCGCTGCACCCTGCATCTGGCGCCCATGGTGAATCCCGACGGGGTGGATCTGGTGACCGGCGGCCTGGGGCCGGGGGAGCCGGGCTGGGCTGAGGCCAGGGCCATGGCGGAACGCTGGCCCGGCATTCCCTTTCCCCGGGGCTGGAAGGCCAATCTCCGGGGCGTGGATCTGAATCTCAACTACCCGGCCCGCTGGGAGCAGGCCCGGGAGATCAAATTCGCCCAGGGCTACACCGGGCCGGGCCCCCGGGACTACGTGGGACCCCAGGCCCTTTCGGAGCCGGAGAGCCGGACCATGGTACGACTGACGGAGCTGACGGAGCCCGGCCTCACCCTCAGCCTCCACAGCCAGGGCCAGGTGATCTTCTGGAAATTTCTGTCCATGGAGCCCCCCGGCGCCCGGGCGCTGGGGGAGCGCTTCGCCGCCGTGTCGGGCTACCGGCTGACGGACGTGCCCTACGCCGCCTCCTTCGCGGGCTACAAGGACTGGTACATTCTGACCCGGGACCGGCCCGGCTACACCCTGGAGGTGGGGCTGGGCGAGAATCCCCTGCCGCTGAGCCAGTTCGAGGAAATCTACGACGCCATCCTGGGGATTTTTGCCTTAGGCCTTGCGGAAGGGTAATTTATCATGTATAATAGTGGGGATCGGGGAACCGACCCCGCTGTTTTTTCGTCTATTCTATCAGACAACTTTTTTCGCACACAGAGGAGTAAGGGATATGAACGTGATACAAAAGATCATTGCGGAGCTTCGGAAGGCCGTGCAGGGCAAGGACCAGGTGCTGGTCTGGATTCTGATGACCATTCTGGCCAACGGAAACGTGCTGCTGGAGGACATCCCCGGCGTGGGCAAGACCACCATCGCCCTGGCCTTCTCCAGAGCTCTGGGCCTGGAGTACGGCCGGGTCCAGTTCAACCCGGACGTGCTGCCCTCCGACATCACCGGCTACTCCGTCTACGATAAGCAGAGCGGCAGGCTCAGCTACCAGAAGGGCGCCATTCTCTGCAATCTCTTCCTGGCGGACGAGCTGAACCGGGCCACCTCCCGGACCCAGTCCGCCCTGCTGGAGGCCATGGAGGAGGGCCAGGTCACCGTGGACGGCGTGACCCACCCCCTGCCCAAGCCCTTCACCGTCATCGCCACCCAGAACCCCACCGGGGCCGCCGGTACCCAGCTGCTGCCGGACTCCCAGATGGACCGCTTCACCGTTCGGCTCTCCGTGGGCTATCCCAACGCCAAGGACGAGCTGGACATGGTCATGGCCCGTCAGGGCGGCGTGAATCCCCTGGATCAGGTCAAGCAGGTTGTGAGCCGGGAGGAGCTGGCTCTGATGCAGGAGGCGGTCAGCCGGGTCTACGTGAAGGACAGCGTCATCAGCTACGTGATCACGCTGATCGGCAGGACCCGCCAGCATCCCCAGCTCCAGCGGGGCGCCAGCCCCCGGGCTACCCTGGCGGTGGTGTCCATGGCCAAGGCCGCCGCGCTGATGAACGGCCGGGACTACGTGTTGCCCGAGGACGTGCAGACGGTCTTTGCCGGGACGGTGGCCCACCGGCTGCTGCTGAGCGCCGACGCCCAGGCCCAGGGCATCCGGGAGGAGCAGATCCTGGCCGCCCTGCTGCAGCAGGTCCACGCGCCGGGAGTGTAGGGTCATGGCTGTCAACCGTATGCTCTACGCGGGGCTGCTGATTCTGAGCCTGGTCTTCTATTTTGCCAGCGGCATCTGGTTTTCCTGGCTGCTGCTGGTGCTGGTGCTGGCCCTGCCCCTGCTAAGCCTGCTGCTGTCTCTGCCCGCCATGCTCTCCTGTCGGCTGGAGGCCTCACTGCCCGAGACCGTGGAGCAGGGGGAGAAGGCCACCCTGCGGCTGCGGCTCCGGTCCTGGCGGCTGCCGCCCCTGCCGGAGATCCAGCTCCGGCTGAATCTGCGGACCCGGGACCGGGAAAAGGATCTTCGCTATCTCAGCCGCCTGTCCCGGGCGGAGGGTCTGCTGGCCCTCCCCACGGAGAACTGCGGCTTTCTGGCCCCGGAATTCAAACGCGGCCGGGTCTATGACGCCCTGGGTCTCTTCCGACTGCCTCTGCGGCTGCCCAAGCCGGCGCCCATGGCCATTCTGCCCCCGGAGCGGCCCCCGGTGCCCATGCCCCGACTGGAACAGTTTCTCCAGCAGCAGATGAAGCCCAAGCCCGGCGGCGGCGCCGCCGAGCAGCACGATCACCGGGCCTATCGCCCCGGCGACCCCGTGAAGGACATCCACTGGAAGCTCTCGCTGAAAAGCGACCAGCTGGTGGTACGGGAGCCTCTGGAGCCGGTGGCACGCCGGGTAATTCTGGCCATCCGCACGCCCAGCGGCCCCGCGGGCCGGGCCGCCGCCCTGGGCGGCTTCCGCTATCTCTCCCGCCAGCTGCTGATCCGGGGCATCCCCCACAGCGCCGTGTGGATGGAGGGTGAGGCGCTGCAGGAACGGCAGATCGCCTCGGAGGAGGCGCTGATTTCCGCCCTGCGGGCCGCCTGTATGGCGCCGGAGCAATCCTCCCCCCTGCCCAGGCCTCTGCCCATGCAGGCGGACTGGATCTGCCCCGTGGGGCCGGAAGGAGGGAACGCCGAATGAAAAAACGGGACATTCCCGCCGCGCTTCTGGAGTGGCTGCTGATCTGTATCGGCGTTCTGGGCTCCGTGCTCTGCCTTTGCAGCGCCTTCTCCCTTCCCGTCCCCCCGGCCCTTTGGGTCCTGGTCCCCCTGACGGCCCTCTGCGGCTGTCTGCTGTATTGGGGCAAGCCCGGCAAATATTACGCCCTGGGGCTGCTGGCTCTGCTGCTGTTTTTCGGTTTTCTGCTGCGAAAGGAGCTGCTGGAGAGCCTGCGGAATCTCTGGGGCGAGCTCTGCAAGCTCTATGTGAAGGGCTACGACCGCTTCCGGGACTACCTGCCCCGGGAGGAGAGCTCCCCCGACGCCGTCGGTCCCGCCCTGCTGCTGCTGGCGGTGCTGGAGTGTTACTTCTGTACCCTGGCGGTGCGGCTCTGGAAGCGGACCACCCCGGCGGCCCTGTCTCTGCTGCCGGGCATCGGCCTCTGCTTCATTCTCATCGACACGCCCCCCGCCCTGCCGCCCCTGCTGGCGGCGGTGTTCGCCCTGCTGGTGCTGGCCCTGAGCCAGTCCGTCCGGCGCCGGGGCGCGGGGGAGGAGGGCAAGGCCATGCTGTTGGGGGCCGCCGTGGCGGCGGGGCTTCTGGCGGTGCTGCTGCTGTTCTTCCCGCAAAAGGGCTACAAGCCTCCCATCACCTGGGAGGAGCTGAACGTCAAGATGAACCGCTGGACCCAGAAGCAGAACAACCGGGGCAACGTGAACGCGGGTCTTGCCGGCAATCCGGAGGAGCTGGATCTCTCCAGCCTGGGGGCCCTGCCCAGCCGCCCGGTTCCGGTGCTCTACGCCACCTCCTCCGCCGGAGGGCTGCTCTATCTGCGGGGCTCCAGCTTCGTGGACTTTGACGGCACCAACTGGACCCGGGGCGAAAGCCCGGACTGGGGGGAGGCGGTGGTCTTCCCCTGTCTGCGGCACGACGAGGGCTACAGCCTTCAGATCGAGACCCTGGACCCGGAGCCCCTGCTCTACACCAGCTACCAGCTGACCCAGCTTCCCATGGGGCGGAAGCCGGTCTCCGACGTCTATCTGGACAACCCCTCGGGCCAGAAAATCTACTCCATGCGCTATCTGCCCTCGGCCCTGCCCAAGAGCGTCAACGCCGAATACGACGCCTGGGTCCGGGCCCACTGCACGGCCCTGCCCGAGCAGACCCGTCAGGGAATGCTGGATTGGTGGGACGCCCACAGCGGGATGCTGTCCGAGTTCGACCCCATCGCCGGCTCTGTCGGCACCATGCAGATCGTAATCGACGGCAAGACCTACAACAGCATGAACCCCGGCGCTTTCGGTGACATCACCTTCGTCGGCGGTCAGGAGGCCATTGCCCGGGCCGCAGCCCAGCTGGTGTCCCGCTGCGCCAAATACAGCCGCAATCCCCTGCCCATGCCGGAGGGCGTGGACTTCTGCACCTGGTTTTTGAACGACGCGGAGGAGGGCTACTGCGTCCACTACGCCAGCGCCTGTACCGCTCTGCTGCGGGCCCTGGACATTCCCGCCCGCTACGTCTCCGGCTATCTCTGCGGCGCGGAGCCCAACGAGACGGCCCGGGTCACCAATCTGCAGGCCCACGCCTGGGTGGAGATCTGGAGCGAGGGCCGCTGGATCCCCATTGAGCCCACCCCGGACGAGGCCACGGAGTTCCCCGGCAACGAAGCGAACCTGGGCGGCGATCCCGCCGCCACCGGAGAGGATCCCCAGGGCGGCGGCTTCACAGAGGCCGAAACCCTGCCTCCCGTCACGGAGCCCCGACCCCTTCACACCCGGCCCAGCCGGGAGCTGAGCGACAGCACCGAGCAGCCCGACACCCAGCCCAACGGCGGCAGCCCCAGCGGCGGCTCCGGCGGCGGCAGCGAAGCGACGGACCTCACCCTGCTGTGGGTCTTCCTGGCTGTCGTGGGGGTCCCGGCCCTGGTGCTGGGCCGCCGGGAGCTGCGTCTGCGGCTCTGGGAGCGGCGTCTGCGTCGGGCCAGGGGGAACCAGCTGGCCCGGCTGCTCTACCGCCGCATCCTCCGGCTGCACCGGCTGGGGGGCGGCCCCATCCCGCCGGAGGCGGAGGCCCTGGCCCAAAAGGCTGCCTTCAGCCAGCATGAGCTGGGCAGCGACGAGCTGCACTATCTGCGGCAGGTCCACGACCAGCAGGGCTGCCGGATCGGCATTTCCGGCTTCTGGCGGCGTCTCTACTGCAAATACGTCCTGGCGATCATATAAAAACAGGAGGAACTTCGATATGGAATCCTTTGGCAGCTACCAAGGCAAGCCGGTGGAGCTGATCCGCCTGCAAAACGGAGCCCTGCGTGCCGAGATCCTGAGCTACGGCGCCACCCTGCGCTCCCTCACCGTCCCGGATCGGGAAGGCCGGCCCGTGGACGTGGTGCTGGGCTTCGACCGCATGGAAGATTACGTCGATCACAGCTGCTACTTTGGCGCCACCATCGGCCCCAACGCCAACCGGATCGGCGGGGCCCGCTGCCCCCTGGGCTCCGGCAGCCTGCGGCTGGAGGCCAACGACGGTCCCAACAACCTCCACAGCGGCAAAAACGGCATGGACCGGCAGCTCTGGGAGGTGCTGGCCGTGTCGGAGGAGGCGGTGACCCTGATCTGCACCCACCCCAACGGGCGGGGCGGCTTCCCGGGCGACCTGAATATGGCCGTCACCTACTGGCTGGAGGACAATTCCCTGCTGGTGGAGTACCGGGCGGTTTCGGAGCGGAACACCCTCTGCAACCCCACCAACCACAGCTACTTCAATCTGGACGGCCACGCCGCCGGCAGCATCCTGGACCACCGGGTCCAGCTGAACGCCAGGAGCTTCACCCCCACAGACGCCGCCTCCATCCCCACAGGCGTCATCCGGGCCGTCAGCGGCAGCGCCATGGATCTGACCCGGCCCGTCCGGGTGGGAGACCACATTGACGACGAGACCGAGCAGCTGCGGCTGGCCGGCGGCTACGACCACAACTGGGTCCTCGACCCGGCGGACGAGCCCATGCGGATGGCCGCCCAGGTCTGGGCCGCCGGGAGCGGCATCACCATGCAGGTCTGGACGGACCGGCCCGGCATCCAGTTCTACACCGGCAACTATATCCCCGACGGCCTGCGGGGCAAGGACGGAGCGGTCTATCGGCGCCGCCAGGGCCTCTGCCTGGAGACCCAGGCCTTCCCCGACGCCCAGAACCACGGCAGCTTCCCCTCCACCGTGCTGAAGGCCGGAAAGGAGTGGCAGAGCCGCACCCTCTTCCGCTTCGGGATCGAATAAGCGCAAAAACGCCCTGCCTCCCCGGCAGGGCGTTTTCGATGTTCGTCGTTCCTCACAGCAGCCGGTCCAGCTCCTCCAGATACTCGTCGGTGGTGTACCAGGCGGTGGCGAAGCGGACCACGGTGTGGGCCGGGTCCGGATTGGACCAGAAGCCCATGGGGATTTTCTCCCGCAGGGCCTCATAGCGCTCGCGCTCCAGGATGGCGAACTGCTGATTGGTGGGGGTGTCCATGAAGCAGGGGACCCCGTGACGGGCCAGGATGGTCTTGAGCCGGGCGGCGGTCTCCACCCCCCGGCGGCCGATCTCGAAATAGAGCCCGTCGGTGAACAGCGCGTCGAACTGGACCCCGCAGAGCCGGCCCTTGGCCATCAGGGCCCCGTGCTTTTTGATGAAGTTGATGAAGTGCTCCGGGGTCCTCCGGGGGAAGACCACCGCCTCCCCGCAGAGGGCGCCGCACTTGGTGCCGCCGATGTAGAAGGCGTCGCAGAGGGAGGCGATCAGGGGCAGATCCACGTCGGTTTCCGCCGCCAGGCCGTAGGCCAGCCGGGCGCCGTCCAGGTAGAGCCGCATGCCGTATTCCCGGCAGACGGCGGAGATGGCCTCCAGCTCCTCCCCGGTGTAGAGGGTCCCCCACTCGGTGGGATGGGAGACGTAGACCGCGCCGGGATAGACCATGTGCTCCACGTTCTCGTCCGCCAGCAGGGTCCCGGTCAAAGCCCGCAGCTCCGCCGGGTCGATCTTGCCCTGATGCTCCGGCAGGGCCAGGATCTTGGCCCCCAGGGCCTCCGGGGCCCCTGCCTCGTGGACGTGGATGTGGCCGGTCTGGGCGGCGACGACCCCCTCCCAGGGCTTCAGAAGGGAGGCCAGCACCACGGCGTTGGTCTGGGTGCCGCCGGTCAGAAAATAGACCGCCCCGCCGGGACAGCCGCAGGCCGCCAGGATCTTCTCCCGGGCCGCGGCGCTGAAGCAGTCGAAGCCGTAGCCCGGCTGGGGGATCAGGTTGGTTTCCGAAAGCCGCTGCAGCACCCTGGGATGGGCGCCGCAGGAATAGTCGTTTTCAAAGGTGATCATAAAAGGGGCCTCCAGTGATTCCCGTACGGCGGGACGGGGACCCGTCCCCCTCTGTCGGGCTGATGTCTGTTCCCTATTATATCCCCGCCGCCGGGATTTGTAAATGACTGAAATGAAATAGTGGTTGCTTTTTTTGACGAAATCCGCTATACTCAAGGCAGCGGCGGGTTTCCCGCCGGAATAGCTTATGGAAATACACAGGAGTGATCAATGCTATGAAGATCAAAGCAGTGGTTCTGGCTGCCGGCAAAGGCACCCGCATGATGTCCGAGGCCAACAATCTGCCCAAGGTCCTGCGGCAGGCCTGCGGCAAGCCCCTTCTGCACTACGTTTTGAAGGCGCTGGATTTCATCCCCGCCCAGGACACGGTGCTGGTGGGCGGCTATATGCGGGAGGCTGTTTTTGATGCCTTCCCCGCCTATCCCCACGCGGTACAGGACCCCCAGCTGGGCACCGGCCACGCGGTCATGTGCGCCCGGGAGCATCTGAAGGACTTTGACGGCACCGTGCTGGTGTGCTACGGCGATATGCCCCTGCTGAAGAAGGAGGTCTACCGGGGCCTGCTGGACTTCCACAGGGAGAACGGCGCCGCCTGCACCATGCTCTCCGGCACCTGCGAGGAGTACCTGCCCTACGGCCGGGTGCTGCGGGACGAGCAGGGCGACTTCCTCCGCATCGTGGAGGACCGGGACTGCACCCCCGAGCAGAAGGCCATCCGGGAGCTGAACGTGGGCATCTACGCCTTCGACTGCAAGGCCCTGCTGGCCAGCCTGGACGAGATCAAGGACAACAACGCCCAGCACGAATACTATCTGACGGACGTGCCCGCCATTCTGCGGAGCCACGGCCAGCGGGTGGCGGTCTACACCGCCCAGCTCAACGAGCAGATCCTGGGGGTCAACACCCCGGAGCAGCTGGCGCTGACCGAACAATACCTGCGGCAGTAAACGCTGAAAAAGAAAGCCGGAGACGCTGGTCTCCGGTTTTCTTTATCCCACCGCCGTCAGAATATGGGCGTTTCGCAGGGCCGGGTCGCGGATTTGGTCGTTGACGGAATAGGCGTGCTTCTCCAGGTCGCCGCAGACCGCCTCCGTGAGGCCCTGCTCCTGAAGGGCGTTGATGACACTGCCGGCCAGGTTCTCCATCATGTCCGCCTTAGCCTGGGCCATGGTCTTTCCGTTGTCGGTGGTCAGCAGCAGCTCCAGGGTCTCGGCCTCGTCCCCCAGCAGGGGCAGCTGCCGCAGGGCCCGGAACTGCCATTTATAGTAGGGCAGATAGCGCTCGTTCAGCAGGAAGATCACCGCGATGGCGTGGCGGACGTACTCCCCCACCGCCAGCTGGGCGGCGGCGGGCTCCCCGTGGGCCAGACAGCGGAGGTAATTGTACTGCCCCGCCTGGGCCATCAGCAGCAGACGGCCCGCCAGCTTCTTGCGGCGCACGTCGGCGGGCTGCCGGGAAAGCCGCTGCCGCAGGGCGGCGAAGGCCCCGTCCCCCTGCCAGAACAGCTCCCCGTTGACGATCTCCGCCAGATACTGCTCCTCCAGGCGCAGCCAGCGCGCCTGGCTCAGGGCCCCGTCCCGGCTGCCGGTGCGGGCCTCCAGGAAGTCCCCCAGCCGGATCACCCCCCGGCGATTGCCCCCCACGGGGGAAATGCGGGCCCGGCTGAAGCCCATGAATTCCTTGGGCAGCCTGGCGTAGGCCCGCTCCAGCCGGAACTCCGTCTGCCGGTCCAGAAGCTCCTCCTCCGGCAGGAAGACGCAGAAGCCCGGCTCGAAGTCGTGGTCCCGGGAGCACGCGTCGTCCCAGCCGAAGCACTCGGAGCCGCTGCCCACCAGACCCACAGCCAGGCGCTCCGCCCAGTCGGGAAACTGCTCCCGCAGCATGGGAGCCCCGTACCGTTCAAAGTACAGCCGGGATAATTCAAGTCCTTGCATAGATCTCCTCACTGCGCCGCTTCAGCTCCGCCGCGTCCAGAAAACGGCCGTAGTAGCCGAAGCTGGGGGCGCATTTCTCACAGCAAAAGGCGTAGTAGCCGTTCCGGGGCAGGCTTGGGGTCTCCAGCAGGGCCCAGGCCCGGTCCAGATGGGCCTCGATCTCCGCCTCCGCCTCCAGAAGGCCCTGCTCCGCCTCCGCCAGGTTCGCCAGGTTCAGCTCCGTGACCGCCAGCTCCAGCTCCCCGTTGGGCTGCCGCTCCATGACGGCCATGGCCTTTTCATAGAGGCTCCGGGCCTCGGCAAAGCGGCCCAGGCCCGTCAGCGCCAGGGCCATGTTGTTATACAGGCCCCCCATGCGGCAGTCGCCGGGGTCCAGCTCCCGCTCGTAGACGGCCCTGGCCGCCTCATAGCAGGGCAGGGCCTCCCGGTCACGCCCGAAGCTCTTGTAGACGGTGCCGATGTTCAGCTCCGTGGTGGCGGCGGTGACGCTGTCCTCCAGCCCCGCCCGGACCACCAGCTCCCGGGCCTCCCGGACGGCCTCCAGGGCGGCGGCCTCGTCGCCCAGCTTCCGCAGCAGGCCCATCCGCTCGTTCTCGATGCTCAGAAGGCCCCGCCAATCCCGGCCCGTCAGGGCCTCCTGCCGCCAGTAGTCCAGGTGGCGGCGGGCGGCGGAGTAGTCGTTCCGGTCCAGATACTCGTCCAGCCGGGTCAGGCAGCGCCGCAGATCCACCGGCGTGGCGCGCTCCTCCTCCGGCGAGCAGAAAATACAGCTTGGCTCCAGATAATCCTCGGGTCGCAGTCCTTTCATGCAATCGCCTCCCAAAGCCGTCGTTTGTCCGTTGTCAATTGTCGATCGTTTCGTTCCAGGGGTTCTCCGGGTCCGGGTCCGTGGGGTCCCAGCAGGAGCGGGGATCGTTGGGATCCAGCGGGATCAGCTCCGGGCGCTCTCCCGGCAGCTCCTCCGCGTTGCGGATGTGGACGGGGGTGCCCTCCGGGCAGTTGTCGTAGATCCACTTCACGTCGCTGACCGCCAGCCGCACGCAGCCCATGGAGGCGGCGGTCCCCAGCTTGTTGTATTCCTCCGTCTCCAGGCTGTCCTTTTGCATGGCCGTGTAGGGAACGGAGTGGAACAGGATGTCGCCGGTGATGCGGCTGACGTATTGGCCGTAGACGCCCCCGAAGAGCCGTCCCCACTCCCGCTTGCTGCCCAGGGAGAAGTCCCCCAGGGGGGTGCCGGGGCCGGTGGAGCAGAGCCAGATCCTGACGGGTATGGTGTATTCCTCCTCCTCGTCCCGGCCGTACACGATGACCACGTTCTGATTCCGCAGCACGTCGATGGAATAGGGCATGGGATCCATGCTCAGACTGTCGTAGACCTCCTCCGGGTAATTGTCCACGGAGATCATGGTCCGACGCTCCAGGACCGCCTCTCCCAGACGCAGCGTGGCGCTCAGCTCCGCCAGCCGGTCCGCCTGGTAGCGGTTGAAGGAGAAGGAAAGCTCCAGCTCCTCCTCATGCCCGGACTCCAGATACAGCTCCGGCCAGGTCCCCACGGGCTCCCCGTCCAGCCGCAGCACCAGGGAGCAGGGCTCCGTGGGGTCCGCCAGCCGCACCTTGGGGAAGGAGACCGTCACCGGCACCCAGGGGCAGCCGGGGGTGGCCGTCAGGTCCTCCGGCAGCTCCATCTCCACCCCGTTCAGCGCCTCGGGGCCGGGGCCGGCGGGGGCCGTCGTCCCGGTCTCCACGGCGGCGCTCGCTTCGCCGGACGGGACGCGCAGTTCCGTGTCGGAAGGGGCCTGGGTGAAGATCGGCTGGTAGTTGTCCACTGTTTCGGTGGGTTTTTTCAGCCCGGCACAGCCGGACAGCAGCAAAAGCAGCGCCAGAAGGGCGCAAAATAATCGTCTCATAAGCAGATTCCTGTCTCTTATACGAAGATTTCTGAAAATGTCAGAAGCGGTATTATTGGAAAGCAGGCAATATTATACTAAAAAAACTGTCGAATGACAAGAGGGAAGCGGCGCTTTTTCGCAAAATCTGCGCTTTCCGCGCAAAAGACTGGACTTCCGGCGGGAAACATGGTAACATGAAAAAAAACCGAAAGGAGCTTTGCCATGCAGCACCACATCCTCGTCAAATTCACCGAGGGCACCGACACCGAGGCCCTGCTGGAGCCGGTGCGGGCCCTCTTTGCCCGGACCCTGGCCATTCCCGGCATCCGCGGGATCCGGCTCAAGACCAACTGCGTCAAGCGTCCCAACCGCTTTGATCTGATGATCGTCCTGGACATGGAGCCGGAGGCCCTGCCCGCATACGACGCCTCGGAGCCCCACAGGCAGTGGAAGGAGGAATACGGCCCCATCATCGAAAAAAAGGCCATCTTCGACTGCGAGGAATGAGCCCCGCCCTCCGGGAAAGGGGCATTCTTTCAGAATTCCGCAAGATTTCCTTGCAAATCCGCAAACGATATGCTAGAATATAGCGAAACCATTTTAACGAAAGTGAGGAACACGACCTATGCAATACACCAAGGAAGTTGAAGAAATGGTCTGCGTCGCCAAGGGCCCCAACCACGGTCCCGCCCCGATCCCCGAGGAGGGCAAGTGGATCCAGGCCAAGGAGATCAAGGACATCTCCGGCTACACCCACGGCATCGGCTGGTGCGCGCCCCAGCAGGGCGCCTGCAAGCTCAGCCTGAACGTGAAGGACGGCGTCATTCAGGAGGCTCTGGTGGAGACCATCGGCTGCTCCGGCATGACCCACTCCGCCGCCATGGCCGCTGAGATTCTGCCCGGCAAGACCATTCTCGAGGCGCTGAACACCGACCTGGTGTGCGACGCCATCAACACCGCCATGCGGGAGCTCTTCCTGCAGATCGTCTACGGCCGCACCCAGTCCGCCTTCTCCGACGACGGCCTGCGGGTCGGCGCCGGCCTGGAGGACCTGGGCAAGGGTCTGCGCTCCATGACCGGTACCACCTACGGCACCCTGAAGAAGGGCGCCCGCTATCTGGAGCTCACCGAGGGCTACATCGTCAAGCTGGCCCTGGATCAGGACGACCAGATCTGCGGCTACCAGTTCCTGAGCATGGGCAAGATGATGGACGCCATCAAGAAGGGCATGAGCCCCAACGAGGCCTACGAGAAGAATCTGGGGACCTACGGCCGCTTCAAGGCCGAGGACGGCGCGGTCAAGTGGATTGACCCCCGCAAGGAATAATAGGAGGTGCGGCAAATGGCTTTGTTTGAGAACTATGAAGGACGGATGCCCCAGCTGCAGCCCGTTCTGGACAAGTACGGCTTCAAGGATTTTGAAGAAGTCAAGGCATACACCAACGGCAAGGGCGTGGACGCCTACTCCATCGTGGAGAGCACCCAGCCCATCTGCTTTGAGAACGTGAAGTGGGCCTACGAGCTGGGCGCCGCCATCGCCATGAAGGAGAACGCCAAGAGCGCCGCCGAGGCCGCCAAGTGGATCGGCGTGGGCCTGCAGGCCTTCTGCATCCCCGGCTCCGTGGCGGACCAGCGCCAGGTGGGCATCGGCCACGGCAATCTGGGCGCCATGCTGCTGGACGAGGAGACCGAGTGCTTCGCCTTCCTGGCGGGCCACGAGTCCTTCGCCGCCGCCGAGGGCGCCATCAAGATTGCCCTCAACGCCAACAAGGTCCGCACCAAGCCCCTGCGGGTCATCCTGAACGGTCTGGGCAAGGACGCCGCCATGATCATCAGCCGCATCAACGGCTTCACCTACGTGCAGACCAAGTACGACTACCTCTCCGCCGACGTGAAGGAAGACCACGCGCTGACCATCGTCAGCAAGACTGCCTACTCCAACGGTCCCCGGGCCGCGGTCAACTGCTACGGCGCCGACGACGTCCGGGAGGGCGTGGCCATCATGTGGCATGAGAACGCCGACGTGTCCATCACCGGCAACTCCACCAACCCCACCCGCTTCCAGCACCCCGTGGCGGGCACCTACAAGAAGGAACGCTGGGAGGCCGGCAAGAAGTACTTCTCCGTGGCCTCCGGCGGCGGCACCGGCCGTACCC
>CAMNHH010000020.1 GCA_946539175.1 uncultured Clostridia bacterium | reverse complement strand
GTTCATCCGTTTGCGTATCCTGTTCGTACTCCTCTAAATCTTTCGGATAGTTTTTCAGTTCCATGGGTAGCGCTGCCTTTCTGGTGAAAATATGAGGAAAAGCGGAAACGCGTCCATCCTCAATAGCATGTTTATCATACCAAATAATCACGGAATTGTAAAGGAGAAAAATAAAAAACATACTCCCGCGAGGGATGATCCGTTTTTTGGAAAATGAACAAAAGAGGCAAAAGAAAACCGGAAGCCTTTGCGCGTTTACACTGAAAAACACGGTACATTTTCACCGAAAACACGTTGCAATTTACACCGCTTATGTGTTATAATAATGACGCAAATCTTTTAAAACAGGAGGCTTAAACATGAAAAGATTCTTGGCGCTCTTCCTTGTGACGCTTCTTGTCCTCTCTGTACTGCCCACATCCTTTGCCACCCCCAAAGGGCAGGATGCTGAGCGGGACATTTGGGATATCATCGAGCAGATCGAGGACAACGCTGTTCCCGCCGGAGAAGAGATCTCCGCAGAGGGCAGAACCGCCGCTTACAATGCCTGCGTAGATACCATTATCCAGGCGGTTGTGAGCTCCGATGATTATCAGCCAGACTCCCTGGAACGCCACGGCAATTTCTTCTTCTGGGTGGACAGGGACGGCGATCCCAACGGCTATTCCCCCAGCCTGCGGGCCAGACAGCGTGCCGGCGAGGTTCCCGGCGCGAAGGTGGAGGACTTCGCCGACACCGAGACCGTCAGCTACGGCACCAGAGGCGGCTGGGCGGAATCCGTTGACATTGCTGCCTTCCAGCCCTACATCGGTGTGGACTCCTCCTTCACCGATCAGTACGAGCGGCGCTGCAACAGCCTGGCTCAAGCCACCGGCGGCACCGGCACCACCTACAAGACCGCTGACGCCAACATCAACAACATCGGTCTGGCGCTGTCCAACTGCGGCGTCGTGATTTACGACTCCCACGGCACCACAGACTACGACAACGGTTCCTGGTACGACCCCGATTACACAACCTACGCCAATGCCTCCTACCTCTGCCTGACCAGCGGTACCGGCATCACCGCCCAGGATAAGCAGTCCGATCAGGGCGAGTTCGGCACCTATTACCATGCCTTCCAGAGCGGTTCTACCTGGTGCGTGGACGGCACCGCCATGGCAAACCATATGCCCACAGATTCTCCCAACGGCATGCTTTGGATGGCCATTTGCCTGGGCATGGCCACGGACAAGCTGCAGGCTCCCCTGCGGGCGAAGGGCGTAGAGGTAGTCTATGGCTATTCACAGTCCGTTACC
Source organism: uncultured Clostridia bacterium (assembly GCA_946539175.1). Lineage (GTDB taxonomy): Bacteria > Bacillota > Clostridia > Oscillospirales > Oscillospiraceae > JAFRPC01. Next base: position 19,130 of record CAMNHH010000020.1, on the reverse strand, counting down.
TTTGCGGGCGACTACGCGTATGAAGGCGCGTTCTGGCCCAAGATGATTGACGGCGACAATGTGAAGGACGCCATCGCCTACATGAAGCAGACCATTGGCATTAAGGACCCCTATGAGAGCAGCCTTCCCGCTTATCCCATTGTGGCCTCCTCTGAGGACGTCTATCCCGGGCATGGCAACGTAGACAAGGCCCAGACGGTCAACTCCATCTGGACGCTTTATCCCCAATACACGGTCACCGCGTACACCGACCAACCGGAATTCGGCTCCGTCAGCGTCAGAGGCGACTCCGTAATCGCGTTTCCGGCGGATGGATACTGCACCATCGGTTATGAGTTGGTGGAGGGCCTTGCGAACGTGACGCAGGACGCGGCAAACGAAAACGTCTTTCACGTGGAAGCGCTGTCCGACTGCACCATTCGTGTGGATTTCGCCGCCAAAACGCCTGCTGTGGTGAGCTTCTCCACGCCGGAGGGCGTCAGCTGCGACCCCATCGAAGCCTACGTCGGAGATACCATCACCATGCCGGAGCCAACGGGAAATCCCACCGCGGTGGGATATACCTTCAATTTCCTGGGCTGGGTATCCGCGGCAGTAAACGATACGATGGATCAGCCAGAATACGTCAAGGCAGGAGCTGCGGTCAAGCTGACCCAGCCCAATCCCACCTACTACGCGCTTTATTCTTACTTCGTTGCCCAGAATGGGCTGAACGACGACCAGTTCATCCGGGTGGACGAGGATCCGGATGATTGGTCCGGCGAGTATGTGATCAGCTACAACGGCCAGTATGCGCTGATGGCCTCTCCCTCCTGCGCCGCCTCCAAGCTGGGCAGCAGCAGCTCGGTCGTGGATCTGGAAGCCCGCGGCTGCGTCTATGAGAATAATATCCTCAACGGCGTCACGGAAGACCTCACCTGGGTGATTGATCCCGCTGAAGACGGGAGTTACACCATCAAGATGAAGAGCGCGTATTACTACCTGGCATTGGCAAGCAATACGAATTCTCTGACCTCTTATACTTCTTCCAATACCAACAAAACCAGATGGTCCATCACAGTGGGACCGAATGGCGCCGTTATCACCAACAAAGCGTACACCGAGCGTTTCCTGCAGTACAACAATGGCCTGTTCCGCTGCTACACAAGCAAAATGAGCCCCATCACCCTCTTTGCCAAGCCGGACGGAGATTCTTGGTTCACGACCGCACCGAAAGACAAGGTCGTCTGCAATCCCCACAGCTTTGGCGATTGGGTCGTGGAGCGGGAAGTCAGTTGTACCGAAGTCGGTCTGAGATACCGCGTCTGCTCTGTCTGCGGCTACAAGGAAACCGAGACCCAGGAAGCCCTGGGCCATTCCTATCAGGATGAGATCCACGCCCCCAACTGCACCGAGCAGGGCTATACGGTCCATACCTGCTCCCGCTGCGGCGACAGCTATACGGACGCTTACGTCGATGCGCTGGGCCACGAATTCAGCGAATGGACCGTGACCGCGGCCCCCAGCTGCACCGAGGACGGCGAGGAGAGCCGCATGTGCGCCCGCTGCCTGCTTATTGAGACCCGCAGCCTGGCTGCCGCCGGACATAACTGGGGGGAGCCGGTGTGGTACTGGATCATCCCGGACGGCTCTGATTCCAACGAGAATCTGACGGTCAGCGCCGTTTTCACCTGTACGGCGTGCGAGGCCCGCGTTGTGAAGGCCGCTGACGTTACGGAAACGGATACCCTGCCCAGCTGCACGGAGGATGGCAGAAAGGGAATACTGGCCACTGTCGTGTTTGAGGGAGAGACCTATACCGACTCCCGTGAGCAGATCACACCCGCCCTGGGCCACGATTTCAGCGAATGGACTGTAATTGAAATGCCTTCCTGCACCGAGGACGGCGTGGAGAGCCGCCTGTGTAAGCGCTGCCAGCAGCTTGAGACGCGCGCGATCCCGGCCACCGGACATGAATGGTCCGAGCCCGTCTACGTCTGGGATGAAACAGAGGAAGGCTGGTTCTGCACTGCCTCTGTCAGATGCCTGCACGACGAGACCCACGTGGAGTCCGAGCGGGTGGCCGCCGCGTACCGGGAGATCATGGCTCCCACTTATCTGGCGGCCGGCGAAGCGCTTCTCACCGCTGACTTCACCGATTCCCGCTTTGCCGATCAGCAGAAGGAGCTTGAGCTCCCCCAGCTGGATCCCATCGTGATTACCTTCCTGCCCGGCGCTGCTGGTGACGTGCCTGTTCCCGGCGAAGCCTTCTCCATCTCCACCGCCAATCCCGGCGATTGGTCTGAGGACGGCTCCATGGGCGCTGCAAAGTTCTTTGACCAAGCGGGCACGCCTTGGTTCGGCCTCCCCGAACCCATGTTTGAGACGCCTGAGGGCTACCGCTTCCTCGGCTGGGTCACAGAGGGCGATTCCTTCTGCTATCCTGCTGGTCATTCCAATGTAGCTTATACCGCGAGCTACGTTGCCCAGTGGGTGCCGGAATACAAGATTAACACGGTTCCCATGGATGAAATCGCGGAATGGCTGGATATACAGGAAAGCGCCGTCGTTGATCAGCAGATCAGCCTTACTGTCAACCTGCTTGACGCAGGCTGGGAAGAAGGCTATCGGCTTGAGAAGCTTGTCATCTCCGATCCGCAGGGGAACGTGCTGCAGGAGCTTACGACTGATCTGTCCGGACAAAGCTTCCTTGAGGCCGGACCCATCGAGGCGGAGGGAATGCGTCTCTATTCCTGCAGCTTTACCATGCCCGCCTCTGACGTTGTCATTTCCGCAGTCTTCCGGGAACCCGCCCACGTTTGCAAGATCACACATTTTGAGGACGTCATGCAGGCTTACCCCTACGGTACGCTTGAGCACGACGCCATCGAATGGGCATATACCCATAACGTGACTGCCGGCCTGGAGCCGAATCTGTTTGGCATTGATGAAACTGTGACCCGCGCCCAGGCCATGATGTTCCTCTGGGCTGCGCTTGGCAGGCCGGAGCCGCAGAACGTGCAGAATCCCTTTGTGGACGTTGCTTCCAACAAATGGTATTTCAAGCCGATCATGTGGGCTGTGGAGAACAAGATCACGGCAGGCGTGGATTCGACCCACTTCGGCGTCAACGAGACCTGCAACCGGGCGCAGATCCTGACCTTCCTCCGGGCCTACGCGCATTTCCCCAACGCCACAATCGAAAATCCCTATTCCGATATCAGGCCCGGGAAATATCCCGCGCCTGCAGCCCTGTGGGCCTATGAAGAGGGATTTGAGCTGGGCGAGAACGGAAAGTTTAACGGCAACACCCCCTGCACCCGCTGCTCGACAATTGTTTACATCTACAAGTATTTGCTGAAAAACAACCTGATCAACTGATCCGGCGCGGCGGTGCCGCGTGTTTCCCGAAAAGCATTGAAATAGAAAAAACGGTGCGGCCTTCTGACCGCACCGTTTTTGTATCGCTTTCATAGGGGAAGCCCGGGACAGCCGTCGCGGGACGTTCACTCGGGCAGAGCCGTCTGCTTCTTCATGGCTTCCACCGCGCTGACCAGCTTTTCGTAGAGCTGGTCCGAAACCCTGTCATAGTAGCCCTGTCGATAAAAATCAATGGCGTCCGTGGTATCCAGGACCTCATAGGATCGCACGTCGAGACTTTCGGAAGGGGCGGCGGAATAGGTGGGATAATAACAAAGATCAGAGATTCTGGTCCCGCCCGAGTCCCTTGTGACGGTGATGGAAAGAACGCAGCCGTTTCTTGCGGAGCTGGTGTCCGCCACAGAAACGAAGTCGCCCAGGGAGTAGGCCACGAAATTACCGCTGAAGGGGGAAATGGTCCTGCTCCGCAGCTCCATGGGACCCACGTAATGGGAGTGGGAGCCCACGATGAGGTTGACGCCGGCGTCAAGGAGCAGCTTGGCAATTTCCTTCTGGCTGTCCGTGACCTGCTGATCATATTCACTGCCCCAGTGGACAAGCGCTACGATCAGATCCGGGTTCTGCAGCCGGGCCTCCTCTACCGAGGTGAGAATAGCGGTCCGGGCGATCCGGCTGTAATTGGTGTCATAGTCGGAATACAGCAGATTGACGCAGTAGTCCGCCCCGGAGGGAAGCCGAAGATTATTCATGCCCTTGGTAAAGGCAAGAAAGGCGATCCGCAGTCCGTTCACCTCTTTGATCAAAACGCCGTTTTCCCGGCGATCCTGCTCCGAGCTCCAAGTGCCCACGGCGTTCATGCCGGCCTCCTCAATGGCCTGCTTGGTGGCGGCAAGGCCTGTGATGCCGTTTTGGATGGAATAGGAGTTGGCCGTCTGCAGCACGTCGAAACCTGCGGCGTATAGATCACGCAGCAGCGCGGAGGGATAGTTGTGGGCGGAAACGGTGTCGCCGGGCACCACGTTTCCCTCCAGATTGCCAACGGTCAGATCGGCCGCGGCCAGTCTGGGCACCACTCTGCGGAGCAGGGGCGTAAAATCGTAGTCCGCCCCTACGCGAAAGGCCGACAGCATATCGTCGTCCAGACTGATATCTCCCACAAAATGAAGCGTGGCCGAAGCGGCGCCCCGGCTCAGGGTTTCGGTTTCCTTCTCCGGCTCATCCGCGTTGTTCCGCAGCAGCAGCCAGGCGCCAAGTGCCAGCAGAAGGATCAGAAGCAGCGGGATCAGACGCCGCAGACGCCGCTTCCGACGCCGGGCCAAGCCCAGACGACGGTCCTGCCGCAGCTGCTCTTCCAGATTAAAATTATTAGGATCAGGCATAGACGCGCCTCCGAAAACAGAATAACAGATATATTTTACAACAATTTCAGTAGAAACACAATAATATTTTTATTTTTTAGTTGGATTTTTCCAATAGATATGTTATAATTTCCGAAATGATGTTGGAAGGAGCAGCCTATGCACAGATTATTCAAGGGCTGTCTTGCGGCTCTGCTGCTTGTTCTGCTGCTGAGCGGCTGCGGGATCAGCCGGGAGACCCGTCATATTCCGGACGTTCCCCGCAATCAGCGGCGGATGCAGGATTTTACGCTGGATGAGAAGGGAAGGCCCTCTTATCCGGGCGCCGTATTCGGCATAGACGTTTCCAACCACCAGGGCGACATCGATTGGGAGCGGGCCAAGGCGGACGGCGTGGAGTTTGCCATTCTGCGGATCGGCTACCGGGGCTATTCCGAGGGCAGTCTGAATGTGGATGAGTCCTTTGCCCGGAACTACGTGGATGCCCGGGCCCAGGGGCTTCCCCTTGGCGTCTATTTCTTCTCCCAGGCCACCTCCGAGGCGGAGGCCCTGGAGGAGGCGGCTTACGTGCTCAAGCTCCTGGACGGGGTCCCGTTGGAGCTGCCGGTCTTCTTCGATTGGGAGGAGGCGGCCAAGGGCAGGACCGGCGGCAAGGCCGGCTCCGCCGTGGGCGATTACGCGCTGGCCTTTTGCAAAGCCGTTACAGAGGGCGGCTATCAGGCCGGCGTCTATTTCAATCAGCTCTACGGCTATTCCATTATGCGTCTGGAGAATCTGACTGATTATGCTTTCTGGATCGCGGAGTATGAGAACTATCAGGGCTTCGGCTATCAGACGGACTTCTGGCAGTTTTCCGGATCCGGCCATGTGGACGGGATCGACGTGATCGTGGACATGGATTTAATGTACGCACCGGAGGATGAAAATGAGTAAAGTAAAGAAGCTGTTGGACAAGACCTTCTGGATCTACGTGGGTCTGGGATTTCTGAATTACGGGATCTGCAACGCCGTCATGCTGGTGCTGCACAATCTCTGTCACGTGGGCACCACCGCAAGTCTGATCATCGAGTTTGCCATGCAGACCATGATCTCTTTCCTGCTCAATCGCTACGTCACCTTCCGGGGGATCTCCATTTCCCGATATTGGCCGGTAAAGTTTGTGATCTCCGTTGGCGTCAGCTATCTGATTGCCAAGGTGCTGCTGCTGAAGGTCTTCGAGTGGCTCATCACCCTGCCCTTCTTCATCGCCATCTCCGACTGGATCCAGGGCATCGTCGCGAAACAGGCCGACCCTCTGATCTTCCGGCACAATCTGGTGATGCTGGCCTGCACCTTCACCTACTGCGTCATCAATTACGTGGGGCAGCGCTATTACGTTTTCAAACCTGTGACACAAAAAACGGAGGGCTGAAAGCCCTCCGTCCGTCTATGTCTCTGATACCGGATACAGCAGATCGTCCGCCACCGGCGCGTAGAAGAGGCAGCGGATCTGCCGGGGATCCTTGGTTCTGCCCAGAATCCACATGAGCTTCGCCACCACGGCCTCGGTGGTCATGTCGTAGGCCTCCAGCACGCCAAGCTCAGTCTTCAGCCGGTTGCCCACGCTGTAGATGGACAGATTGCTGCCCTCGTTCTCCACCTGGGTGGTCATGACGATGGTCTTGCCCCGGTTGATGGCCTGGGCCATCAGATCGTAGAACTCCGAGCCCTTGTAGGAGGGCATGCCGCCTACGCCGAAGCTCTCGATGATCAAAGCGTCGTTCCGCTCCAGCAGCCACTCCAGAAGAGCGCTGTCGGTGCCGGGAATCATCTTCAGCAGAGCGACCTTCTCGCCCAGCCGGTCGTAGAAGACGGGCCTGTCCTGGCAGGGAGGCTGGATGAAGGTCAGCACGTGGCCGTCCTGGATGTAGGCCAGCTCCGGGTAGTTGATGCTGGAGAAGGCCCGGAAGCTCTTGGAGTGGGTCTTTCGCGCCCGGGTCCCGAGAATGACCTTTCCGTTGAAGACCACCATCACGCCCCGCAGATTGGAACAGGCGCAGCGGAAGGCGTCCTCCAGATTGATTTTCGAGTCGGTGTTGTCGGAGCCGATGGGCTTTTGGGCTCCGGTGAGGATAATGGGCTTGGGACTGCGCTGGATCAGATAGGACAGGGCAGCGGCCGTGTAGGCCATGGTGTCGGTGCCGTGGGTGATGACGAAGCCGTCGAACTCGTCGTAATGGGCCCGGATGCAGTCTGCGATCTGCAGCCAGCGGGACGGCGCCATGTTGGTGCTGTCGATGCTGAAGATCTGCTTGCAGACCGGGCGGCAGAAGTCCTCCACCTGGGGCACATACTGCAAAAGCTGATTGGCGTTCAGCTCCGGGGCCAATCCGTCGGAGGCCATCTCCGAGGCGATGGTCCCGCCGGTTCCGATGACGAAGATGTTTTTCATGGCGCAGCGCTCCTTCTATTATGCTGCGTATATTGTACTACAAAGAATGAGGAAATGCAATGAAGAATGTAAAAAAGAAAGGGATTCTCTTTGACCTGGACGGCACCCTCTGGGATGCCGCCGAAACCATCGCGCCGGCCTGGAACGACTGGTGTGCCGCCCACGGCGTGGAGCGCCGCTTTACCCCGGCGGACTGCCGCAGCTATTGCGGCAAAACGCTGCCCCAGATCGCGGCGTTCGTTTTCCCGGACGCGGAGCCTGCCTGGGCGGAGTGGGTCATCAACGGCTGCTGCGAGGCGGAGTGCATTCCGCTGGCCCGGCGCGGCGGCGTCCTCTATGCCCGGCTGGGGGAGGTGCTGGAGGCGCTGCGAAGGGAGTATTTTCTTGCCGTGGTCAGCAACTGCGGCCTGGGCTACATCGAGGCGTTTTTCACCGGCAACGACACCGGAAAATACTTCGACGACTATGAAAACGCTGCCCGCACCGGACTGAGCAAGGGAGAAAACATCCGCCTGGTCATGGAGCGGAACGGCATTGAGCAGGGCGTCTACGTTGGCGATACGGAGGCGGATCGGCAGGCGGCCCTGGCCGCCGGGGTTCCCTTTATCCACGCGGCCTATGGCTACGGTCAGGTGCCGCTGGCGGAACATGTGATCCGCAAGCTGACGGAATTGCCCGACGTTCTTGACAAGCTTTGAATTATCCGTTATAATAAACACAATATAGTGGGTCAGAATGCCCCGTCATATCACGAAATATTGTGAGGAACTATGAGTAAGAAAAAGCCCGAATACGGCAATACCAGCATCCAGGTCCTGGAAGGGGAGGACCGGGTCCGCAAGCGCCCGGCGGTCATCTTCGGCTCCGACGGTCTGGACGGCTGCGAGCACGCTGTTTTTGAGATCGTTTCCAATTCCATCGACGAAGCCCGGGAAAAGCACGGCGACCTGATCATCGTCACCCGTTACGCGGACAAATCCGTGGAGGTGGAGGACTTTGGCCGGGGCTGCCCCGTGGATTGGAACGAAAAGGTGGGACGCTACAACTGGGAGCTGGTGTTCTGCGAGATGTACGCCGGCGGCAAGTACAACAACAACGACGCCGGCAACTACGAATACAGCCTGGGTCTCAACGGCCTTGGAACCTGCGCCACCCAGTACGCCTCCGAATTCTTTGATGCGGTGATCCACCGGGACGGCTTCAAATACAGCCTCCACTTTGAAAAGGGCCGCATCGCCGGGGAGATGAAAAAGGAACCCACCACCCGGAAAAAGACCGGCTCTCTTTTTCACTGGAAGCCGGATCTGGAGGTATTCACAGACATCGATATCCCCGTGGAGTACTACCGGGATATGCTCAAGCGCCAGGCGGTGGTGAACGCCGGCGTCACCTTCCGCTTCCGAAACCAGGTGGGGAAGGACTTTGAGACCGAGGAATACCGCTATGAAAACGGCATTCTGGATTATCTTGGGGAGATCACCGAGTCCGAGCAGCGCAGCCCCATCACCATGCCCCAATACTGGGAGGCGGAGCGCGTCGGACGGGACCGGGCGGATATGGAGGACTATAAGGTTAAGATCACGGCCGCCGTCTGCTTTGCCAGGCAGGGCGGAAGGCTGGAATACTACCACAATTCCTCCTGGCTGGAATACGGCGGCGCTCCCGAGAAGGCAGCCCGCAACGCCTTCGTCTACGCCATCGACGCCTATCTGAAGCAGGAAAACAAATACAACAAGAACGAGAGCAAAATCACCTGGCAGGACGTGTACGACTGTCTGGTGCTGGTGACCAATTGCTTCTCCACCAAGACCTCCTACGAAAACCAGACCAAGAAGGCCGTCACCAACAAATTCATACAGGACGCCATGGTGGAGTTCTTCCGCGCCCGGCTCCAGGTCTATTTCATCGAGAACAAGCAGGAGGCGGAGATGATCGCCGCCCAGGTGCTGGTGAACAAGCGTTCCCGGGAGTCCGCGGAGCACGCCCGCACCGCCATGAAGGGCAAGCTCCAGGCCTCCGTCAACATCACCAACCGGGTCCAGAAGTTTGTGGACTGCCGCTCCAAGGATCCCAGCGTCCGGGAGCTTTACATCGTGGAGGGCGATTCCGCTCTGGGCTCCGTCAAGCTGGGCCGGGACGCGGAATTCCAGGGCATCATGCCCGTCCGGGGCAAGATCCTCAATTGTCTGAAGGCGGACTACGCCCGCATCTTCAAGAGCGAGATCATCACGGATCTGCTCCGGGTCATCGGCTGCGGGGTGGAGGTCCGGGAGAAGGAGAAGAAGGCCAAGGATCTGAACGCCTTCGATCTGAACAACCTGCGCTGGAACAAGATCGTCATCTGTACGGACGCCGACGAGGACGGGTATCACATCCGCACCCTGATCCTCACCATGCTCTATCGGCTTGTACCCACTCTGATCCGGGAGGGCTTCGTCTACATCGCGGAATCCCCACTCTTTGAGATCAACTGCAGGGATAAGACCTGGTTCGCCTACAACGAGCAGGAGAAGGCTGAGATCCTCAAAAAGCTGGAGGGCAAAAAGCTTACCATCCAGCGATCCAAGGGACTGGGCGAGAACGAGCCGGAGATGATGTGGATGACCACCATGAACCCCAAGACCCGGCGCCTGATCAAGGTCATGCCGGAGGATGCGGCGCGCACTGCGGTCTACTTTGATATGCTCCTGGGGGACAATCTCCAGGCCCGAAAGGATTACATTGCCGACAACGGCTACAAATACCTGGATCTGGCAGACATCTCCTGAGTGGGGAGAAAGCGAGACGGAATGGAACTGAAATCAAAAGAGCGGAATCTCGGCATTGACGCGCTGCGCTGCCTGGCCATGCTTCTGATTGCCTGCCTGCACGTCCTGAACCAGGGCGGCGCCGGAAGCGTCTCCGGAGACGCGGCAGGCTGGCTGCAGCCCCTGCGGATGCTTTGCAACTGCGGCGTAAATATCTACGCCGTGATCTCCGGCTGGGTGCTGGTCTGCGGGAGCTTTCGGCCAGCCCGGCTTTTGGAGCTTTGGCTGCAGGTGCTGTTCTGGAATCTGACGGTGGCTGCCGTCGGGACGGCGGCGGAGCCCGGCTGTATGGACGGATTCTGGCTGCGCTACTGTCTGCCTGTGACCCAGAAATGCTTCTGGTATTTTACCGCCTACGTGGGCGTTTACGTCATGACCCCCCTTCTGAACCCGGGCATCCGGGGCCTGTCTGTCAGGCAAGCCAGAGCGGCTGTTCTGACCGTGTTCCTGCTCTTTAGCGTCGGGACCCATCTGGGATATGCCTGGCAGGGGGATCCCTGGTACGTTGGGGGAGGGTATTCGGTGCTTTGGCTTCTGGCCCTGTATCTCATGGGCGCCTGCGCCCGGCAGGGGAAGCTGGATGAACTGTTCTCCCCGAAGGCCGCTTTTCTGCTGGCCTTGGGCTGCGTGGTTCTGGTTTGCGCTGTTTCTGGCATCCTGGACAATCAGGGAGAGCTGTCGGAGTTTTGGGAAAAGCAGCGGAAAATGCTGCTGTACTACACCACTCCCAGCTCGACCCTGTTCGCGCTGAGCATGCTGCTGCTCTTTGTCCGGCTTCGGATCCCGGGCGCATGGAAGGCTCCGATCCGCTGGCTGTCGCCGCTGACCTTCGGGGTTTATATCATCCACGTCCATCATGTGATCTGGGTCCGTATCCAGGGCCTCTATAAGCCTCTGGCAGAGCTGCCGGCGCCGCTGCTGCCCTTTGCCGTGATCACGGCGGGTGCTGGGCTGCTGCTGGCCTGCGCCGGGCTCGATTGGCTGAGAGGGCTGCTGTTCCGCCGGATCCGGCTGCGCCAGCGGCTGGACGCCGCGTTCAACAGACTGAATCAATTCTTACAAGAATAGAAACGGGAATATTATGGCCAAGAAGAAAAGCAACGAAACGACGAAACATGAGATTGATCCCAACGTGGAGGGCCTGCGGGGAGAGCTGACCGAGCAGGGGATCTGCGATACCCTGGAATGGAACTTCATGCCCTACGCCATGTCCATCATCGTCTCCCGGGCCATTCCGGAGATTGACGGCTTCAAGCCCTCGCACCGGAAGCTGCTCTATACCATGTATAAAATGGGCCTGTTGACCGGGGGACGCACCAAGTCCGCCAACATCGTGGGCTCCACCATGCGGCTGAACCCCCACGGAGACGCTGCCATCTACGAGACCATGGTGCGGCTGAGCCGGGGCAACGGGGCGCTGCTGCACCCCTTCGTGGACTCCAAGGGCAACTTCGGCAAGGTCTACTCCCGGGATATGGCCTACGCGGCGCCCCGTTACACGGAGGCCAAGCTGGAGCCCATCGCGGCGGAGCTGTTCCGGGACATTGATTCCGACACCGTGGACCTGGTGGACAACTACGACGGCACCATGAAGGAACCCACGCTGCTGCCCACCACCTTTCCCAACGTGCTGGTCTCCAATAATACTGGCATTGCCGCCGGCATGGCCAGCAATATCTGCGGCTTCAATCTGCGGGAGGTCTGCGAAACCACCAAGGCCTTTATCCGCAACCCCAAATGCGACCTGCTGGAGACTCTGCCCGCGCCGGATTTTCCCACCGGCGGCGATATCCTGTATGATCGAGCAGAAATGGGGGCCATCTATGAGACGGGCCGGGGCTCCTTCAAGATCCGAGCCCGCTGGCGCTATGTGAAGGAGGGGAACCTCATTGAGATCTTTGAGATTCCCTACACCACCTCCACAGAGGCCGTCATCGACAAGGTATCGGAGCTGATCAACGGGGGCAAAATCAAAGAGATCAACGATATGCGGGATGAAACGGATCTGTCCGGCCTGAAGCTGACCATTGACCTCAAGCGCTCCGTAGACCCGGATAAGCTGATGCAGAAGCTCTACAGACTCACGCCCCTGCAGGACAGCTTCGCCTGCAACTTCAACATCCTGATCGCCGGGATGCCCCGGGTCATGGGAGTCCGGGAGATCCTGGAGGAGTGGGTCGCCTGGCGCTCTGAGGGCGTTCGCCGCAGGACCTATTTCCAGCTGCAGCGGAAGAAGGAACGTCTGCATTTGCTGAAGGGCCTGGAAAGGATCCTTCTGGATATCGACAAGGCCATCGCCATCATCCGGGGGACGGAATCCGACGCGGAGGTCATCCCAAATCTGATGATCGGCTTTGGCATCGACGAGCTCCAGGCCGAATTTGTGGCGGAGATCAAGCTCCGCAATATCAATAAGGAATACATCCTCAAAAAAACCGCCGAGACCGCAGAACTGGAAAAGGCGATCGAAGATCTGGAAAAGATCCTCAAGTCCGACGCCAGGGTCAAAAGCATCATCATCAAAGAGCTGGATGAGGTCAGCAAAAAGTACGGCGCCGACCGCCGCACCGGTCTGATCTACGACCATGAGATCTTTGTGGAGGAGACGCCGGAAACGCCTTCGGAGTATCCTGTCACCCTCTTCGTCTCCAGGGAGGGCTACCTCAAGAAGATCACACCCCAGTCCCTGCGCATGTCCGGCGAGCAGAAGTTCAAGGAGGGCGATGGGCTGGCCTTCTCCCGGGAAACCACCAGCGCCGCCGAGCTGCTGGTTTTCTCCGACCGGGCCCAGGTCTATAAGACCCGGCTCGACAGCTTCCCGGACAGTAAGGCCTCTGTTCTGGGGGACTATCTGCCACAGAAGCTGGGCATGGACGAGGGTGAGACCGTGGCCGCCGTCTGCCTGCCCGGCGACTACAGCGGCTTCATGATCTTCGTCTATGAAAACGGCAAGGTGGCCAAGGTGGAGCTCTCCGCGTATGCCACCAAGTCCAACCGCAAGAAGCTCACTGGCGCTTACAGCGAAAAGAGCCCCCTGAAGGCCGCCCTGCTGCTGAAGGAGGACACCCAGCTTGTGCTGTACTCGACTGAAGGACGGGCTTTGATCTTCTCCACGGCCCAGCTCAGCCCCAAAACCAGCCGGGACACCCAGGGCATCGCCGTGCTGAGCCTGAAAAAGAAAGCGCTGCTTCACCATGCCGCCGCGCTGGCGGAGTCCGGGATCGTCAATGAAAGCCGCTATCGTACCAGGACCATCCCTGCCGCAGGCGCCGTTCTGAAGGACGAGGACTGCGGCAGCCAGACAGTGTCCCTGCTCTGAGTCAGGCGGCGCCGGAAAGGAGAGACCATGAAGCGATGGATCGTTCCGATGCTCTGTTTGCTCCTGCTGACAGGCTGCCGGTCCCTGTATCCGGACGAGTATCTTTCCGTCAACGAGCATGACGCCCCCTTTGCCTACAAGGAAACCACCACGGAGCCCCCGGCCTCCACGGAAGCTCCGCCCATGTATGAAACGGTTCTGGATCCATTCGCCCTCCGCGCCAGGATCATGCAGATGGTCTCCCAGGGGGTGGAGGAGGAACGATTTCTTTTGCCCGGCTACAGCCAGGAGAAGCTCGAGTCAGCCATGCAGGAGCTGGAGAGCACCCTCTACAGCAGCTATCCCAAGTATACCTACGCCATGGACAGCTTTGAGTGGCAGCTGGGGAGCACCCCTGCGGGAGCCACTGTGACCGTCCAGATGCGGCTGCGTCTGACTCCCCAGGAGATCAAATCCATCGGTACCTATCTCTTCCCGGATCACGCCTTGGATATGATCTACAGCGAGATGACCCAGCTGGCCAGCTCCTATATCATCCAAGTCAGCGGCTATGTGGACACGGACTTCGTGGCGCTGCTGGAGGACTATATCCTCCACCATCCGGATCAGATGACGGAGATCCCCACGATCTACGTGGGCGTCTATCCGGACCGTGGCAACGTGCGGGTGCTGGAGTTTCACTTTCTCTACAGCACCGACCGGGAGAGCCTGCGCCGCCAGCGCAAAAGCGTTCAGGTACAGCTTGACAGCTATTTTGACCTGATGAGTCTGCGGGAAAGCCTTGACGATAAGCTGTACTACCTCTACTATAATCTGCCCGGCGGCAATTATCGTGCCGCGGAAAATGCCACTGTCTATACCGAGCTGGTTTTGAAGCAGGGCAGCAGCCGTACGATGGCCTCCGTGGTGGAGTATCTATTCCGCCGGGCGGGAGAGGAATGCGAGCTGGTTTACGGTCAAAAGGACGGCACCGACTGGTATTGGAATCGGATCCTGGTGGATGGACAGTGGCGCTACTTTGATCTGCACAGCGCGGCGCTTTCCAAGCAAGCGCCGGAGCTGCTGCCCGCGGAAGCGCTCAGTGCTTATCAGTGGGATCCGCAGCGCTACCCGGAGGCGGAAGCGCCGGAGGAACACCCGGCGGGCACTACAGAGCCCGCCGCAGAGCCCACGGAGGTACCCGTACAGCCCACAGAAGAAGCCGCTGCCGAGCCGACAAGTCAGCAAAACCCGGAGCCCCTCGTGGAAACGGAAGCTGTCTCGGAGCCCGGCCTGGTAACAGAGACTGTCACAGAAGCGGTCACGGAGGCGGAAGCCTCCGCGGAAGAAACGCATACCACGGCGATCGGGCCGGATTGACTATGCCAAACATCATTGAAATAACAGATTTCGAATCACCGGATTTGGACGTATACGCCCGCTTGACGGAAAACCAGCTGGTCAACCGGGCGGATCCGGCCAACGCGCTGTTCATCGCGGAGAGCCCAAACGTGATCCACCGGGCGCTGGACGCGGGCTGCATCCCCGTGTCCCTGCTGCTGGAGCGGCGGCACATCGAGGGTCAGGCCCGTTCCATCGTGGAGCGGATCGGAGATCTTCCCATCTACACGGCGCCTCTGCCGGTGCTGACCCAACTCACAGGTTTTCCCCTGACCCGTGGGGTGCTCTGCGCCATGCGGCGGCCCAAGCTGCCGAAGCCGGAGGAGATCTGCCGGGACGCCCGGCGGGTTGCGGTGCTGGAGAATGTGATGAATCCCACCAATCTGGGGGCGATTTTCCGCTCGGCCGCCGCGCTCAATATGGACGCAGTGCTGCTGACCCCCGCCTGCACCGACGCACTGTACCGTCGCTGCGTCCGGGTCAGCATGGGCACCGTGTTCCAGATCCCCTGGACTTATCTGGAGGGGAGCTGGCCGGAGGAAGGGATGTCTCTGCTCCGGAGCCTTGGCTTCAAAACCGCCTCCATGGCCTTGCGGGAGGATACCGTATCCATTGACGATCCCAGGCTCCTTGCGGAGCCCAAGCTGGCGGTGCTGCTGGGCACCGAGGGGGACGGCCTGGCGGATACCACAATTGCCTCCAGCGACTATACCGTGAAAATCCCCATGTCCCACGGCGTGGATTCCCTCAATGTGGCAGCCGCCTCCGCCGTGGCCTTCTATCAATTATGTAAACCCATGTAGAGACGGCACGCTGCCGTCCGCAAATCGCAGGAACGGAGGAACGCAAATGAAACTCGCAACCGCACTGTCCGAACGTGCCGATCTTCAGCGCCGCCTGTCAGAGCTGCAAACCCGGCTGAATCACAACGCCAAGACCCAGGAAGGGGAGGAGCCCGCCGAGGATCCCAAGCAGCTTCTGAAGGAGCTGGACGCCATTCTGGAACGCCTGGAATGGCTGATGACAAGGATCAATCTGACCAACAGCCTTACCCTGCTGAACGGCGTCTCTGTAACCGCGCTGCTGGCCCGTCGGGATTGCCTGAAAAAGCGCCTGAACATCATGCGGGGCTTCCTGGACGCCGCCAGTGAAAAGGTGGATCGCTATTCCCAGAAGGAGATCAAAATCCTCTCCACGGTGAAGGTCTCCGTTCTGCAAAAGCAGGTGGACGCCATCTCCAGGGAACTGCGGGAGCTGGACGAGCGGATCCAGGGCCTGAACTGGACCACGGATCTGATGGAAAACTGAGCGTCATTGAATCGTAAAAAGTCGGTACTCCGAAGGGGCGAGCGGGATCTCCGGCGGGCGAGAACGGACCGCAATCAGACTTGATACGTCGGGCGCGTATCGCGGGCGTATGCCTTACCGTGCAGGCCCTGCATGCTTACACGCGCATTTTTATCCTGCATCCTTACTACCATCAACGCTGACCTTCGGACGAGGGTGGGATCGGGGACATGATTTACGAGACACAGAGCAACACCAAAACAGAATTGCTGTTCGCGTATGGAACAGCGGCAATAGGAGAATGATTATGACCAGACTGGATCAATATTTCGCCCAATGGCAGGGCAAAAAAGCCCTGGTGCTGGGCGTCGGCGTCAGCAATCGGCCTTTGGTAAGGCTGCTGCTGCGCTACGGCATCGACGTCACCTGCTGTGACAAGGGCGAGCGGGAAAAACAGGACCCTGAGGTCCTGGAGCTGGAGGCCCGAGGCGCAAAGCTCCACCTGGGGGAACACTATCTGGACGGCCTGGAGGGCGACGTGGTTTTCCGCACGCCCGGTATCCACCCGGACGAGCCCCAGCTTCTGGAGCTGCAGGCCAGGGGCGCCTATATGACCTCCGAGATGGAGGCGTTCTTCGCCGTTTGCCCCGCGCCCATCATCGGCGTCACCGGCTCCGACGGCAAGACCACCACCTCCACGCTGATTTCGGAAATGCTGAAAGCGGAGGGTTATCACGTCTGGCTGGGCGGCAATATCGGAACGCCCCTGCTGGACCGGGCGGATGAAATGGAGCCCACCGACAAGGTGGTTCTGGAGCTCAGCAACCGGCAGCTGATGTATTTCCGCTACGCCCCCCACATCGCGGTGGTCACCAACGTGTCTCCCAACCACCTGGACATGCACAAGGACTACGCCGAGTATATCTCCTGCAAGCGTCAGATCTTCGCCCACCAGACCCCGGAGGATCGCCTGATCCTGAATCTGGACAACGACGTGACCAGATCCTTCATCCCGGAGGCCTGCAGTCAGATCTCCGCCTTCTCCCGTCGGGAGGAGCCGCGGCGGGGCGCTTTCCTGCGAGACGGCGTCATCTGGCGAAAAGGGGAGACTGTCGAAAAGATCATGGACCAGTCTGAGATCCTTCTGCCGGGTCTGCACAACGTGGAGAACTATATGGCCGCCATTCTGGCGGTGCAGGGCATGGTCAGCGACGAGCACATTCGCGAGGTGGCCCGTACATTCAACGGCGTGGAGCATCGCATCGAGCTGGTCCGGGAGAAGGACGGAGTTCGATACTACAACGACTCCATCGCGTCTTCTCCCACCCGTACCATCGCGGGCCTTCGCAGCTTCAACCAGAAGCTGATTCTGATTGCCGGCGGCTACGACAAGCACGTGCCCTTCGATCCGCTGGGACCCGAGATCGTGGAGCATGTGAAGCTCCTGATCCTCACCGGCGCCACCGCCCCCAAAATCGAGGCCGCTGTGCTGGCAGCCCCCAACTACAAGCCCGGCTCTCCCGAGATCCTCCACGAGGAGGACTTCTATGAGGCGGTTCGTCTGGCTGCCCGGATGGCGAAGCCCGGCGACGTTGTGATCCTCTCTCCCGCCGGTCCGGCCTTCGACAGGTTCAAGAATTTCATGGTCCGGGGCAGGGAATTCAAAAAGACCGTCATGTCCCTGTAGCAGCGCGCATACGTCGCGGCGCCTGCGAACTCATCCGCCCGAAAGCGGCAACTCTGTAGGAGCGGTCATTGGCCGCCCGAAACTGAAGGAGGAATTCCCATGGGTATTTCCAAGGTCCTGCGCAAGATCTCTTCCCGGGGCGCCAAGTGCGCCGCCGTCATTGTGGCTGCCGGAAACGCCGCCCGCATGAATGGCACCGATAAGATCATGGCCGAGCTCTGCGGCGAGCCTCTGATCGCGCATACCATCCGGGCTTTTCAGCAGAACGACGACATTCAACAGATCATCCTGGTGACCCGGGAGGATCTGCTGGAGCCTCTGAGCGAGCTATGCGTGACCAAGAAATTCAGCAAGGTCAACAAGATCTGCCGGGGCGGGGAGAGCCGTGCCGCCTCCGTGCAGGCGGGCTTGGATCACGTCTCCAAGGATTGCGGCTTCGTGGCCATCCACGACGGCGCCCGACCTCTGGTGAGCCAGGCCGTTATTCATGACGCGGTGCGGAAGGCTGCCAAATTCAACGCCGCAGCCCCCGCTATCCCGGTGAAGGACACCATCAAGGTGGTCCACGGAGGCGTGGTGGAGTCCACCCCGGACCGCAGCGCCCTCTATGCCGTTCAAACCCCTCAGGTCTTTGCCGTTGAGCTGTACCGGGCCGCCCTGGACAGGGCCATTGCGGAAAAAAAGGAGATCACCGACGACTGCTCCGCAGCGGAGCAGTTCGGCGTCAACGTGATCATCACCCCCGGCAGCGACGAGAATCTGAAGGTCACCACACCCACGGACCTGATTCTGGCGGAGGCCCTGCTGAAAGCGAGGGCGGAGAAATGAGGATCGGCCACGGATATGACGTACACAGATTGGTGCCGGGCCGTGATCTGATCCTGGGCGGGGTAAAGCTGGACTACCGCCTTGGTCTGGACGGCCATTCTGATGCGGACGTTTTGACCCACGCCGTTATGGACGCTCTGCTGGGCGCCGCGGGCCTTGGAGACATTGGCCGTCATTTTCCGGATTCCGATCCGGCCTTCAAGGGCATCGACAGCCAGAAGCTCCTGGCCCACGTTCGGACGCTGCTGACCGAGAAGGGCTACCGGGTGGGCAACATTGACGTGACGCTGATCGCCCAGGCGCCCAAGCTGGCGCCCCGTCTCTCCGAGATGGAGCAGCGTCTTGCCGACACCCTTGGGATCGAGGCGGAGCGGATCAACGTCAAGGCCACCACGGAGGAACGCCTGGGCTTCACCGGCAGGGGAGAGGGCATCTCCTGTCATGCCGTCTGCCTGCTGGAAGACTAAGCATTGCAAAGCATCTCTGTCCTTTGAGCGCAGCGCGAAATGCGTTTTCCCTTCTGAAAAAATTTTTCAATTTTGTGAAAAAAACACTTGCATTTTCCAAAGAGCTGTGCTATAATACCCATGCTGTGAGGGGAACGGCAGTTCCCACCGGCCATCTGGGGGTATAGCTCAGCTGGGAGAGCGCTTGAATGGCATTCAAGAGGTCA
>CAMNHH010000019.1 GCA_946539175.1 uncultured Clostridia bacterium | reverse complement strand
CGGAGGGAAAAGGTTTCGGAAAAGCTCAGACCTGTCGCGACGCAAATTGGGATTTATAAATCTGTAGTGCCGGCAATCTGCCGGCCCGATCCGCTCCGGCATCTCGGTTTTGCCGGCAGATTGCCGGCACTACAATCAGACAAATCCCGATTCTCCGGTATAAAACCGAAAGTATCTGTCCATACTCATGACGCAAATTCATGGATGGACAGGTGTTTTTTATGTGGAAACGGTACGTATCTATGGGCCTTGCGGCGCTGCTGCTGACAGAGGCGGCTCTGGCCCTGCGGGTTTATGCGGAGCAGCGGGCCCTGGCGGGGAAGCTGATCCGGCTGCACGTGGTGGCGGCCTCCGACGATCCTCTGGACCAGGCCCGGAAGCTGGCGGTCCGGGACGCCCTGCTGCCCCAAATCGCCGCTCTGACCGCGGACTGCCCCGACGCGGACAGCGCCGCCGCGGCCCTGGAGGCGGGACTGCCCGCCCTGGCCGGACGCGCCGCCCGGACCCTGGGCACCGGGGAGCCGGTGACGGCCCGCCTGGGCTGGGAGCCATTTCCCCGGCGGGATTACGAGAGCTTCTCCCTGCCCGCCGGCCCCTACCGGGCCCTCCGGGTGATTTTGGGCGCTGGTGAGGGCCACAATTGGTGGTGCGTGGCCTTCCCCGCCCTCTGTCTGCCCGCCGGAACGGAGGAGCTTCGGGAGGAGGCCGCCCAGGCAGGCATGACGGAGCAGCAGATCGCGCTGATGACGGAGGAAAGCCAATCCGTCACCCTCAAATTCCGCCTCCTGGACTGGCTGGCGGAGATCTTCGGGTAGGCAAGGTGGGATTTGTCGAAGCGCTCCCACAGCGGCGGACACCGGCCCGCGCTCCTGCGGGGCGATTGCAGGCACCCGAGAACGCCCGGTTCGGCGTTCACAAATTGATAACAAAGAGTTCACAGAAGATTTAGCACTCTCCACTTGACAGTGCTAAAACTTGTGCTATAATAGGGTCAGAACAAAGGAAGGGAGCAAAAAGCCCCCGACACCTTGCTCAGTTACATAGAGAAAATCAACAATGTAAATGAGTGAAAGGAGTAATGACTTATGTTGATGCCCAGAATTTTTGATGATGATTTCTTTGATGATTGGATGCGCTGGCCTGTGAGCCGCAGCCTGGCCGACACGGAAAAGCAGCTCTACGGCAAGCACGCCCCCCACGTGATGCGGACCGACGTCCGGGAGCACGAGGACCACTACGACGTGGACATTGATCTGCCCGGCTTCAAGAAGGACGAGATCGATCTGAGCCTGGAGAAGGGCTACCTGACTGTCAGCGCCAGCAAGGGCCTGGACAAGAACGAAACCAACAAGCAGGGCCGGGTGATCCGCCAGGAGCGCTACGCCGGCGCCATGCAGCGCAGCTTCTTCGTGGGCAACGCCATCACCGAGGAGGAGATCAAGGCCCGCTTCGAGGACGGCGTTCTGAAGCTCTCCATCCCCAAGAAGAGCGCGCCCAAGCTGCCCGAAAAGCGCACCATCCTGATCGAGGGATAAACGGTCCAAGGCGAAAGGCCCGGAGCAGAGGCTCCGGGCCTTTCGCTCTTCAGCGCCCGAAAGCCGGACGGGCTTCCCGGCTGAAACCATTTTATGTCAACGAATGAAAGATGTCGAATTGGATCCCGGATAAACTTTCGGCTGTGGAAAAAGCTGTGGAAAATGTGAAAAACTCCCGAAAAAATCCAGGTTTTCCACGAATCATGCGGGGGATGTGTCCCCAATCTTCCCCATAAAAAGCGAATAAGTAACCGTTTTGTAACAAAATTATGTCGGCTGCTGTCGAATGGATTATGTAAACGAAACCGGACCCGGCGGAGGCAGCGGACGCGGGCGTTCGTGCCGGAGTGCCGCGGGGGAAGGCTGGAAAAATATTTTTTCGATTTTTGTAAAAAAACTATTGATTTTATTGGGACAAGCGAGTATAATACATTTCTGCATGGGTCTGACCATGCCCACGATTTCGAGTCAAGGAGGTGTAACCGTGCCCAACATCAAGTCCGCTAAGAAGAGAGTCGAGCTTTCCAAGGTCGCCAATGCCCGGAACAAGGCTGGCAAGTCCGCCCTCAAGACCAATCTGAAGAAGTTCGACGCCGCTGTCCTTGAAGGTAATCGCGAGGCGGCTGACGCAGCTTACAAGACTGCCGTCAAGACCGTGGACCAGGCTGTGAACAAGGGTCTTCTGCACAAGAATACCGCTGCCCGGAAGAAGAGCAGCATGACCCTGAAGCTCAACAAGCTGGCGTAATTCGCGTTCGAAAATATTCCCTTCCGGCTTTGACCGGAAGGGGTTTTTTCGTATCATTGGGGATTGTACAGGCCGCCGGGCCGTCACGGAGTTTGACCGCGACGGCCCGGCGGCCTTGTTCGGGTGGCGGCGAAGCGGCGCTCAGCGCTCCGGCCTCCGCTCCCGGATGCTGCCGTCCCGGTAGCAGGCCAGCAGAGCCTCCAGGGCGGTGATGCGGGCCCGGGCGGCCAGGCCCTCATCGGTCTCCGCCATCAGGATCCGGTGGGGCATCTGCTCCACCACCCGGGTCCTGGTGTCGGTCCGGGCCACGGCGCTGCCGGTGGCCCGCCGGAAGGGCCGGTGTTCCGCCAGGGTCAGACTGTGGGAGTTGAAGATCAGGGTATAGCCCGCGATGCCTGTGGTGGACTGGTAGGCCTTGGAGATGCCCCCGTCGATGACGAAGAGCCTGCCGCCGCACTTGATGGGATTCTCCCCCTTCTTCACCGGCACGTGGCCGTTGACGATGTGGGAGTGCTCCGGGTCCAGGCCGAAGTCCCTGAGGATGGCCCGCACCGTGTCCTCCTGCTCGCAGAGGCTGTAATAGGGATCCTTGGGCTCCCGGCGCAGCGCCTCGGCGCCGGGGACGTCCCCGGCGATGAAATAGCGCTCAAAGGTGGTCATCCGGGCCTTGCCGAAGAGGGGAGACTTGGCCCCGCACCAGAGATACCACATCAGATCCACGCAGGCGGGCTCATGCCGGTAGTAGGCCCGGCGGACGATGCCGTCCAGGGCGTCCAGCATGGCCTTGCCGCCCACCCGCTTTCCGTCCAGCTCCAGCTCGGAGAAGCTGCCGTCCGGCTCCATGGGAATGCAGCCGTGGTAGAGCAGATTGCCGTTGACGGCCTTGTACATGGAGCCGCAGCGCATCAGAAAATCCATGTGCCGCTTCAGGGCGGCGGAGTGCCGGAAGGAGGTCTGGATCCCCTCCGCCAGGGCCTGCTCCGCCTCCGTCAGGGCGTAGGGGTCCGCCGGATCCAGGGTGGGGAAGCTCCGGTCCCGCAGGGGGTATTCCGTGCCGTTCAGCCGCAGCACGCCCTTCTGAAGATCCAGCTTGTCCAGCAGAAGTCGGTGCTCCATGCCGAAGCCGGGGTTGCGGCGGATCAGCTGTCCCTCCAGCTTGAAGAGGATGACGGCCACCGCCTTGTGCATCTTGGCGGCCAGGGCCGGGTCCACGGGGTCGTATTTGTTCTCGTCCAGAATGTGGGGCCGGAAGGCCTCGCAGGGGTCTGCGGCGTAGACCTCGTCGGCAAACATGGACAGGGGCCGCAGGTTGATGCCATAGCCGTCCTCCAGCATGTCGAAGTTGTTGTAGCTGATGGCGATCCGCAGCAGCGAGAACAGGCAGACCGGGTTCCCCGCCGCGGCGCCGATCCACTCGATGTCGTGGTTGCCCCACTGGATGTCCACGTTGTGGTGGAACATCAGCTCGTCCAGGATCTTATGGGCGCCCGGGCCCCGGTCAAAGATATCCCCGATGATGTGGAGATTGTCCACCGCCACCTGCTGGATCTGATAGCAGAGATTGGTGATGAGCCCCTCTCCGATGCCGGCGTCCACGGCGGAGGCGATGAGCTCCCGGTAATAGTCCGCCTTGGCGGGGTCCTCGGAGGAGCCCAGCAGCTCCCGGATGACGAAGTGGTACTTGTTGCTGATTAAGGCGTCCACGTGGTCGTGGGCGTACTTGCGGGCCACCTCCTGCAGCACCGGCAGCAGGCGATGGAGCATCAGCCGCTCCCACTCCCCGCCGTCGGACCCGGCCCGGCGGCGCTGCCGGAGGATCTGCTCCGGGTAGTAGATCAGGGCGGCCAGCTCGTCCAGCTCCGCCCGGGAGAGCTCCGTGCCGTGGGTGGCGTCGATCTTGTCCCGGATGGTGCCGGAGGCGGAGCGCAGCAGATGGATAAAGGCCTCCTGCTCCCCGTGCAGATCGCTGAAATAGTATTCCGTCCCCTTGGGCAGCCGCAGGAAGGCCCGCAGCCGTACCAGGGCGGCGGAGGCGGCCTCCAGGGTGGGATACTGCTCGGCCAGCAGATGGAGATAGTCCAGATCGGGCTGTTTGCAGGCGTTTTCCATGGTGAGGACTCCTTTTTTCTGTTTGCCTCCATTATACTACAAAAGCGGAAAAGAAGCACCTTCTTTTTTGACTTTTTCCGGGATTTTTCCCCCGGAGCGGGGAAAAACCGGCGGGAGGCGGTGGATCCGCTGGGATCCGCCGCCTCCCGCCGCTGATACGGATCTTTGAAGCGCCCCGGGCAAAGCCCGGGGAAATATGCCGTACAAGCTCTGTTTTGCAAAACCTGATGGGGTTTCAGAAATCGGATTACAGCATGGCGCTGTCCAGAATGGGGTCCGAGATCAGGTCCTTGGTCAGAGGGGCGTCCAGCACCGTGGAGCGGGCCAGCACCATCTTTCCGGCGGGGATCGAGTGGGTCAGCCACACGGAGCCGCCGATGACGCAGTCGCTGCCGATGTGGGTGCTGCCCCCCAGAATGGTGGCGCCCGCGTAGATCACCACCCGGTCTCCGATGTCCGGGTGCCGCTTGATGCCCTTCACCAGGGTCCCGTCGGGCCCCACCTCAAAGCTCTTGGCGCCCAGGGTCACGTGCTGGTAGAGCTTCACGTGCTCCCCGATGGTGGTGGTCTCACCGATCACCACGCCGGTGCCGTGGTCGATGAAGAAATAGTCCCCGATGGCGGCGCCGGGGTGGATGTCGATGCCGGTGCGCCGGTGGGCGTATTCCGTCATCATCCGGGGCAGCAGGGGCACCCCCTCCCGGTAGAGGACGTGGGCCAGCCGGTAGGCGGCGATGGCCGGGAAGGCCGGGTAGCAGAGGATGATCTCGTCCCGGCTCCGGGCCGCGGGGTCTCCCTGATAGGCCGCCTCCAGATCCGTGCCCAGCTGCCGCCGCAGCTCCGGCAGGGCCTCCAGCAGGGTCTCCGCCACCCGGTCCGGCTCCGGCACCTCGCAGAGGCTCAGACAGGTGTGCAGCAGGGCCGCCGCCTGCTCCAGCCGCTCCACGGTGGGGGCGGTCTGGGCGGCAAAGCGGGGGAACATGGCGTCCACCAGCAGATCCGTCAGCCGCTCCGCCCGGGCCGCCAGGCCAGTGTAGCTGTTTTGTTCGCCCAGGTCCGCGGCGGCAAAGGCGGCCGCCGCCGCGGTCAGAAGCTCCGCCCGGCTCCTCATTCGGCAAAGAGGGCGGTGCTGAGATAGCGCTCGCCGGTGTCGGGCAGCAGGGCCACGATGGTCTTGCCCCGATTCTCGGGCCGCCTGGCCAGCACCAGAGCCCCGTGGAGGGCTGCGCCGGAGGAGATGCCCGCCAGGAAGCCCTCGGTCCGGCCCAGCCGCCGGGCGGCGGCAAAGGCGTCCTCATTGGCCACGGGCAGAACCTCGTCGTAGATCTCCGTGTTCAGCACCCGGGGCACAAAGCCCGCACCGATGCCCTGGATCTTGTGGGGGCCGGGGGCGCCGCCGGAGAGAACGGGGGAGCTCTGCGGCTCCACCGCCACCACCCGGACGGCGGGGTTCCGGGCCTTCAGATATTCGCCCACGCCGGTGACGGTGCCGCCGGTGCCCACGCCCGCCACGAAAACGTCCACCTGTCCGTCGGTGTCGGCCCAGATCTCGGGACCGGTGGTTTCCCGGTGGACGGCGGGGTTGGCGGGGTTGACGAACTGGCCGGGCAGGAAGGCGTCGGGCAGGGAAGCGGCCAGCTCCTCCGCCTTGGCGATGGCGCCCTTCATGCCCAGGGCCCCGTCGGTGAGCACCAGCTCCGCGCCGTAGGCCTGCATCAGGCGGCGGCGCTCCACGCTCATGGTTTCGGGCATGACGATGACGGCCCGGTAGCCCCGGGCTGCGGCCACGGCGCAGAGCCCCACGCCGGTGTTGCCGGAGGTGGGCTCCACGATGACGGAGCCGGGGTGCAGCAGCCCCCGGGCCTCGGCGTCGTCCAGCATGGCCTTGGCCACCCGGTCCTTCACGGAGCCGCCGGGGTTGAAGGCCTCCAGCTTCACCAGCAGCCGGGCCTCCAGGCCCTCCTCGGCCTCCATGCGGGTGAGCTCCAGCAGCGGGGTGCCGCCGATGAGCTGATCGGTGGAAGTATAGATTTTGGACATGGGATGTTCCTCCTGAAAAGATGAATTTTGCAGGGATGGGTCCGTTGCCTATTTACCTACTTGATTGGTATGTTTATAGCACAGACCGGACCGTTTGTCAAGAGAAAAATGCGGGGACCCGCCCTTTGCCGCGGGTCCCCGTATGACAGGATATGCTTATGCGCTCTGCCTGCGCCGGAGCAGATCCTCCGCCCACAGGGCGAAGGCGGCGAAGAGGAAGGGCAGGGCGGTGATGGCGGTACGGGCGTAGGAGCCGCAGGTGCCCACGATGGAGAGCAGGCAGGTGGCGGCCGGCAGCACGCAGAGCCCCAGGCGGATCCAGCAGATCCGCTTCTGCCTGATCCATTGAAGCAGGAAGGCCAGCCCCTCGATCAGGGCCGCCAGCAGGCAGTGGACCAGGGAGAAATGCAGGAAGAACAGGCCGTATTCTCCCAGCCCGGAGACCAGAGCCGCCAGATTGCCCTCCCGCAGCTTGTAGCGGCTGTCGAAGCGCTCAAAGGCGTGGTAGATCAGCCCCGCCAGATAGGCCCGGAGGTGGAGCCGCTTGGCCTCGCTGACGAAGCGGACGATGCGGTCTCTTGGGTAGTTCTCCATGAGCCAGAGCCGGGCCAGGTATTTGGAGGTGGTAAAGGACAGGTCGTAGTCGTTCTGGTATTCCTCCTGGATATAGCCCTCCAGATCGGCCTCATAGCCCGGGTCCAGCCGGGCAGCGTAGCGGGACAGCAGCTCCTGCCGCAGCCGGGAGCGGTCCTCCTCTGTGAGCCTGGAGCCGGAGCCGTGGTAGAATTCGTAGAGGAAGTTGTCGATCATCTGCAGGGATTTGCTGTCGGCCCGGCTGTCCAGGATCGCCTTGGCGTCGTCCCGCAGCTCCGTATCGGAGCAGTCCTCGTAGTAACCCTCCGCCAGCACCAGATAGAGCTGCTGGCCCAGACCGGAATCACTGAGGGTCAGCGCCCCGTACCGGGCCTGGAAGGTGAAGGCGTAGAGCAGCACCAGCAGCACCGGAACCGCTGTGACCAGCAGCCCCAGGCCCCCGGCCTTCCGCTGCTTCCGCCGCAGAGCGGGGTCCTCCCGCCGCCCCGGGAAGCAGAGCTGCAGCAAAAAGAAGCCGAAGACGACGCCCGCGTAGAGGGCGAAGACCGCCCGCAGGAAGCAGCCCAGCACCAGCACCAGGGCCGTCAGCAGGGCGTAGCGTAGCTTGGGCGCCCGCAGCCAGGAGACCACGCCCCAGAGCAGAAACACCGTCAGAGACAGGGAGAGGGACTCGGTCAGAATCGTCTTATCCCAGCCGGAAACCGCGTTCAGGCAGCCATAGAGCAGCGTGCAGAGGAGGCTGACCCAGCCCCTGTCCGTCAGACGCCGCAGGGTGACGTACAGGACCCAGACGCTCAGCAGGGAAAGGGCCAGCTGCAGCAGGGTCAGAAGCTCCAGCCCCCAATCCCCCGCCAGGGCCTGGCAGAGGTCGATGAGCATGGGGTACAAAGGCAGCCGGTAGCGGTCCACCGTTCCGTGAAGCCAGGCGAAGCCGTCTCTGGCGATGTACTCATAGGAATCCGGGGCCATGAAGCGGTCCAGGCAGTGGAAATACAGCAGCCGGAAGGCCGCCAGCAGCCCCAGGCACAGCAGCACGACCCAGCGGGCGGGGCGGGAAGCAGATTTTTGCATTTCGGTCTCCTTTCGCGGCCGTCAGGGCTCCGGCAGGCTCAGATCCACCGGGGCCAGCAGCCAGTATTTGTCCGCCGTCAGCAGCCGCAGGCCCGGACAGCGCTCCGCCAGGGAGGTGGCCAGCGCTTCGTCGGAGCTGAGGTACACGGCCCCCGGCTCCGGGGTCCCGGCCTCCAGCTCCGCCCGGTATTGCTTGTAAAGGGCCTCCAGGTCGATGCCGCCGTTGAAGTGGGAGCTGGAGATGTTGATGTCCGGTGCCATGCCGTACTTCTGGGCAAAGGCCGCCAGCTTGTAGTCCCAGATCTTGTCCAGCAGCTTCAGCTTCGGCCCCCGCTCCGCCAGGGCCTGCCAGACGGGGCTGCCGGTGAGGTCCGCGGCGGCGTATTCGGCTTCAATGCGGTCCCGCCGGAAGGAGGCGTATTTCGTCGTAAGGGCGGGGGAGAGGTCCAGCAGCTGCAGGGCCAGCACCAGCAGGACCAGCCCCTGCCGCAGGGCGGGACGGCGGAGCCGGCAAAGGCGGCTCAGGCCCCAGACCAGCGCCAGGTAGAAGACCGCGTAGAACATGCGGCCGCTGGCCCGGAAGATGGCGCACAGCCGCAGCACCCGGGCGGGCAGCCAATATTCCGCCAGGATCTGATCGTTCCAGGTGACCACGTTGGACAGGGCGAAGAGGAAGCAGCCCAGGCAGAAGAGCAGCAGCAGAGCGTTCCGCCGCAGGAAGCCCCCCAGCCCCTTGACCCGGCCCAGGCGCAGAGCCAGGGCCAGACCCAGCAGCAGAAAGACGCCCAGTCCCCAGTAGTTGAAGCCGTCGTAGTTGCCGAGGATCTGGGGCAGCACCGGCAAAAAGCGGGACCAGACGATGCCGGAGCAGCTCAGAGGATTGAACGGAGCGTTCAGGTTCATGGAGTAGTGGCCGAAGCCGGGCCCGCCCATGCCGGAGGTGGTGCCCAGAGCGCCGATCAGATAGCCGAAGCCCGCTGTGGCCCCCACGGAGAGCAGGAGGATCAGCGCACCGCGGCCCAGGCTGCGGCGGTCCCGCAGCCCCAGCTCCGCCAGGGCGATGAACTGCAGACCGAAGAGCACCGGCAGATAGTAGGGGTGGATGCCGATGCACAGCAGGGGCATCAGACCGCTGAAGGGGCTGAGCTTCCCCTCCCGCCGGGCCCGCAGCAGGAACCAGATCATAAAGAGGATCAGCCAGTGGGAGGCCAGGGCCGTGTGGCGGAAGGCCCGCTCCAGCATGATCGGCGCCAGGCAGAAGAGCAGAGGCCCCGCCAGGTTGGGCAGCAGCTCTTTGGTGTAGAGCCGGATCAGCAGCCCACCCGCCACGGTCTGCAGCACGAAGCAGAGCAGCACGTAGAGCCCGAAATACTGGAAGGTCTCCGGCAGCAGGGGGCTCAGCAGCTTGCAGAGGATGCCGAGTATGGGAATGGAGTCCGTATAGGTCAGCACGGCGCCTCCCATACCGTCCATCCGGCCCAGAGGCAGATGCCAGGCCGAGTCCCGGAAGGCCAGCCAGCCCGCGTAGTGCTGGGTGGCGTCGTGCTCCACGTAGCCGTTCAGCAGCCAGCGGTCATAGCTGACGTTCAGCGGCAGGGTCCCGTAGATCCCCAGAAAGCACAATATCCCCATGGCGGCCCAGATCAGCAGCATCCAGCGGAGCCGGAGCCCCTTTGCGGGGAGTTTGTTTTGTTTTGGCATGGTCCGGCTCCTTTCCGTTTGCTTATTTGGAAATCTTCTCCACGGATTCCACCCGGTATTCCTGCTTCTCAAAGACCATCTCCACGATCACCGAGAGATACTTGATGATCACCGCCATCAAAGCGAAGACCCCGAAGAAGGAGCCGGTCATCACCAGCATGGTGGTGGTAAAGCCCTCGATGGCCCGGCGGGAGATGAAGACCACCAGGGCGTACACCGCCATGAACACGGTGGCCAGCATCATGAACAGGGCAATGCCGATGGAGGCCTTGTAGGCCACGTCGGTAAAGAGGATCAGAGAGGCCGCGGCGGTGTCCGCCCGGTGGCCGGCGTTGCTGTCCCGGCTGCGGAGCAGGGCCCGGTCCCCGTCGTAGGAGATGCGGCAGGTTTTCAGACCGCAGTTGGCGTAGAAGGCCTTCCGGTAGCGGACGGAGCGGCCCAGGGAGGCCGCCTTGTTCACCGCCCGCCGGGAGACCACCCGGAAGCTCTCGGAGCCGATGGCGTACTGGAGCTTGGCGTTCTTGTTGAAGATATTGTAGAACAGCCGGGAGGAGGCCCTCTTGTAGAGCCGGTTGGAGGCGGAGACGATGTCGTAGCCCTCTCCGGTCTTCCGGTAGACCTGCAAAATCAGCGCCGGGTCGTAGTCCATCACCGGGGAGTCGAACTCAAACAGATAGTCCCCGATGGCCAGGTCCGTCCCGGCGTTCATGGCGGCCTCGTAGCCCTGGCAGCTGTTGAGCTTCACGATGGAGACCATGCAGCCCTCCGCCTCCCGGGCGGCCTGCCGCAGCCGGGGCAGGGTGTCGTCGGTGGAGCCGTCGTCCACGCAGATGATCTCGTAGTTCAAAAAATGCTCCCGCAGCAGGCCCGCCAGCCGGTGGAGAAAGGGGGCGGCAAAGTCCTGGTGGTCGTGGAGATAGACGATGGCGGAGACAAAGCTCTCTTCCTTGTGGTCATTCATTTCGCAGCACCTCATCCAAATCGTAAACCGTGTTGATCTTGCCGGAAAGCACGCTGACAAAGGCGGGCTCGCGGCTGTTTTCCCGGATCACGGTGGGCCGGGAGTCGTCCACCTCGGAGGCCATCAGTATGGGCTTCATGGAAAAGAGGGAGCCCGCGTAGCGGAAGGCGTATTCCTCCCGCAGATACTTCCGGGCCAGGCTGGACATATAGGGCCAGGCGCTCTCCGGCCGGGCGGGGCAGTCGTTGCAGTTGCCCAGGCGGCCCGGGACGCAGAGATTGCCGTCCCTGCTCTGGCAGGGGAAGACCGGCTCGCTGTCGTAGCTGGTCATGTGGGGCGTAAAGGTGACGGAGGTCAGGGAGTGGAGCCCCGTCCTGCCGAAGGGCATAATGGAGAAGAAGGGGCCGTCCATCACCGTGAAGCCGATCTCCCGGAAGTTCTCCGACACATCGCACAGGATGATCTCGCAGAGCTCGTATTTGATGCGGAAGGGCTCGAAGCCCGCCATACGCTGGATCTGGTTGACCCCCGCGTAGGCGGCGTTCAGCACGAAGGGGGCCCGGGCCCTGCCCTCGCCCCAATCCAACTCCCAGCAGTCTCCCTCCCGGCGGATGCCGCTGAGCTTCACGCCGTATCGCAGCTCCACGTCGGTTTGCCCCAGCTGCTCCAGAAAATAGTCCCGGAGAATGGCGGCGTCGTAGGTGTATTCCTTGGTGAGAAAGGCCCCGTCGCAGAGGCCGGGCTTGAAATAGCGGGAGGGGGCCAGATCCTCGCAGCGGATCTCCGCGTTCCGGCAGAAGCGGCGGAACTGCTCGGCGCTGGTCCAGCTGTAACGGGCGCCGGTGGCGTAGATCTGGTGGAAGTCCTTCAGGATGCAGAAGTCATAGTCCCGCACGAAGCGGTCAAAGTAGCCCTTGGATTTCAGGGCGGTGGAGAGGGAGCGGGGGTAGTGGTAACCCATGTGGACCCGGGCCTGGTTGACGTAGGTGGCCCGCCGGAAGGGCCCCTCCTCGCACTCCAGCACCAGGACGCTGTCTCCCTGCCGGGCGCAGAACAGGGCCGCGTAGAGGCCGTAGAGCCCGGCACCGATGATGATCTTGTCGCAGCGCTTCACTTTGGTTCCTCCTTGGGCTTGTAGGCCCCCAGCAGATTGCGGAAGAGGATCTTCAGCAGATCCGCGTTTCCCCGCAGGCCCTTGATCTTGGTGGGGGCCTTTTCCCCCCTGGGGTAGGCCCGGGTCACGGGGATCTCGCAGGTCTTCATCCCCAGCTGATCCGCCCGCACCGAGAGATAGGCCAGCAGCTCGTAGCCGCTGAAGACCTCCCGGAAGATCTGCACCCGCGGGTCCTCAAGGTAAGCCCGGGAATAGGCCCGGAAGGCGTTGGTGGTGTCGGTGTACCACTTTTTGGCGGTGAGGCTGATCACCGGGGCGTGGAGCAGCCGCACCGAGAGCAGGCGGATCAGAGGGGTGTTGACGGCCCGGCCTCCCTTCCGGAAGCGGGAGCCCTGGACGAAGTCGTAGCCCGCCTCCAGCTTTTCCAGAAAGCGGGGCACGTCCTCAATGCTGTCCTTGTCGTTGCCGTCCACGGTGACGAAGCCCCGATAGCCCCGGGCCAGGGCCCAGTCGAAGCCCATGCGGAGCTGGGCGCCCTGCCTGCCTCCGTCCTGCTTCACCAGCAGGGTGTTCACCCCGTACTGCCGCAGCAGGGCCTCGTCGGTGCAGCCGTCGGCGGAGCCGCCGTCGCAGATCACCAGATCCGCCGCCCGGCCGACCCCGGCCTGTTGGGCCCGGGCCAGCTCCCGGTCGATGCGGCCCTTCTCGTTGAGAATCGGGATCAGCACGCAGTAGTCCCCGGATCTGGGGGCAAACTCCGTCACGCTGTACTTGGGAACTGCCTTGCTCATGCAAACACCTCTGCCACGTAGTCGATGGTCTCCAGCACGTCCTCCAGACGGGGCTGGAGACCCATTTCAATGGAGATATAGTTGTGATAATCCAGATCCCGCAGCTGCCGGTGCAGGGGGCGGGGCTCCAGCCGCCGGAGTTGGGGCTCGGAAATGTGGATGTGACGGACCAGCGCCAGATCTTCCGGCGCCTCCGGCAGGGCCTCTCCGTTCCAGATCAGAGCCCCCAGATCCAGATTGACCCGCAGGGCCGGGCAGCCGGAGCGGCGGCAGAAGGCAAAGGCCTCCCGGGCCGTACAGATGAAATCCGTGCCGTAGACGGCCGGATTGGGCTCCAGCGCCAGGCAGCTCCCCCGGGCCGCGGCGTAGTCCGAAAGACGGCGGAAGAAGGGATAGACCTCCTCCTCCCGGTGCCCCGGCCCCATGGCCCGGGCCCTGGGATTGCCGAAGACCAGATTCGGGCAGCCGATGGCGGCGGCGAAGTCGATGGCCCGCCGGGTGTAGGCCTCCAGGCGCTCCCGCTCCTCCCGGGAACGGAAGATGTTGCCGCTCTGCCCGTACCAGATGGACTGCATGGAGACGGGCTCCAGCCCATACGCGGCGCGGATGTCCCGCAGCAGCGCCGCCGCCTCCGCTCCGTGGGCGTAGGGATCTTCGGGAAAAAGCTTGGTGGGGGCGATCTCCAGCCCGGTGAAGCCCCGGTCCCGCAGCCGGGCGAAGACCGCCGGGCTGTCCTCCGGCGCCCAGGCCAGATTGGAAATGGCCAGCTTCATTGAGGCCTCCCTTCCAGCTTTGCGCGCACGAAGGCCCGGATTTGGGCCAGCTCCGCGTCCTTGTCCATCAGATAGCCCCCGGGGAAGTGCCTGCTGCGGAGATCGTAGTCGAAGGGAGGCTTTTGGGTGCGATTGTGGAATTCCTCCCCGCTGAGCGCCCTGTAAAGCTCCTTCACGCCCACCGGGGGCGTCACCAGGTTCACCCGCTCCAGCCCCCGGTCCAGACACTGGTTGATCCGATCGTAGAGCTCTCCCAGCCAGAAGAACTGGTAGACGGAGTCCTCGTGGGTGAAGCGCAAAGCCGTGAAGCCCAGCCGCAGGAAGGCCGCCCGCAGGGCCGCCTCCTCCCGGGGCTCCAGGGGCCGGCATTTGTAAAAGCCGTTGTCCTGCCGGGCGTAGCACTGCTCCAGCAGGGGCTCCCTGGGCGCCAGCTCTCCGAATTTCTCCGCCGTCAGAAGAGCGGGAATCCGGTGGATATAGTCATAGAGAAAGTTCTTTTTCAGGTTTTCCCCGTATATGGCGGGCAGCCGGAGGATCAGATGCCGGGGGCAGTTTGCCTCCACCCAGCGCTCCAGCTCCAGCCGATGCCTGCCGTAGGGGGGCAGGGCGGCGGGGTCCGGGTCCCAGTCCTCGTCCGCGTCCCGGGTACGGTCGTACACCGCCACGGTGGAGATCAGCACCACGGTCCCGGCCCCGATGCGGCGGATGTTTTCCTTGGCCGCTTCGATCACCGCCCGGTCCCGCTCCGGGTCCCGGTTGGCCAGAAACATCTCCGCCGGGACGCCGGCGTAGATCAGCCGCTCCGGCCGGACGCCCCAGGCCGTTTCCGCGTTTTTGCTGTTGATCTTCCACCGGAAGCTGTGGGACAGGCAGAGATTGCTGCCCACAAAGCCCGTATAGCCCACGATCACGCCGCTTTCCTCCCTCCTGCCGCCGCCTTGGCGGGCGGCGCAGAATATATCTCTTTTATTATATAATCAAAATCCCATTTAATCAACAGCTTTTTCGGAAATCTCCGGCCTTCCCGGACCGGGCCTTTTCCTTGACAAAGGCCGGAAACTAATGTATGATGATAGGGACCGGGAGACTGCGGGTCTCCCGTCAGATCACGCAAGGGAGGCGGGGGGATGGCACGGCGTTTTCGGAACGGACTGATCCACACGTACAGCTTCCTCGTCACGGTCCTCTTCTGGAGCATTCTGTTTTTTCTGACGTTCCTGGCGGCCGTCAGCAGCTGCGCCATCAGCTGCGACGGGGCGGAGCACAGCTTCTTCCTGTCCGACAGCGTCTGGGCCAATCTGCTGACGCTGGTCCTGGGGACCCTGGCCTGCCTGCTGCTGCGGAGCCTGGCCCGCCGCTGGGGTCTTGCCGCCCGGCTGGGGGAGGACGGATATTTCCGCCGCTGCCGCCGGGTCCTGCTGGCCGTGCTGGGGCTTTTGGCCCTGGTTTGGGTGCTGGCCACCCAATTCGACCTCAGCGCCGACCCCCTTGGGGTCCAGCAGGCCGCCCAGGCCCTGCGGACCGGGGATCTGACCCCCTTCCGGACCGGGGGCTATATCAGCATCTACCCCCATCAAATGGGCCTTGCCTGGCTGAGCTGGCTGCTGGCCGCCGTCTTCGGGGATCTGAATCCGGTGGTTTTCCAGCTGCTGAACGTGCTGGGGGTGGTGCTGCTCTACCGGGAGCTGTCGGAGTGCTGCGCCCTCTTCGGCATGAGCCGGGGGGCCCAGCTGGGGGTGGTGCTGCTGGGCATCCTGTTTTACCCCTTCTGGCTCTACTGCAGCTTCGTCTACGGCAACGTGCTGGGCATGGCCTTCTCCGTGCTGGCCATGCGGCTGGAGCTGCGCTTCCTCCGGGACGGGGGGCTGAAACGGGCCTTCGGCGCCGCGGGCGCCGCCTGCCTGGCGCTGCTGCTGAAATCCAACTATCTGATCTTCGTGATCGGCATGCTGCTCACCGCCCTGGTTGAGCTGCTGCGGCGCTGCAGCTGGCAACGCTGCCTGCTGCCCCTGCTGCTGATCGGGGCCCTGCTGTTCCAGTCCAAGGTCCCCGTGGCCCTGACTGAGCGGGTCACCGGCTGTCGGCTGGACAACGGCATGAGCAACTGGTCCTGGATCGTCATGGGGGTCCAGGAGAGCGACCGGGGGCCTGGCTGGTACTCCGGCTATCCCCGGAGAAGCCTGCGGGAGGCGGACTTTGACGGCAGCGTCCAGGGGGAAATGGCCCGGCAGACCGCCCTGGCGGAGCTGAAATACTTTGCCGAGCATAAGCGGGAGGGCCTGGACTTCTTCACCCGGAAGGTCGCCTCCCAGTGGAACAACCCCAGCTTCCAGGGCTATTGGCTGGCCCAGACCCGGCCCTCCCGGATCAAGCTGCCAAGCTGGGTCAAGGGCTTCATCGGGCGTCAGGCGGTGGCCTCGGCCTCCGTCTGGCTGAACGCCCTGCAAATGCTGATCCTGGCGGGGACCCTGCTCTGGTGCGCCCTGTGCCGCCGGGAGCAGCGGCAGGCCGGCCTGTGCTTCGCCGTCACCCTCATCGGCGGCTTTGTCTTCCACCTGTTCTGGGAGGCCAAGTGCCAGTACGCCCTCAGCTATTTCGTTCTGCTGCTGCCTCTGGCGGCGGGCGGCTGGGGGGAGCTGACCCGGCTGCTGGCGGGACTGCTGGCCCGGAGGGGCCGGGGGACGGAAAAACGGAGCCTGCTGCAGAAGAGCCTGAGGCGGATCGCCCCCTTCGCGGCTCTGAGCCTGGTGCTCTGCGGCCTGCTGTGGGTCCTGTACGCCAACGGACGTCATGACTCCCTGCGCTGTGACGACGCGGCGTACGCGGCCTACCTGGCGGAGCCGGAGGCCGTGGATTATCTGGAAAACTGACGGGCAAGAGAGAAGGAGGCTGTCATGGCACCGCTGCTTTACATCGTCATCCCCTGTTACAACGAAGAAGAGGTCCTGCCCCTCACCGCACCGTCCTTTCTGGCGGAGCTGGAGGATCTGACGCAGAAGGGGAAGATCTCCCCCGACAGCCGGGTCCTGTTTGTGGACGACGGCAGCCGGGACGGCACCTGGAAGATCATCTCCGACCTGGCCGCCGGAGACCCCCGCTTTCTGGGCATCCGCCAGAGCCGCAACCGGGGCCACCAGAACGCGGTGCTGGCCGGGCTCATGGAGGCCAAGGACCGGGCGGATATCACCATCTCCATCGACTGCGACGGCCAGGACGAGATCCAGGCCATGGAACGCATGGTGGACGCCTACGCCGCCGGCAGCGAGGTGGTCTACGGGGTCCGCTCCAGCCGGAAGAGCGATACCTTCTTCAAGCGATTCACCGCCGAGAGCTTCTATAAGCTGCTGAACAGCCTGGGGGGCCAGGTGGTCTTCAACCACGCCGACTACCGGCTGGTTTCCGCCCGGGTCCTGAAGGAATTTGCCAACTACCGTGAGGTCAATCTCTTTCTGCGGGGCCTCTTTCCCCTGGTGGGCTTCCAGAGCAGCTCGGTGTACTACGAGCGCCATGAGCGGCTGGCGGGCAAGACCCACTACCCGCTGAAAA
Organism: uncultured Clostridia bacterium; assembly: GCA_946539175.1. Taxonomy (GTDB): domain Bacteria; phylum Bacillota; class Clostridia; order Oscillospirales; family Oscillospiraceae; genus JAFRPC01. The sequence continues at coordinate 3,493 of CAMNHH010000019.1, read as the reverse complement.
AGATGCTGGGTCTGGCGGTGGACGGCATCACCAGCCTCTCCACCAAGCCCCTGGGCATCCTCTTCCTGGTGGGCCTGCTGGGCTGCCTGCTGGGGGCCGCCGCCGGGATCGCCGCCATTGTGCTGCTCTGCGCGGGCAGCGGTCTGGCGGGCTGGATGGGCCTGGCGGCCCTGATCGTGTTTTGCGCCGGGGTCCAGACCCTGGGCCTGGGCATCGTGGGCGAGTACGTGGGCAAGACCTATATGGAGGTCAAGGCCCGGCCCAGATACATCATCAGCCAGCGCACCTGGGAGGACAGGGAACCGTAAGCCCTGCCCGAAGCGAAGCCCCCTCCGGCCGCCGGAGGGGGCTTCGCCCTTGAAGCCCTGGAATTTTTTTAACTTTCCGTAAATTATACGCCCCCTTCCTTGATTTTGTCGCAAAAACGGATATAATACAACTTACCGGGAAGATCCCGGCGTATCTTGTTTTCGGCAAGGTGGTGGAAGCTTTGTTCCGAACGATGCTTCAGCGTTTTTCCGCGGGCATGCGGCGCTTTATGTACGGCCGCTGCGGCGTGGACCAATTGAATATTTTCCTGCTCATCACAGCGGTGGTCCTGAACCTGGTGGCTCTGATCCTCTCCCGGCTGGGGGCCCTCTGCGCCGTCATCGGCATGCTGGTGAATCTGATTTCCTACGGGGTCCTGTTCTGGTATCTGTTCCGCTTCCTGTCCCGGAACCTGGAAAAGCGCATTCTGGAGAACCGGCGCTTTCTGACCTGGAAAACCAGAGTCACCGACCGCCAGAACCGTTATTACCGCTGCCCCAACTGCAAGCAGACCGTCCGGGTCCCCAGAGGCCGCGGCAAGGTCCGCATCAATTGCCCCCGCTGCAGCGAAAAGTTCATACGGAAAAGCTGAAGCATCCTTCCCCGGGAAGGGTGCTTCTTTTTCAGGGCTCCGATCTGAGGGGAGGGGTCCTGCAAGCAGCCGTATGAAGGACGGCGCGATCGAACGGCTTTTCCGAAGGACCCTGTGCCCAACGACGGATTTCTTATTGATTTTTCTTTTTTTCATGCTATAATAAAGAGAAAATTTTTTTGTGAACCTGGGGTGCGCGATGGGCAGCTGCAAGCAGGGGCCCCTCCGGCAAAAAAGGGGCCCGGCAGCGCCGTGCCGCCGGCTCCGTTCCGTCCGATGCTGCGGAAGCAGCGCCCGGCGCACCGGCGGGATGCCGCAAGCCGTCCCATGAGAAGCAAGACCGGCCGGGGGAGATGGCTGCCTGGATTTTCCATATCGCGGAGCTGGAAAATACCATCCCCAGGAACGAAAAACGAATTATTTTATATGAAGGAGACCATACATTGTCTGATAAGCTGAGAATCATCCCCCTCGGGGGATTAAATGAGATCGGAAAGAACATGACCGTCCTGGAATACGGCAAGGATATGATTGTGGTGGACTGCGGTCTGGGCTTTCCCGAGGACGATATGTACGGCGTGGATCTGGTGATCCCCGACGTGACCTATCTCGTCAATAACCAAAAGAAGCTGCGGGGCTACTTCATCACCCACGGCCACGAGGACCACATCGGCTCCATACCCTATGTGCTCCAGGCCGCCAACGCCCCCGTCCACGGCACGCCCCTCACCAACGGCCTGATCCGGCTGAAGCTGGAGGAGCACCGCCTGACCGATTCTGTGAAGCTGGTGACCCACAAGCCCGGCGAAATCGTCAAGGCCGGCTGTTTCCAGGTGGAGTTCATCCACGTGAACCACTCCATTGCCGACGCGGTGGCCTTCTGCATCCATACCCCCGTGGGCAGGATCATCATGACCGGCGACTTCAAGATCGACCCCACCTCCCCCGAGGGGATGGCGGACCTGGCCCGGCTGGGCGAGCTGGGCAAGGAGGGCGTCCTGGCCCTGCTCTGCGACTCCACCAACGTGGAGCGCATGGGCTATACCCCCTCCGAGTCCGTGGTCACCGAAGGCATCGACCGGCAGTTCCGGGGCTGTGACAAGCGGATCATCATCACCACCTTCGCCTCCAATATGTACCGCATCCAGTCCATTCTGAATATCGCCAAGCGCCACGGCCGCAAGGTGGCCGTCACCGGCCGCAGCATGGAGAACATCCTGAAGGTGGCGGAGGAGCTGGGCTATCTGGAGGTGGCCAAGGGCCTGGTGGTGGATATCAGCGAGATCAAGAACATCGCCCCCAACCGGCTGGTCATCGTGGCCACCGGTTCCCAGGGGGAGAACATGTCCGCCCTGTCCCGCATGGCCTTCGACAATCACCGCCAGGTGAACATCACGGCCCTGGATCGGGTGCTGATCTCCGCCTCCGCCATCCCCGGCAACGAGAAGGCCATCGGCAAGATCATCAACGAGCTCTACCGCAAGGGGGCCGAGGTGATCTACGACAAGTCCGAGGGACTCCACGTCTCCGGCCACGCCTGCCAGGAGGAGCTGAAGCTGATCCATGCCCTGATCCAGCCCCGCTTCTTCATCCCCGTCCACGGGGAGCAGCGGATGCTCCGCACCCATGAGAAGCTGGCCCTGCAGATGGGCATGAGCCCCAGACGGGTCTTCGTGGGGGACATCGGCCAGGTCTTTGAGCTGACGGCCAAGACCTGTAAGCTCAGCGGCGAGACCGTGCCCTCCGGCAAGGTCTTCGTGGACGGCACCGGCGTGGGAGACGTGGGCAGCGTGGTGCTGCGGGACCGCAAGCACCTGGCCCAGGACGGCATGGTGGTGGTCTGCGTCAACATCTCCGGCATGGACGGCTCCGTCCTCTCCGGCCCGGATATCATCACCCGGGGCTTCATCTACGTGAAGGACGCCGAGGACCTGATGGAGGCTTTGCGCTACATCGTGAACGATACCCTGGAGCACTGCCGGGCCAAGCGGATCAAGGATCACAGCGCCGTCAAGGCCGCCATCCGCAACGATCTGTCCGCCTACCTCTTTAAGACCATCAAGCGCAACCCCATGATCATCCCCATCCTGACGGAGCTGTAAGGCGCCCCCACAGGGGCGCCCCAGCAGGGCCGCCCCGCCCGATGTAGCGGCGGGCATTGCCCGCCACATGCACTCCACCCGGGGCAAAGCTACAATTGAAAATTCGTGGTGATACACAGTATTTGCCCGCCATACCCCAACAGACGAGCATACGGGCTGCAGGCGCTTCAGAGTTCAGACCTCACAGACGCCGCAGGCGGCGTCCGCGATGCTCCGCGGGTATCCCTGCGGCACCCCTCGCCTGCCCGGAAAACCCGCGAAAAGCGCCCTGGATAAAAGAAAAATGTCCTGGATAATAAGAAAAAACGTGCTGTATGGTATAGAAAACACCTTGGATAAAAAGAAAAAACCGCCAAGAATAAAAATAGTTCTTGACAAATCGCCTTTGCCACGCTATAATTACCCATGCGTTCGGACGATTAGCTCAGCTGGTAGAGCATCCGCTTGACGTGCGGAAGGTCGCAGGTTCGAGTCCTACATCGTCCACCAT
>CAMNHH010000018.1 GCA_946539175.1 uncultured Clostridia bacterium | reverse complement strand
TCTTGGCCTTGATGGGCTTGCCCTTGGCGGTGATGCAGACCACGTCCTTGGCCATTTCCCCGATCTGCTCTTCGTTGCCGGAGCAAACCAGGTCAATGAGATATCGAACCTTCTGCTCGTCAATGGCCTCCCCCTTGGCGGCAAGGGTCAAAAGGCCCTCAATGGCCTTTCCGGCCTTCTCGGCTGACTCTGCTTCTCCGGAGACCTTCAGCTCCGTGCCCCGGTTCGTCACGTGGACGTCGAAGGTCTGCTCGATCCGCTTGACGTTCTCATCGAAGTTTCCGAACACGCTGATGATCTGCTCGATCCGCTCCGCGTTGATCAGCTTCTCCATAGTCATCATCCTCTCTTGTCAGCTCCGCCGGCACGGTTTTAGAGATCAACTCCACGCAATTCATGGAGGCCCGGCAGTGATAGCTGTCTTTTGTTTTTTGGATCACAGTTTTCGTGCTTTCAATGGTCCCTGCGGTGAGGGCGAGACTTGTCAGCCGCTCCGCCTCCAGGTTCAGCTGCTCCGAGGCCGCACGGGCCGGAAGCTCCGCAGGGAGTAAGCGGTATTCCCGCATGGTTTCGACCTCCAGCGCCACAGGCAGCTCATAGCCGCCGGGCAGGGTCCAATTGATGGTTTCTATCATTCTATCACAACTTGTACCGAAAATGCTACTGTTTCCTGATATTTTTCTTCGAATTCTTTGAAAAATCAGCGTGACACAGCGCGTTTGCCGCCCGGTGTATCGCTTTTCGACGTACTGGGACGGGCAGACCAGCTCGGAACTGCGTAGGGTGGCGGCATAGACCTCTCCTGCGGCTCGGGTCGCCTGGACGTGGGTCGTCCACTCCATGACGCCGGAAATCAGAAGGTCACCCGCCTTCACCGTATCCCCCGCCGCCACGGCGGCAAAGCCGTTGATCACGTGGATTTCCCGGATCAGGCCGGGACGCGTCGCGATAAGATCGGCGGGTCCCTCGGTTTCCAGGAAGGGCTCCGGCCGCTCCCGCTCCGCGCATTCTACCGTGACCAGCCCGCCGGAATGGTTCACTGTAAGCCACTTTAACTCCGGGATCTCGTTCAAAAGCTTGCTGTTGATCTGATCCGAATCCAGTCCGGGCGCCCAGGCCCCGAAGCGCAGGCCGTCGCTCCAAAGGGCCTGGAGGATTTTGGCGTCGGGGATGCTCCGATTGCCCTCCAGACGGATGAACCATACGAAATTCTGTAGAACCAGGCTGAGCAAAACAACAAGCGGCAATCCATACAACAGCACAGGACGATGGCGCAGCTGACGAAGCAGCAACGGCAAGCCCCTCCGGTCCAGGACCCGGATTTCGCACTGGGCTCTGGCGGCCTCTCTCTGCAGCTCCCGCAACTCAATCGCCAGAGCCTGACAGGTATAAACCATCTCAGACCGCCGGACGGTATGCCAAACGCTCAGATTCGAACTTGCCCAGCGGTTGAAGCATCGCGCGGGACAGGCCCCCGTGATCTCCAGCGTCACAGTTTCCTGCCAAGGCTGCCTCATGCGTCTCCTCCGATCTCGACCCGGCGCACGGTTCCGTGGATTTGGATCCGCTCCCGGTTCATGCGGAAGATCCGAAGATCGCTGCCGGCCACCCGGACCGGTCCCATGGAAGAGGCCACAAGGACTTCGGCTTCGTCGTAGGAAATGATCCCTCGATGATTGAGTACCGCGGCCTCGGCGTGGCCCTTGATCTCTACAACCGGAGCGCCGGTCAGGATCTCCGCCGGAAAGTCCATTTCTGTCAGCAGATTCTGCACCCAGGTCCGCCCTTTTTTCAAACAGATCACCTCACTGAAACTCTGGAAAAGCCTATGCAAGCGCGGGTCCTTTCTTGCATAGGCTTTTCTCCGGAGGGGATCTTTTATGAAACGCATGTCTATGGCTTTCCGCCTGATACCGCTCCTGGGGATCCCGGTGCTTCTGTTTGCCCAGCGGCAGGCTGCGGAGGGCGTGCGGCGGGGTTTGACGCTCTGCGCCGAGGTGCTGGTCCCGGCCCTGTTCCCCGTCAGCGTTTTGAGTCAGTGCCTGCTGCTCACCGTGGATCGGCAGGGCCTGGAGCGGATTGCGAATCCTCTGATGGGAAGACTGTTCGGCCTTCCGGGCCGCTGTGCGCCGCCGGTTTTCCTGGGTCTGCTGGGCGGATTTCCTCTGGGGGCAATCTTGACGGGGCGAATGCTGCAAAACGGCAGTCTTTCCAAATCGGAGGCAGAGCAAACGGCCTTGCTCTGCAACAACGCGGGGCCGGGATTTTTGATCGGGGCTGTTGGAGCAGGCGCGTTGGGCAGAGCGGAATACGGGCTGCTGCTGATCTTGATCCAGTTCTTGGCTGTGATCCTCACCGGAGGTCTGCTGCAAAACGACGCCCTGCGTGAGCTCCCTCTGTGCGGATCGGAGCAGCCGAAGCGGGATTTTCTCAGCGCGCTGCCCCTTGCGATTACGGAAAGCAGCGGAGCTATGCTGCGTATGACGGGCTCCGTCGCATTCTTCTGCTCGCTGACGGCTTGCCTGCAGGCGATTTTGCCGCTGCGCCGGCTCCCGGCGCTGTGGCAGGCCGGTTTCTTCGGCTGCCTGGAGCTCTCCGGCGGAATTGCCCTGCTGACAAACGCAGAACCGGGAATCTCTTTTCTCCTCTGCGCCTTTTTGTGCGGCTGGGGCGGGCTTTGCGTCCATCTGCAGGCGGCGGAGGCGTTCTGCCGAGTCGGGATCCCCATCCGGCCCTATCTGATGGCCAAGCTGCTTCAGGCCCTTATCGCTTTGGCGCTGGGCTTCGGGATCAGCCCGCTGCTTTGGCGGCAAGCTCTGGCGGAATCGCTTGCGGCGGTTGGAATCGGATCGCTTCCGCTGTTTTTGTTGATTTTGAAAAAAAGCCGTTGGCATTCGACGAAGTCTGTGCTATAATAGAAAAAAAGACTGGGGAGGTTCCCATATGCTGTTTCGAAAAAACGTCGCCAAATTCTGCTCCTACTGCGTCCACGCCGGTCAGACTGCCAACGACCAGATGCTCTGCTCCAAAAAAGGCTTTGTATCCCCAGACGGAAAGTGCTGGCGCTTTCGCTATGACCCATTGAAGCGGACGCCCGCCCGCTATAAGGCAAAGGATTTCTCTGCCTTCAAGGAGGAGGATTTTTCCCTCTGAGGCAATCCGGGTGTTTCACAAAGTCTTCGGAATTTGTTCATAATTTATTCATATAGATGTATTATTATACGACTGTAATCGTTTTCTTTCTCTATTCCCTCTCTCTTCATTCTTTCCATTAGCAGAAACACCGCAGGCTTCTCCCCTGCGGTGTTTCTGCATTTTTTTATTTCTTTTTAAAGACCCAGAGCTTGCTGATGATATAATTCAGGACGATATTGAGGACGGTCACGATCGTGTATTTGGTGATCTCCAGACCGTTCAGGCTGATGCTTTCGGTAATCCTCAGCTCATATTCGTTGGCGTGGAACAGCTTCTCCGCAGCGATCAGAATCAGCGTGGAGAGCAGGAAAGAGAAGATTCTGCCGCCGAAAAAGGTGATCAGCTCCCGCAGCAGCGTTTTCCGGGACCAGTCGCGGCTGCTGAACACAAAGACTTTGTTGGTAAAATAGGCGAACAGAACCGCGGCGATGAAGGCGATCGTGTGATTGAGAACGTAGTAATCAATGCTGAGTACCAGGTGGTTCATGATCCAGAAGACAGCGGCGTCCACCAGGGTGGTCAGCACGCCGAATACCAGATATAGGATTGTTTCACGGTTCAGCAGCTTTCGGAACAAATTTTTCATCTGTAAAAACTCCCAAAGCGTTTGTATTTTCTTTCCGGTACGTATCATTATAACGGAATTCGTTTTTTTGTCAATATCGTTTTTAGCAATCGTATAGTCCAGCTTTTTGTCAAAGTGACGAGAAAACTCCTTGCTTTTCCATATACTTTGAGTTATAATGACTAAGGTATGCCTTTGCATGACAGAACCGGCAAGAAATCTACGGCATACCGCAAAGGAGCGTGTTTGATCCATGGAACATCCCCATTGCGACCGGAACATCATTTTGACCGGTCACAGTCTGAACCTGGAGGAGTTTATCTCCGTTGCCCGCTGCGGCGCAAAGGTCTCGATCGCGGAGGAGGCCATGCAGGCCATGATCCGGTCCAGAGAGCTGGCTGAGCGCATTTCCCGGGAAAAGCGGGTGGCTTACGGCATCACCACAGGCTTCGGTGATTTTGCCAACGTGGCCGTACCTGAGGAGATGAGCGCCAGGCTCTCTACCAATCTGATTCTGAGCCACGCGGTCGGCACCGGCGAGCCCTATTCCGACGAGCAGGTCCGCGGCATGATGCTGCTGCGGGCGAATGCCCTCTGTGTCGGGATCAGCGGCGTTCGTCCGCTGCTTGTTACGATGCTGATTGATATGCTGAATAAAGGCGTCACGCCTGTGATTCCCCAGAAGGGCTCCTTGGGTGCCTCCGGAGACCTGGCGCCTCTGTCCCACATGGGTCTGGTGCTGCTGGGCAAGGGAAAGGCAAAATATCAAGGCGTGATCTACGAGGGCGCCAAGGCCATGGAGCTGGCCGGGATCCCGGTCCTGGATACGCTGGTCAGCAAGGAAGGTCTTGGCATTACCAACGGTACCTGCGCGATGACCAGCGTTGGCGCTCTATATTTGTATGACACGCTTCAGGCCGCGGAGCTGGCGGACATCATCGCCTCCGTGAGCTTTACCGCACTGGGCGGCCAGCTGGACGCCTTCCAGGAGCGGATGCACACCGCCCGGGGCCAGAAAGGCCAGATCAAGGTGGCAAAGAGCATCCGGCTGCTGACCGCCGGCGGTGAGATCCTTCAAAAGTGCCAGCGAGCCAGAGTACAGGACGCCTACGCCCTGCGCTGCATCCCTCAGGTCCACGGGGCCGTCCGGGACGCCCTGGCCTACGTGCGGGAGAAGGTGGAAATTGAGCTGAACGCTGTTACCGACAATCCCCTCATGTTCACCGAGGACGAGGCAGTCATTTCCGGCGGCAACTTCCACGGCGAGCCCATGGCCCTGCCATTTGACTTCCTGGGAATCGCCTGCGCGGAGCTGGCCTCCATTTCCGAGCGCCGCACCGAGCGGATGGTGAACGCCGCCCTGTCCAACGGCCTGACCCCCTTCCTGACCACTAAGCCCGGCGTCAACAGCGGCTTTATGATCGTCCAGTATTCGGCGGCCTCCATGGCCTCCGAGAACAAGGTCTTTGCCCATCCCGCCTGCGTGGACACCATCCCCTCCTCCGCCAACCAGGAGGATTTCGTCTCCATGGGCACCACTGCCGCCCGGAAGGCCGGACTGATTTTGGAGAACACCCGTTCCGTGCTGGCCTATGAACTGCTGACCGCGTGTCAGGCTGTGGACATTCGCCGCCGCGTTGGTCCTTGGGGAGAGGGCCTGTCCCCTGCCGTGCAGGCAGTTTACGACAAGGTCCGCGCGCTGATCCCCTTTATGGAGGAGGATCGGGAGATCCGGCTGGATATTGAAAAGATCGAAAAGCTGGTCCGCTCCGGCGAGCTGACAGAGGCCGTCGAAGCGCTGATTCCGGATTTTGAATAAGGAGGAAGTACCATGGAGTTTGATCCCAGAAACGCTACTGTGATCCGGCTGGATGACGAGCTGCCGGAACTGCACCCCTTTGACCCCAAATACCGCAGAGCCCCCCGCCGGGAATCCAGGCTGACCGAGGCGGACAAGGAGCTTGCCATTCGCAATGCCCTGCGCTACGTACCCAAGCAGCACCACGCCCGGATGGCGAAGGAGTTCGCCCAGGAGTTGAAGGAGCACGGCCGCATCTACGGCTACCGATTCCGTCCCGAGGGCAAGCTCTACGGCAAGCCGATCGACGAATACAAGGGCAACTGTATTGAGGGTCGTGCCATCCAGGTCATGATCGACAACAACCTGGACTTTGACGTGGCGCTGTATCCCTACGAGCTGGTGACCTACGGCGAGACCGGTCAGGTCTGCCAGAACTGGATGCAGTACCGTCTGATCAAGAAATACCTGGAGGCTCTGACCGACGAGCAAACCCTGGTGGTCATGTCCGGTCATCCTCTGGGACTGTTCCACTCCCACAGGCTGGCTCCCCGCGTCATTATCTCCAATGGCCTGATGGTGGGTACCTTCGACGACCAGGAGAACTTCAACCGCGCAGCAGCCCTGGGCGTGGCCAACTACGGCCAGATGACCGCCGGCGGCTGGATGTACATCGGGCCCCAGGGCATCGTCCACGGCACCTTCAACACTCTGCTGAACGCGGGCCGTCTGAAGCTGGGCATCCCCAATGACGGCAACCTGGCTGGTAGACTTTTCGTCTCCGCCGGCTTGGGCGGCATGAGCGGTGCCCAGGGCAAGGCCGCTGAGATCGCCGGCGCCGCCGCCATCATCGCGGAGGTGGACGACTCCCGGATTGAGACCCGCTTCACCCAGGGCTGGGTCAGCCACCGCACCGCCAGCCTGGAGGAGGCCGTGCAGATCGCCACAGAGCACCAGAAGGCTGGGAAGGCCTGCGCCGTGGCCTACAACGGCAACATTGTGGATCTGCTGGAGTATCTGTACGAGCACAAGGTACATGTGGATCTGATGTCTGACCAGACCTCTTGCCACGTTCCCTACGACGGCGGTTACTGTCCCCAGGGACTCAGCTTCGCCCAGCGCACCGAAATGCTGGACAAGGATCCGGAGGGCTTCCGCAAGCTGGTGGACAAGACCCTGCGGCATCACTATGAGATGATCTGCAAGTTCCACGAGCAGGGCACTTACTTCTTCGACTACGGCAACTCCTTCCTGAAGGCCGTCTATGACGCGGGCGTCAAGTCCGTCTGCCGCAACGGGGAGAACGATCTGGACGGCTTTGTATTCCCCTCCTACGTGGAGGATATCCTTGGGCCCTGCCTCTTTGACTTTGGCTACGGTCCCTTCCGCTGGTGCTGCCTGTCCAGGAATCCGGAGGATCTGGACAAGACCGACAAGGCAGCAGCGGATTACATTCTGGCCAACAACCGCCGCTACCAGGACTACGACAACTACGTCTGGGTCCGGGACGCCAAGCAGAACAAGCTGGTGGTTGGCACCCAGTGCCGCATTCTGTATCAGGACGCCATGGGCCGCATGAACATCGCGCTGAAGTTCAATGAGATGGTCCGCAACGGGGAGATCGGCCCCGTGATCCTGGGCCGTGATCATCACGATACCGGCGGCACCGATGCGCCCTTCCGGGAGACCTCTAACATCAAGGACGGCTCCAACATCATGGCGGAAATGGCCACCCAGTGTTACGCCGGCAACGCAGCCCGCGGTATGAGCTACATCGCGCTGCACAACGGCGGCGGCACCGGTATCGGTCGGGCCATCAACGGCGGCTTCGGCATGGTGCTGGACGGCTCTGAGCGGGTGGACACCATTCTGCGGATGTCTATGCCCTGGGATACCATGGTGGGTGTGGCCCGCCGCGCCTGGGCCAGAAACGAGAACGCACTGACCACCGCCGCGGAGTACAACGACATGTACGCCGGCAAGGATCACATCACCCTGCCCTTCCTGGCGGACGACGCCGTAATTGCCGCGGCTATGGAGGTTCTGAAATGAGCTCCCTGCTGATCCACAACATCGGCATGCTGGCGACCCCGGAGGGGCTTGAGGCCCGACGGGGAGCGAATCAGGGAGCCATTCGGGTGCTGGAAAAGGCCTGGATCTATACCGAAAACGGGGAGATCATCTCCTGCGGCACCGGCAATCCCCCCATCACCTTCGGGGAAAAGCTGGATGCGGAGGGCAAGCTGGTCACGCCGGGGCTGGTGGACGCGCATACGCACCTGATCTTCGGCGGCTGGCGGCAGAACGAGCTGGCCATGAAGATCCGCAAGGTACCCTACCTGGATATCCTGGCAGCGGGAGGCGGCATTCTCTCTACCGTGAAGGCCACCCGCGCAGCAACAGAGGAGGAGCTGGCCGCAAAGGCCTCCGCGGCGCTGGATGAAATGCTGGCCTTCGGCACCACCACCTGCGAAGCCAAGAGCGGCTACGGACTGGAGCTGAAGGAGGAGCTGAAGCAGCTTAAGGTCATCAAAAAGCTGAACAAGTCCCATCTGATCGACCTGGTTCCCACCTTTATGGGAGCCCACGCCCTGCCCCCCGAATACAAGGAAAACCGGGAGGGCTATCTGAAGCTGCTATGCGAGGAGATGATCCCCGCCGCGGCGAAACAGAAGCTGGCGAAGTTCTGCGACGTGTTCTGCGAGACCGGCGTTTTTACCGCGGAAGAATCCAGGAGGATTCTGGAATGCGGCAAGGAAAACGGGCTGATTCCCAAGATCCACGCGGACGAGATCGACCCCATCGGCGGGTCGCAGCTGGCCGGGGAGATCGGAGCGATTTCCGCGGAGCATCTGATCGTCTGCCCCGACGAGGGCATTGAAAGTCTCAAAAATGGCGGAACTGTGGCCTGTCTGCTGCCCGCCACCAGCTTCTATCTGAATTCCACCTACGCCCCGGCCCGGAAAATGATCGAGGCTGGCGTTCCCGTGGCTCTGGCCTCAGACTACAATCCCGGCTCCTGTCCCTGTCTGAACCTGCAGCTGGTGATGAACCTCGCCTGCCTGAAATACCGTCTGACGCCGGAGGAGGTGCTCACCGGCGTGACGCTGAACGCTGCCGCCGCCATCGGGATGGCCGATCGGGTTGGCTCCATCGAACGGGGCAAGCAGGCGGATCTGGTTATCTGGGACGCCCCGGATCTGAATTATTTGTGCTACCGTCTGGGCAGCAATCTTGTAAAAACCGTTATCAAAAAAGGAGTTATCTATCATGGCTAAAATTATCGAATGCATTCCAAATTTCAGCGTTAGCAAGGAAGTCGATCCCGTTGTGTTCCAGCAGCTGGTGGACGTGGCCAGCGCCGCCCCCGGCGTCACGCTGATGAACGTCCAGACAGACGGCAGCCACAACCGCTGCGTCTTCACCATGGTCGGCTCCCCAGCGGGCATCGAGGAAGTCGCCTTCCAGCTCTGTAAGAAGGCAACCGAGCTCATCGATATGAACAAGCACTTGGGCCAGCACCCCAGAATGGGCGCGACCGACGTCATTCCCTTCGTCCCCACCATGGACGTCAGCCTGCAGGAGTGCATTGACCTCAGCAAGCGCGTTGCGCAGCGGATCTGGGACGAGCTGAAGGTTCCCTCCTTCCTGTATGAGGATTCCGCCACCCGCCCCGAGCGCCGCAATCTGGCGAAATGCCGCAAGGGCCAGTTCGAGGGCATGCCCGAGAAGCTGCTGGAACCCGACTGGGCTCCTGACTACGGCGAACGGAAGATTCACCCTACCGCCGGCATCACCGCCATCGGGGCCAGAATGCCGCTGGTCGCCTTCAATGTCAACCTGGATACCGACAATCTCGAAATTGCAAAGAGCATTGCCAAGGCCATCCGCGGCAGCTCCGGCGGCTTCCAGTACTGTAAGGCACTGGGCATCATGCTCGAGGATCGCAACATCGCCCAAGTCTCCATGAACATGGTAAACTATGAGGGCACGCCTCTGTATTATACCTATGAGATGATCCGCGCGCTGGCAGACCGCTACGGCGTTCGCATCATTGGCTCCGAGCTTGTGGGCATTACCCCGGCAAAGGCCCTGATCGACTGCGCAGAGTATTATCTCAAGCTCGAGAACTTCAACTGCCGCGAGCAGGTCATGGAATACAGCCTGCTGGATATGGCCAACTAATACAATATACATGGAGGAAGAGCAATGGAACTTTCTGAACTGACCGTTCGATCCTTTGCCAATCTGCTGGGCTCTGATGCTCCCGCCCCAGGCGGCGGCTCTGCATCGGCTCTGGCCGGTTCCCTGGGCGCCGCGCTGATTGCCATGGTCAACGCGCTGACCCTCGGCCGCAAAAAATATGCGGATTATCAGGCGATTTCTCAGGAATGCTTTGAGCAAGCATCCGCTTTGAAGGAGAACTTCCTGAACGCGATGGAAAAGGACACTGAGGTTTTCAACGAGTTTTCCGCCGCAATGGCGCTGCCCAAGGAGACGCCGGAAGAAAAGGCCGTCCGTTCTGCCGCCATGCAGGAAGCCCTGAAGCGCTGTATTGAGTCCCCGCTGCATATGATGGAGCTCTGCCTTGAGGCGGTCAAGCTCGCAGACGGCAGCATTGGCAAGACCAACGTCAACGCGCTCAGCGATCTCGGCGTCGGCGCGCTGATGCTTGGCGCCGCAGTACACGGCGCCTGGTTGAACGTACTGATCAATCTCGGCGGGCTCAAAGACGAAGCCGCCGCAGCGGCCTACCGCATCAAGGGTGAACAACTGCTCAACGATACCGTGAAGCTTGCAAACCTCGTCTATGAGCGGGTCTTAAACGCGCTGTAATCGCTGTTTTAACATCATTTTTGCATACAAAGAGAACGTCACGCGGACGTTCTCTTTGTTTTTGCGCAGCTTTCAGACGGCGTACCAAACGCCATGAAAGCTGCTTGGGGCGGCATCAGCGAGGAGAACGAGCTGTCCGTCTGCCTCTCCTCCGGCCACAAGACCTGCCTGAACTTTGCCAAAACCGGCGCCTTTACCGTCAGCATGGCGGATGCGGCTCACGCCGCCGCCTGCGACTACGTGGGCATCGCCACCGGCCTCAAGACCGTGGACAAGTTCGCCCGTGCCGGCTTTACCGCCACCCCCAGCAGTCTGGTCAACGCACCGATCATCAACGAGCTGCCGATCTGCATCGAATGCCGGGTCATCGAGTTCAACAAGCAGAGCTGCATCCTCCGGGGCGAGATCGTCAACGTCAGCGTGGACGAGTCCGCCCTGACCGACGGCAAGCTGGACATGGCAAAGGCCGCTCCCCTCTGCTTCGACCCCTTCAATCACGCCTACCACGTGATCGGAGAAAAGGTCGGAGACGCCTGGGGGATCGGGAAACAACTGTTATAGAAGCAAACGTGCCGCAGAGGCCCTGGCCGCCGCAGCACGTTCAAAATAATTATTTAAAATCAAATTGATGGAGGTGTTCCCATGAAAATCGGAAAAATTCTTGGCCGTACCGCCCTTTGCGCGCTGGCACTCTCTGCGATCCCGTATCAGATCAAGAGAGACAAGGAGGCCGGAACCCTGGAAGTTCGCAGCCTTCTTTGGGGTTTGAGGAAAATCCCCGGCGAAGAGAAGGATCACATCAGCTTTGCCATCCCCGCCGCCGGTCTGGATGAAGAGGAAGTAAAGGAATAACCAGAACGCGGATCAATAGAGCGAGGTCGTCAACTTGACCAGCCTCAGTTCTTCTCCCGTAACGCTGAGGACAGCGGTGCCCTGACCGATCCTGGTGATCCACCCCTTTGTCTCGGGATTGGTGCTTTCCGCGTCCAGAAAACTGAACATGGGAAGAAGGGGCAGATGCCGCTTTGCTTCCCCCTCGCCCCAGATATCGGGATTGACCCGATACAGTCTGAAATGTACCGTGGCGCTCTCTTCGTTGATCTTGTCCACCAGACAAAAGCGTACCGGGAAATCGTAGGCCTCCGCCGGATATGGCGGGACGTTCCAGAAACAGCCGTCGCGGAATATGCAGTGAAAGCCTTCCCCTGCCTCGTTCAGAATGCTGTAATCTTCGCTGTCAGGGGAGAGGGTCCGGCCGAAATACAGCTCGAGCGTCTCATTAACCTGCGCAAGGGTCAGGGTGCGGCAGGAAAGGCCGTTTTCGTCTTCCCGTTCGACAATGGCCTCTGCGTCGTTATCTCTGCGATAGCCGAAGGCAAATCGCACAAGCTCGGCGTCCTCGTCCAAATCGGTCTCGCTGTTTTCGATATTCTGCTGCACAATGGCGATGAGAAAGGTATTCAGCCGTACTCTGTCCTCAGAGATAAACCCCGGATCCTCCCTTCTGGTCGTCGCTTTCGTCGTTTCAGGATCGTCCCTGCCGCTCGAAGCGAGGATGGAGCTCTCGGATTCGCTCTGCAGAGGAAGCTCCGTTGCGGCAGTCTGCGAGGGAATATCGCTGCCGCCGTGCGTGGGTTGGATCCCGCAGCCTGCCGCGGCGACCAGCGAGAAGGCTGCCGCCGCACACATAATTCGTTTCCAAAGGAATGCCGCTCTTTCTTTCTTCACTGGAACGCTCCTTTCCGCTTCCTTTCCGAAGCTCGTCAAGCTGTCTGTCCCGATTGTCCGCACTGCGGCGCTTCGGGTCGTTTTATCGTTTGATTGGATCATCCTATCAGGCGCCGCCCGTCTTTTTCACCCATTCCGCCCAGCGGGGATCGGTCTGCATTTCGCTTTTCACCCGTTTGGCCTCCGGTACGTCCCAGAAGGGCCAGATCTCCGGCAATTCCGGCGTCAGCTTGCGGCCGAACATGCACACGAGGGGTTTGGAGTATTGGAGCAGCGGCGAGGTATAGGGCGCCATGCTGCTTTCGTCGTCATACATTTCCGCGCACGCAAGGGCTGCGTCGAGGGCCTGAAAGGCGCCGTCCCTGTCGCCGGCCAGCCACAGATAATAGGAGCGCAGCAGGTGCAGGCAGACAATCGCGCTGATCAGCTTCCCGTAATCGCCGTCGGCAAACACGAGCCCGAGCATCGTCTCTGCGTTGGAAAGCAGCTTGACGGCTTCCAGGGGCGGGATGCTGCGGTCCGCTCGCACAATGGCCGGGATCAGTTCGGACAGACATCTCAGGAGATCGACCAGGGCTTCCCCGGATGCCGCGACAGCCTCCTTGCCGTCGAAGGCATTGATGCGCAAAAACAGCTTGGAGCCCTGGATATTCGGCGCGGACTCCGCAAGCTGCAGGGCTTTTTCGTGTTCGCCGGTAAATTTGTAAAGCTGGGAGAGCTCCAGCACCGCCTGATTCCGCAGCTCGCCGCTTTTGACGGTGCGCAGGAGCTTTTCATAAAGCTGAATGGCCTCCTGCCATTCGGGATTGCTCCTGTGCCGCTCCACGTCGCAGACCTCGAAGCCGTCCGAGCTGTCGCAATGGCCTTCCCCCCTGCGGATTGAACCCGCGTTGTAAAGTGCGGAGGCGAGGGCCGCGGTCAGCTTTTCATTGCCCGGGAATTCGATCAGCGATCCCCGCGCAAGGGCGATGCACTCGTCAAGGTTGAAATCAATCCCGTTATTGATCCGATTCATCTCGACGATCCTGTCGTACAGGGCGTCGATCTTTTTCGTCCGCTCGTTTTCATAGCCAAAGAGCTCGTCGATGGAGACGCCGAAAAAGTTCGCAATCGAGGGGATCAGCTCCATATCCGGATAGCAGATCCCTTTCTCCCACCGCGAAACCGCCTGCGCCGTAACGCCGAGCTCCCTTGCAAAGGATTCCTGCGTTCGCCCGTCGCGCTGGCGCAGCGCCTTAATCCGTTCCCCCAATTCAATCATGGCCGGCCTCCACTGTGTTATCTCTCACTCGCAGCTATATTATAACAGGAGATCGATCGAAGTTCAATAATCAATCAATTGTTTTATAATCAACAAATCGTTTATTTTATGTTGTTCATACGGAAAAAATTTGATTCCACCAAAAAAGACGCCTGACGGCGTCTTTTTTGGTGGAGCTGAGGGGAGTTGAACCCCTGTCCGAAAATAACTTGACAAGAACTTCTCCGGGCGCAGTTTGTTATTTACATTCCCTCGGCCGCACGGGAACAAACACCCTTACGGCCTCGGTAGCTTCATGATGCATGGCACGGGCAAAGCTTACCGCGCTCACGGTCCCCACTCAATCACACCCGAGCCCGGCTCGTGGGCCTTCCGGGGCGGATGGGTTGCTGATTAAGCAGCAGCCAGAACGAGATTATCGTTGTCAGTTAATTTAAAAAAGTTGCCCGGTTTATGGAGGTCAGGCACCTCCGCCCGCTATTCCAGCCTCACTATCCCCGTCGAAACCGGTACAGCCCCATAGTGCGCCTGGCGGCGCAGTGAAGAATGAATCGTGAATGATGAATGGTGAATAATTGAGCTGTCGCTTCGCGACGATTTAAAATCTACCGTAGGGATCCCTTAATTTTTTGGGCTCCGGGTAATCGACGCCTTGGGTATCGACGCGGATCGACTGGATCTTCTGCTCCTCCAGGGGGCGGTCGTTCATGTCTACCTTGACGGAGGCGATGGCGTCCACCAGCTCAAGACCTTCCGTCACCTTGCCGAAAGCGGCGTACTGCTTGTCCAGATGGGGCGCGTCCTGGTGCATCAGAAAGAATTGGCTGCCGGCGGAGTTGGGGTTGCCGGAGCGGGCCATGGACAGAACACCCCGCTTGTGCTTCAGCTTATTGTCCACGCCGTTCATAAAGAACTCGCCTTTGATGCAGTAGCCGGGGCCGCCCATTCCGGTGCCGGTGGGGTCGCCGCCCTGGATCATGAAGCCCTTGATGACCCGATGGAAGATCAGGCCGTCGTAAAAGCCCTTGTTGGCCAGATCGATGAAGTTATATACGCTCTGCGGCGCAGTTTCGGGGTACAGCTCTCCCTTCATGACGGCGCCGTTTTCCATGGTTATGGTGAAAATGGGATTGGACATGCTTACTTCCTCCAAATCAGTAATTTCTGCTCTTCATGGCCCGATCGATCTGTCGCTTGGCGTCACGAACCGCTGCGTCCTCCCGCTTGTCGTAGAGCTTCTTGCCCCGGCAGAGGGCCAGCTCCACCTTGACCCGGGAATTTTTCAGATAGACGGACAGGGGCACGAGAGCATAACCGTCCTGCTTGACCTTGCCGTAAAGCCGGTTGATCTCCCGCTTGTGCATCAGAAGCTTCCGAGGCCGAAGCGGATCCTTGTTGAAAATGTTGCCCTTCTCGTATGGCGAAATGTGGAGCTGCTTGATGAAAAGCTCCCCATCCTTGATCTGGCACCAGGCCTCCTTCAGAGAAAGGGTTCCGGCCCGGATGGACTTAACCTCTGTGCCTACAAGCTCAATGCCGGCCTCGAAGCTTTCCTCAATGAAGTATTCATGACGGGCCTTTTGGTTTCTGGCCATGACCTTTACGCCGGAGCCTGCCATGTGAACACCTCGTTTCTCTCCCCGGTCTGGATGGTTATTATATCACAGCCCTATCATCTCTTTCAAGTCTTTTTCCGCGAAATAAAAATATTTTTCTTTTTTCGGAAATCGCACTTTACCTTTTCAGCACTTTATAATATAATTAATGAGCAGATATTTCCCCTTTCAGCGTTCCCAAGGAGAGAGAAGAGAATGAAAACGAAACACAGCTCCAGCATCTACGTCAAGGCGGTCATCTGCCTTGTCTGCTTCATTGCGTTCTTTAGCATTTTTGCCATCCCGATGGGTTTAGGCAACGCACTGAACACGCTGATGAACACCGCGTATGAACTTCTGACCGGTACAGTATTTTACATCATGGCCATCGCCGTCATTGCCGGCGCCCTCTCGGGCCTGCTGACAGAGTTCGGTGTGGTGACCCTGCTGAACAAGATCCTGTCCCCCTTGATGAAGCCGCTGTTCGGTATGCCGGGCGCCTCCGCGCTGGGTATAGTTTCCACTTACCTTTCCGACAACCCGGCAATTCTGACACTGGCGGATGATCGGAAGTTCCGACGCTTCTTCAAGGCCTATCAGATCCCGGCTCTGACCAATCTGGGCACAGCCTTCGGCATGGGCCTGATCGTTACCAGCTTTACCCTTGGCATGAGCAGCACCCTGGGCAGCAGTGTGTGGCTGGCCGCCGTCTGCGGCAATCTGGGGGCAATCATCGGTGCGGTAATCTCCACCCGGATCATGCTGATCTTTATGAAAAAGGCCTACGGCCCGGATCGCCCCGCGCTGGAGGAGATCATCGCTGAGACCCAGGAGGAGAAAACCTTTCACCACAAGGGCTTCCTGCACGTACTGGACGCCCTGATGGAGGGCGGCAAAAAGGGTGTGGACATGGGTCTTGCAATCATTCCCGGTGTTCTCATCATTTGCTCCATTGTGATGATGCTCACCAACGGCCGTCCCGCGCCCCAGTATAAGTTCGCTGTGATCCAATACGTTTCCGAGGATGGAACGCAGGTGCTTGCGTCCACAGACCTGATTGAGATCCCCGATACCGGCAATTTCGTTGTGGGCTTCCAGACCGGCAGCACCAGCGCCAACTGGCTGAAATTCAACAGCGACGAGGTCCCCAGATCCACATATTCCCATAACAACGGCCGTGTGTTCGCCAGGGAGGAAGTGCTGCACGTCAAGATACCGCCCGTGGACTGGGGCGACGAGAACGCAAGATACCGTCTGGTCCTCTATAAGGCGGATGAAAGCACGAAGACCACCATCGAGCTCACCGCGGAGCATAGCGACGCCGGCGGAAGGATCTACTCCGGCACCATCCCGGAGGAGGCCTACCGGGGCAACGCCGGCGAGGGCGTGGCCATTCTCCCCTGGCTTGCCAATCTGATCGGCTTTATTCTGAAGCCGCTCTTCGGCTTCTCCAGCGCGGAGGCCATTGCCGTTCCCGTGACCGCCCTGGGCTCCGCCGGAGCCGCCTTGGGTCTGATCCCGGACTTTATCTCCCAGGGCTTGGTGACGATCAACGACATGGCGGTGTTTACCGCGGTTTGCATGTGCTGGAGCGGTTATCTCAGCACCCACGTATCAATGATGGAGGTTTTGGGCTGTCGGGAGCATACCGGCAAGGCGATCATCAGTCACACCATCGGCGGCCTGTTCGCCGGTGTGGCGGCACACTGGCTGTTCGTACTGTTCTCCATGCTCTGACGGTCCGCGAAAAGAATGAAGCGATATTTTCAGAGAAAAATCGAACTGTCTCTCCCCTGGCGTATTTTGTTTTATCTTTCGCTCTGCGGTGCGATGCTGGTGTTCTGCGTCGCCCTGCAGGCAGGCGGTCTGGCCCACACCCTCAAAAACTTTCTGCACGACCCCAGGCTGCTGGGTCTGAATCTGTTTCCCATTCTGGCACTGACCGCCATTTTTACCGGGCTGCTGGGGAATCTGTTCTGGGGCGCTTCTGTGACGTCCTTGATCGTGCACCTGCTTTCACTGGTGAATCTGATCAAAATCGAATGTCGCAAGGATCCTCTGGTCCCTCCCGATTTCGCCCTGCTGGGCGAGGCCATGGTGGCAACCGGGGAATACAGACTGGATTTGCACATCCCTTATCTGATCGTGATTTTGCTGTTTTCCCTGGCGCTGCTGATTTTGGGCTTCAAGTTCAAGACGAAGCTGCTGCCTTGGAAGCGGATTTTGCTGGCGGTGCTCTGTGTGGCTCTGTTCGTGCTTTCCGTTTTAACGGTCTATCACTCCGGCGATCTCTATACCGATTTGATCAGAAGGATCCCGGGACTCAGCCTCTCCAATGTGCCGGCGGTCTTCGATGAACTGGGCTTCCCCTATTGCTTCCTGCATAATTACGGGCTCTACGAGGTCCAGAGGCCGGAGGGCTACAGTGAAGCGGAAGCTGCCGCCTGGGCGGCGGAGTGCTCCGAGGCCGATACGCCCCTGCCGGTGGACGTGGTTTTTGTGCAGTGTGAGGCCTTCAGCGATATCTACAACGCGGACGCCTTCGATTATGCTGACGAGGAGAATCCCCTCTACCGTTTCTGGCAGGTGGCTGCTTCTGAGCAATCCGTCTCGGGTCACATCGTAGTTTCCAATTACGGCGCCGGAACCGCCAACACGGAATTTGACGTGATCACCGGCATCGAGACCAATATGCTGAATGAGATCCCCACCTCCGCTTTCCGGGTGATCCACAAGCATATGTCCTCCCTGGCCCGGACCTATGCCGTTCTTGGCTATGACAATTGGTTCATGCACCCCGGCCAGCGCTGGTTTTACAATCGGGAAAGCGTCTATGATCATCTTGGCTTCCAAAGCCAAAGCTATGTGGACGCCTTCCAGGGATATCCCTGGAAGGGCGCATACATCTCCGACAAGGGCTTCGGTCAGATGCTGATGGACCGCTACACCGAGCAGACGGCAGCCTCTGACGCACCCTGGTTCGCGTTTACCGTCACCATTCAGAATCACCAGGCCTATCCCTGGACCAAGTACCCCGAGCGTCCCGCGGACGCGCCGCTTCGGGTCCCGGTTTCCGAGCAGACGCTGGAAGCGCTCTCCGTTTATGCCGAGGGCATCCGGGATTCCTCCGTGCTGCTTTACGATCTGACAGAGTTTTTCGATAAACAGGAGCGGCCCATGCTGCTGATCTTCTGGGGGGATCATCTTCCCGCCCTTGGCAAGAGCTTCCAGGTGTATCAGGAGATCGGCCTGGACATCGGCAATGAATCGGATCTCAACTGGGCCCTGGATACCTACACCACGCCCTACGTGCTTTGGGCGAACCGCGCCTACTGCGAGGCCTATGATTTCTCCGGGCGCGTGGCTGCCCTTGAGCTACCCGCCGGCGGACGGATCAGTGATATCTACCTGGGACAGCTGGTATATGAGCTCTGCGGTTTGAGCGGCAGCGACGCCTATTGGGATTATCTGGGCCAAGCCCGGCGGGTCCTGCCGGTGATCTGCAAAGGCAGATACGAACTGCCGGACGGCAGTATTACTGAAACGCTGCTGCCCGAGCAAAAAGCGGTAGAAACCAAGCTGCGCCGCTGGGCTTTCTACCGGGTGATCGACGAACGGGTCACCGCGGAATCACAATAAAGATCGGGCTGTGCATGCCCATAACTTTATAGCCGTGATGCACGGCAGAAGGAGGAGCCATGGCACAAATACTGGAGTATAAATGTCCCTGCTGCAGCGGTATCATAGAATTTGATTCCGCAACGCAAATGATGAAATGTCCCTACTGCGATACGACCTTCGATCCCGCAGCTCTGATGGAGATGGATGCCTCCCTCAATGAGCAGCAGCCGGATCAGATGCAGTGGGACACCCCCCAGGAGTCCTTCACCGACGAGGAGGTCTCCGGCATGAACGTCTATTCCTGCAAGTCCTGCGGCGGCGAGATCATTACGGACGCCACCACCGGCGCGACCCATTGCCCCTTCTGCGGCAATCCCGTCGTGCTGACCGGCGCCTTCTCCGGCGCACTGAAGCCGGATGTGATCATTCCCTTCAAGCTCAGCAAGGAGGACGCCAAGGCAGCACTGAAGAAGCACATGAGCGGCAAAAAGCTGCTGCCCCGGCTGTTTACCAAGGATAGCCATCTGGATGAGATCAAGGGCGTTTACGTTCCCTTCTGGCTCTACGGCGCCGACGTTGACGCTCAGTTCAACTTCCACGCTACACGCACCAGAATGTGGCGGTCCGGAAACAGAGAATTCACGGAAATCACCCACTTCCGCCTGGATCGCCAGGGCGGGCTGAGCTTCGACGACGTTCCCGTGGATGGATCCACGAAGATGGACGACACCATGATGGAATCCATCGAGCCCTTCGATATGCGGGAAGCTGTCCCCTTCCAGACCGCTTACCTTTCCGGCTATTACGCGGATAAATATGACGTGGACGCCACGGCCAGCATCGACCGGGCGAACCAGCGCATCAAGAACAGCACCACCGAGGCCTTTACGGCCACCGCGCTTGGTTATGGCACTGTAACACCCCAGGGCTCCTCCATCCAGGTACACAACGGTAAAGCCAAATATGCCATGTATCCGGTGTGGCTGCTCACCACCTCCTATCAGGGGAAGAACTATCAGTTCGCCATGAACGGGCAGACCGGAAAAATTGTGGGCGACATGCCTGTGGACAAGAATTTGTACTGGAAATGGCATCTGATTTACACGGCCATCGCCGCGGGAATCAGTTGGCTGGTCCTGTACTTCTTCCTGCTGTGAAAGGGGGCGGTGAAATGAAACGGATTCTTCCAATCCTTCTCTGCCTGCTGCTGGTACTCAGCCTTTCCATGACAGTTTGGGCTGAAGACAGCCTTACGATCCAGATCACCTCCACCGGAGAAAACAGCTACGTGGTAGACAATGGAGAGCTTCTGAGCGACAGTGAGGAGCAGCAGCTCAACACGCTGGCCCAGCAGATCAGCCAAAAGCAGGGCAACGACGTGGTGCTGCTGACGGTTGACGGTCTGGACGGCAAAACCGCCATGGAATACGCAGACGACTACTTTGATTACAACGGATACGGTCAGGGAGCGGATCGGAGCGGCCTGCTTTTGTTGCTTTCCATGGAGGACCGTGATTGGTGGATCTCCACCCGGGGAAACGCCATTCAGGCTTTCACGGACGATGGGATTCAGTATGCCTTCAGCAAGGCCAAGGACCGTATTTCCAACGGAGACTATTCCAGAGGCTTCCAGGACTTTCTGAGCGTTGTGGACACCATGCTTTCCGCCTATAACGGCACGCTTTCCGAGGAAGAGTTGGAAGCGTTCCAGGCGGACTTCGACAGCTTTCGCGGGGTCCGGCAGAAACCCGGCATCATTAAAACCACGCTGATCGCCCTTGTCGTGGGATTCCTGATTGCCTTTATTCCCTCTGCGGGACTCCGGTCCCAGCTGAAATCCGTCCGGGCCAATTATGACGCGACGAACTATCGGCGGCCCGACAGCATGCATCTGGACCGCAACCGGGATATTTATCTGTACGCCAATACCCCCTCCCGGGTCATTGAGACCCAACGCTCCGGTGGAGGCGGCGGCAGTTCAACCCACGTCAGCTCCTCCGGTGCGACCCACGGTGGAGGCGGCGGTAAATTCTGACGCAAGCTCATAAATGAGGCAAAAATATCAGAAAACCGGCGCAGGCAAATGCCAGAGGCGTATAAGGAAGGTTTTCCTTGTTGGAATGGTGCAGCCCCTTTTGGGGGGCTGCACTGTTTCTTTTGGTACTATAATAAATTTTGGGGTCAGGCGATGAGCCTGGCCCTATTTTAGAAAAAAGAATTGAGCATAGGAGAAAAATCCTTTATCATTAAAGTACCCATCCATAGATCAACGCCTGCCTTGTCCCCACCCCGGAGCTTCTGCTCAATCTCAGCGGCCTCCGCTTCCAGCGATTTCTGCTTCGACGCTAGGTCTGCCGACATCTTGGAAATGCGCTCGTCTGAGCTTTTTCCCAGGATGTTGTTTTCATACAGCCTGGAAATAACCCGGTCGATCTCGGAGATTCGGCTCTGGGCTGCGGTCAAGCGCTGCCGCATTGCGCTAAGCTCTGCTTTTTTCTCTGCCTCCGTTTTGCGGGAAAGCATATAAAGGAAGACTGCTTCATAATTCCAGACGAAATCCGCAAGATCACTGACTCTTGGCTGCGCTGAAATGCGACTTCGCACCGCAGTCCGGGAAGAAGATCAAGC
>CAMNHH010000017.1 GCA_946539175.1 uncultured Clostridia bacterium | reverse complement strand
AGAACAAGGTCCGGGGCGATCTGGGCATCACCTACGACGAGGACGTGCTCCGGCTGATCGACGCCTTCCGGGCGGAGAAGCTCTACGTGGGCAGCGTGGTCATCACCCAGTATTCCGGCCAGGGCGCCGCGGACGCCTTCCGCCGCCGCCTGGAGCACCTGGGCATCAAGGTCTACACGCATTATCCCATCGAGGGCTATCCCCACAACATCACCAGGATCGTCTCCGCCGAGGGCTACGGCAAAAACGACTTCATCGAGACCAGCAAGCCCCTGGTGGTGGTGACGGCCCCGGGTCCCGGCTCCGGCAAGATGGCCACCTGCCTGAGCCAGCTCTACCACCACTATGAGCGGGGGGAGAGCGCGGGCTACGCCAAATTCGAGACCTTCCCCATCTGGAACCTGCCGCTGAAGCACCCGGTGAACCTGGCCTACGAGGCCGCCACCGCGGATCTCAACGACGTGAATATGATCGACCCCTTCCACCTGGCTGCCTACGGGGAGACCACGGTGAATTACAACCGGGACGTGGAGGTCTTCCCCGTCCTGCAGGCCATTTTCGAGAAGATCATGGGCAGCTGCCCCTACAAGTCCCCCACGGACATGGGCGTCAACATGGTGGGCAACTGCATCGTGGATGACGACGTGGTCTGCGAGGCCTCCCGCCAGGAGATCGTCCGCCGCTACTATGACGCACTCTGCGACCAGCGGAAGGGCACCGGCAGCGACGAGACCGTCTTCAAGCTGGAGCTGCTGATGAAGCAGGCCTCCGTCACCCCGGCCATCCGGCCCGTGGTGGCCCGGGCAACCCAGGCGGAGGAGGAGACCGGCGAGCCCGCCGTCTGCATCCACCTGCCCAACGGCGAGTTGGTCATCGGCGGTATGTCCGAGCTCATGGGCCCCGCCGCCGCAGCCCTGCTGAACGCGGTGAAGTCCCTGGCCCACATCGAGCACCCCCGGCACCTGGTCTCCCGGGAGGCCATCGAGCCCATCCAGAGCCTCAAGACCAAGTATCTGGGCGGCAAGAATCCCCGGCTCCACTCCGATGAGATCCTGATTGCCCTGGCCATCTCCGCCGCCACCGACGAGTACGCCGCCAAGGCCATGAAGAAGTTGACCCGGCTCCGGGAATGCGAGGTCCACTCCACCGTGATCCTGGGGGAGCAGGATGCCGCCACCTACAAGCGTCTGGGCATGCGGGTCACCTGCACCCCCAAGTACCAGAGCAAGAATCTGTTCCACCGCTGAAGCAGTCCGGCGGCGGGCGCCCCTGACACAGGCGCCCGCCGCCGGTTTTTCCTTCTCGCCCGACAGGCGGGCGAACTCGCAGACGGGTTGCTTGCTTTTTCGCCCGGCTTCCGCTATGATAAGCCTGCAAGCAAACAGCGGCGAAAAAAGGAGGAATCCAGAATGGAATTCGGAAAAAAGATCCGGCAGCTGCGCTTTAAGGCGGGGCTGACCCAGGAGCAGCTGGCGGAGCAGCTGGGCCTCGGCGCCCAGGCGGTGTCCAAGTGGGAGACCGGCGCCGCCATGCCGGACATCACCCTGCTGCCCCGGCTGGCGGAGCGCTTCGGCGTCAGCATCGACGAGCTCTTCGATCTCAGTGCCGAGCAGCGGCTGAACCGCATCGAAAACAGCCTGGACATGGAGAAGAACCTGCCCCAGGAGCTCTTCCGGGAGTACGAGGACTTCCTGAAGGAGCAGCTTGGCGACAAAGCCCATGAAAAGCGGGCCACGGAGCTGCTGGCCTACCTCTACTGGCACCGGATGTACGCCGACGCGGAGCGGGTCAGGCGCTGGGCCAAGGAGGCCATCCGCAGGGCTCCCGGCGAAAAAAACTGCCAGTACATGCTGCAAATGGCCGAGGGACACGCGGCCTGGGACTGGAACATCGCCAATCACCACAAGGCCGTGGACTTCTACCGGGAGCTGGTGGAGGCGAACCCCGAGCAGGAGCTGCCCTACGCCTATCTCTTTGACAATCTGCTGGCGGATCACCGGGCAGACGAGGCGGAGGCCCTGCTGGAACGCTACGCCGCCCTGCCCAACGTCAACCCCGTCCACGTGGGCGTCTACCGGGCCTACATCGCCCTGGCCCGCTTCGACGCGCCGGCGGCGGACCGGATCATCGAGGAGCTGGGCCGGCGGTACCCGGACGACTTCGTCTGGCTCTTCGAGGCCGCCCAGTACTACGCCGCCAAGTGCGACTACGACAGGGCCATCGCCCTCTATGAGCGATCCTTTGAGCTGGAGCCCCGGCGGCCCCGCTTCCAGGACGAGCTCAAGGCCATCTCGGACATCTGGGAGATCCGGGGAGATTACCGGAGGGCCGCCCAGACCTGTGACCGCATCGTGGCCCTGCTGGAGCAGGAATGGGGCCTCACGGAAGAGGTGGAGCTGCAGCTGGCCAAGGCGGAGCGGACCCGTCTGCTGGAAAAGGCCGCCAGGGCCGGGCAATAGGGGGACGAACAAAGGAAAACCGGACGCGGTCCAAATGGCCGCGCCCGGTTTTTCCCCGGAAGGGGAAAGGTATCATCTGAAAACCTGCATGTCTTCGTCGTAGAGCTCCAGCCGACGGCACCGGACCTGCGCCGGCTTGTATTCCGGCAGCCGGGTCTCAATGGCCGTTACCAGCAGCAGGGGATTGAGGGTGGGATTCTGGGCCGCCACCACGGCCTCGATCACAACGGCGTCCCCCGCCGCGGCGGAGACCGTCAGCTCCCGGATCATCGGCGCGATGTCTGTTTCCACGGGACCCTTTTTGCTGTGCTTCTCCACCGTCAGAGACGGCCGGGCAAAGAGCTCCCGCAGCGCCTCGAGCCTGTCGTTCTGCGCGGAGCGCGGCGGGGTCGGGGAATCCGCCCCCCCGTCTCCAGATCCCGGATCCCTGGCCTCTGATTCCTCATAGGCCAGGGTCAGCCTTGCCCGCAGCCAGGCCAGCTTTCCGGCCTTCCTGCCCCCCTCCCAGCAGTCCAGGGCCCGGATGCCCGCGGGGAGTACCGGGTTCAGCCGGGAGACGATCTCCTCCGGCGGCAGGACGCAGCCCTCCGCCAGGGTGAACTCCGCGATCTCGCACTGGCTCTCCACCCCCACGGACAGGGGCATCAGAATGGACAGCTCCGGGTGGGGGGTGAAGCCCTGGCTGTGCTTCAGGTCGATGCCCGCCCGACGGAAGCTCCGCATCAGCGCCCGCATCAGATCCAAATGGGAGGACCAGATCGCCGCCCCTTCTTTTGCGAATAATAATCTTGACATGGTATCCCCCTCGTCAGACAGTCGATTATCGTCGGAATTGAGAATTGAAAGTTGAGAATTGAAAATGAGGGTATTTTGCAGATTGCCATCTGCAAAATGAATTTGAAAAGACCGGAAGGATCGGGAGCTCTAATTCTGTTTTCATCTTTCAAATGGCAATTTGAAAGACACCGACATTTTCAATTATCAATTTTCAACTTTCAATTGTGTGTGGACGGCGGGCGCTCCATGAGCACCCCTACGGCTGGTCAGGGGTCGCACACCCCGCATTCCAGCAGCCGGTTGGCGCCGCAGCCCGCGCAGCCATGGCGACAGTCGGGGGTGATTTCGCTCCGGTAGGCCCGTTCCCGTTCCCGCAGCAGAAAGCGCTTGGAAACGCCGGGGTCGATGCTGTCCCAGGGCAGGATCTCATCGGATCCGAAGCCCCGGGTGGTGTAGAAGTGCCGGTCAATGCCGCATTCGTCCAGAGCCGCGATCCACTTGTCGTAGTCAAAGTATTCCATCCAGCCGTCCAGCTTGGCGCCCCGCCGCCAGGCGGCCTCAATGACGGCTCCCAGCCGCCGGTCGCCCCGGGCCAGCACCGCCTCCAGCTCCGAGAGCTTGGCCTCGTGGTAGTTGTACTCCACGCTCTTGTTGTTCATGTGCTCCTTCAAAAGCCTGCAGCGCCGCAGATACTCCTCCGGCGTGATCTGCCGCTCCCACTGGAAGCCGGTGAAGGGCTTGGGCACGAAGAAGGCGGTGGCCACGTGGATGCGGACGCCCCGCTTCTTGTTGGCGGCGTGGGCCTTCCAGGTGTTGTAGATCTTGTAGACCAGATCCCCGATGCCGATCACGTCCTCGTCGGTCTCCGTGGGCAGCCCCAGCATGAAGTAGAGCTTCACGTTGTTCCAGCCCCCGGCAAAGGCAATCTCGCAGGTCTTGAGGATGTCCTCCTCGGTGACGTTCTTGTTGATGGCGTCCCGCAGCCGCTGGGTCCCCGCCTCCGGGGCGAAGGTGAGACCGCTTTTCCGCACCTTCTGCAGCTTCAGCATCAGATCCCGGGAGAAATTGTCCGCCCGCAGGGAGGGCACCGACATGTTGATGTTCCGGGCGGCGCAGTACTCCGTCAGCCGGTCCGTCAGGGGCTCCAGATACTTGTAGTCGGAGGTGGAGAGGGAGGAGAGGGTGATCTCGCTGTCCCCGGAGAATTCCAGGGCGTGGACCGCCTGCTCATACAGGGTTTCCGGTTTCCGGGGCCGGACGGGCCGGTAGGTGTAGCCCGCCTGGCAGAAGCGGCAGCCCCGGATGCAGCCCCGCATCACCTCCAGATTCATCCGGTCGTGGACGATCTCCGTCATGGGCACGATGGGTTCCGTGGGGTACCATGCCTTGTCCAGGTCCTGGACGATGCGCTTGGTCACCTTTTCCGGGGCACCGGCCAGGGGCGTGATGGCCTCCAGCGTGCCGTCGGGCTTGTAACTGTGAACGTAGTGGGAGGGCACGTAGACCCCGGGGATCTTCCCCAGCTCCCACAGAAATTCCTCCTTGGAAAGGCCCCGCCGTTTGGCGCTTCGGTAGCAGTTGACGATCTCCACGGTGCTCTCCTCCCCCTCGCCCAGGGAGAAAAAGTCCATGAAGTCCGCCAGGGGCTCCGGATTGTAGGTGCAGGCCCCTCCCGCGAAAACAATGTGATGCAAACCCTTCCGATCCGCCGCCCGGAGGGGGATCCCCGCCAGATCCAGCATGGTCAGAATGTTGGTGTAGCTCATCTCATAACCCACGGAGAAGGCGATCAGATCGAAATCGCCCACCGGGTCGTGGCTCTCCAGAGCAAAGAGGGGCAGTCCGGCGGCCCGCATCTCGTCCTCCATATCCCCCCAGGGGGTGAAGACCCGCTCGCACCAGACCCCCTCCATCCGGTTCACGATGCCGTAGAGGATCCGCAGCCCCAGGTTGGACATGCCGATCTCATAGGTGTCCGGGAAGCAGAAGGCCATCCGGGTGTCGACGCCGGAAAGCTCCTTGACGGTCTGATTGTATTCGCCGCCCACGTAGCGGGCCGGCTTCTGCACCCGGGGCAGAATGCGCGCCAGGGCGGCGTCGATTCGTTGATTCATGGAATTTACCTCATTTACAGGTTCAGGCAGGATGGGATTTGCCGAGGAAGATGAAATGATGAAACGGTGGAACGATTTCGGCGCCCCTTCGGGACGAGCTGAACGCATGTTCCAGATCGGAGAAATGGAAACTCCCACAGCGTTTTCATGCTTTCACAGCTTCATGGTTTCATTGTTTCATGGATGATTGCCTCTATTCTACCAGTCCTGCCCCGTTTTCGCAAGGGGATTCTTGCGTTTCCGGCATAAATTTGCCAGCCTGCCCCCGTCCCGTCCGGGCAGGGGGAGGAGGTTTGCCAGGCCCAGACAGAGGCTGCAGAGGCCGAACATGGGCCAAAGCCGCCGGAACAGCAGGGCCAGCAGCAGATTCAGCCCGGGCCCGGCGGCCAGGGCCAGAGCCTCCCGCCGGTCTCCCGGCAGCTCCGCCCGGATCACGGCCCCGGTGCCCCGGAGCTCCAGCGCCAGCACCGGGATGCCCGTCAGATGGAGCGCCAGCAGATGTCCCGCCTCATGGAGCCCCGCCGCCAGCAGGAACGGCCCCGCCGCGCCGCTGCGGTCCAGAAGGCAGAAGGCCAGCAGAAGGAGCCAGAAGCCGGGCGAAACAGAGATCGTCAAAACCATCACCCGAACAGCCTATGCCGGGGCCCGGGGATCTATACGAAAAGTCCCCGCCGTGGGCGGGGACTTCCGGCAATCGGGTCTGTAAGCCGGGTTCTGTCTTAGACAGCCATCTATCTTGTCGTACCGTTGCCGGCACGCTCCATGCCACCTCCCCGGAGACGGCCGGGCCAGCCATGCGTCTCCTCCACGGTGTTGCTCCGGATAGAGTTTACAGCGCCGGACAGTCTCCAGCCGGCGAGTGAGCTCTTACCTCACTTTTCCACCCTTGCTGCGGCGGGCGCAGCGGACTATTTCTGTTGCACTTTTCCTGAAGTCGCCTTCGGCGGGCGTTACCCGTTATCCTTGCCCTGTGGAGCCCGGACTTTCCTCACGGTGGGCCTTTCGACCGTCCCGCGCGGCTGTCCGGCCCGGTTGCGCCCCCATTTTAGCGGATTTTCTCCGACTTGTCAAACCTTTTTCCGCTTCTTTGGAAAAAAACCGTGCAAAGCGGAACATGCTGTGGTATAATGAATAAAATACGGACGATTCCCGCGGGCCGCGGGGGATCACAGGGGATCCGCCGCTGCGTTCCCGCCCGCGGTGCCGCCGGATCCGGAGAAGGTCCGCCCCGGCGGGAGCTGCCGGAATGGGAGTCCTTCGCATCCCGATCCGGCTTCCGATGAACGAATACGATTTAGGAGGGTTCCCCATGACAAAGCTGCTTCTGATCTGTACGGTGCTGCTGCCCCTGCTGGGCGGCGCGCTGCTGCCCCTGGCCCGGCGCGGCAGCCGAAGCCTGCGGGCCGCGGTACTGGCCGTCCTCATTCTGGAGGCCGGGGCTGTAACGGTCCTGCTGCTTCAGCCCCAGGCGGAGCTGACGCTCTTTGCCATGACCGACCGTCTCAGGGTCAGCCTTCGGCTGGACGGCGTCTCCAGGCTCTTCCTGGCGGTGGCGGCCTACGGCTTTCTGATCACCGGGGTCTATGCCTTCTCCTATCTGGAGCCCGGCAAGGGGGAATGCGGCTTCTTTTCCTTTTACCTGCTGGCCCTGGGCGCCCTGGCGGGCATGGATCTGGCCGGGAACCTGACCACCATGTACCTGTTCTTTGAGCTGGCGACCCTCTGCTCCATGCCCATGGTGCTGTATGACCGCACGGAGGAATCCATCCGGGCCGCCTTCAAATACCTGTTCTATTCCATGGCCGGCGCCTTTCTGGCGCTGTGCGCCATCTTCTTCCTGAGCAAGTACTGCGCCACCCTGGACTTCGTGCCGGGGGGCAGCCTGGACCCGGCGGCCGTCGCGGGCCATGAGACGCTGCTGCGGGTGCTGGTCTTCCTGGGCATCGTCGGCTTCGGCGCCAAGGCGGGTATGTATCCCCTCCACGGCTGGCTGCCCACGGCCCACCCGGTGGCGCCTGCCCCCGCCTCCGCCGTCCTCTCCGGCATCATCGCCAAGGCGGGCGTGCTGGCGATTTTGCGGCTTTTGTATTACTGCGTGGGTCCCGCCTTCCTGGCGGGCAGCTGGGTCCACTACAGTCTGCTGGGCCTGGCCCTGCTGACGGTGTTCATGGGCTCCATGATGGCATACCGGGAGAAGGTCTTCAAGAAACGGCTGGCCTACTCCTCCGTGTCCCAGATTTCCTACGTACTGACGGGTCTCTTTCTGCTGAGCCCCGCGGGGCTCACCGGCGGTCTGCTCCACGTGATCTTCCACGCCTGCGTCAAGATGCTGCTCTTTCTGTGCGCGGGCTCCTTCATCCACAACATGGGTCTTCACCGGGTGGAGGAGCTGAAGGCCGTGGGGAAGGCCATGCCCAAAACCCTCTGGTCCTTTACCCTGGGTGCCCTGGCCCTGGTGGGCATTCCCCCCGCCTCCGGCTTTATCAGCAAGTGGTATCTGGCGGAGGGGGCCCTGGACTCCGGCCTGCCGGTGTTCAACTGGCTGGTGCCTGTGGTGCTGCTGATCTCCGCCCTGCTGACGGCGGGCTACCTGCTTCCCATCACCATCGACGGCTTTTTCCCCGGCAGGGACCTGAAAGCGATCCCCGCCCGGAACCGGGAGGGCGGCCCGCTGATGTGGGCGCCTCTGCTGCTGCTGGCGGCCCTGTCGCTGGGCCTGGGCATTTTCTCCTCCGGCCTGGTCCGGGCGCTGAGCAGTCTGGCCGCTGGCCTGTTCTGAGCCGCTGACGGTGCCGACCGCCTCCGCTTTGCCCCAGCGCGGCCGGCAAAAGGCCGCAAGCCTTCATGAAACCTTCCGGGAGGGCTCCCATGCTGATCCTTCTATTGATCCTGATGCCGATGGCGCTGGCGCCGATGAGCTGGCTGCTGGGGCGTCGCTCCAAGTCCCTGCGAAACGGCTTCGTCGTCGCCGCGGGCTTTCTGGAGCTGGCCCTGGCCCTTTGGGCTGCCCTGCGGGGCGGGAGCGCCGCGCTGCCGGAGCTCTGCGTCCTGGGCTTCCGGTTTGAGCTGGACGGCTTCCGCCGGATCTATACGCTGATCTTTGCCGGAATGTGGGCCATGACCCTGCTCTTTTCCCCGGACTACTTCGCCCATCACCGCAAGCGCAACCGCTACTATTTCTTCCAGCTTCTGACCCTGGGGGCCACCATGGGGGTCTTCCTGGCGGCGGACCTCTATACCTCCTTTGTGTTTTTTGAGATCATGTCCTTCACCTCCTTTGCCTGGGTCATCCAGGAGGAGACGGCGGGGGCAATCAAGGCCGCCAAGACCTATCTGGCGGTGGCGGTGATCGGCGGCCTGGCGGCCCTCATGGGCCTGTTCCTGCTGTGGAACAGCCTGGGGACCCTGCGGATCTCCGAGCTCTGCGCCGCGGCCCGGGCTGCCGGACGGTCTCCGACCCTCTACGTCGCCGGGGGCTGCATCCTCCTTGGCTACGGGGCC
This sequence comes from uncultured Clostridia bacterium, assembly GCA_946539175.1. GTDB lineage: Bacteria > Bacillota > Clostridia > Oscillospirales > Oscillospiraceae > JAFRPC01. The sequence continues at coordinate 12,626 of CAMNHH010000017.1, read as the reverse complement.
AAGGCGGGCATGTTCCCGGTACACATCTGGCTGCCCAAGGCCCATCCCGTGGCCCCGGCGCCCGCCTCGGCCCTGCTCTCCGGCGCTCTGACCAAAACCGGCGTCTGGGGCATCCTGGCCATTTCCTGCAATCTCTTCCGGGGCGACCCCGCCTGGGGCGCCCTGATCCTGGGCCTGGGCGCCGTGACCATGCTGCTGGGGGCGGTGCTGGCCCTGTTCTCCGTGGACCTGAAGCGGACCCTGGCCTGCTCCTCCATGTCCCAGATCGGCTTCATCCTCAGCGGCGTGGGCATGATCTGCCTGCTGGGGGAGGAGAACGCTCTGGCCGCCCGGGGCACGCTGCTGCACATGGTCAACCACTCCCTGTTCAAGCTGGTGCTCTTCCTCTGCGCCGGCGCCGTCTACCGGAATCTGCACCGGCTGGATCTGAACGAGATCCGGGGCTTCGGCCGGGGCAAGCCGCTTTTGATGCTCTGCTTCCTGCTGGGTGCCATGGGCATCAGCGGGGTACCCCTGCTGAACGGCTATGTCAGCAAGACCCTGCTTCACGAGGCCATCCTGGAGGGGCTGCCCCATTACGGCTGGCCGCTGAAGGCGGTGGAGTGGATCTTCCTCTTCTCCGGCGGCCTGACGGCGGCCTATATGACCAAGCTCTTCGTGGCCATCTTCGTGGAGAAGCACCCCACCCGGCAGACGGAGTTCGACGCCGACAAGGACTGGCTCAGCCGGCCCGCCGCCCTGGCCCTGGGCTGCTCCGGGGCGGTGATCCCCATCCTGGGCTTCACCGCCGATCTCAGCATGAACGCTCTGGCGGATCTGGGAACGGACTTCCTCCACGGGGAGCCTCTTGCCCACGCGGTCCGCTATCTCTCCCTGGAAAATCTCAAGGGCGGCGCCGTATCCCTGGCCATCGGGGCGGCGGTCTATCTGCTGCTCGTCCGGACCTGGATGCGGAAAGACGGGAATTATGTCAACCGCTGGCCCGGGAGGCTGGACCTGGAGGAGCTGGTCTACCGGCCCCTGCTGCTGAAGCTCCTGCCGGGGATTTTTGGCTGGATCTCCGCCATCTTCGGGGAGAATCGGTTGACGGTCCCCCTGTGCCGGGGCCTTCGGAGGGCGGCCCGCCGGATCGCCCTGCTCTTCGGGGAGAACCGGCTGACGGTTCCCCTGTGCCGGGGCCTTCGGAGGGCGGCCCGCCGGATCGCCCTGCTCTTCGGGGAGAATCGGCTGACGGTCCCCCTGTGCCGGGGCCTTCGGAGGGCGGCCCGCCGGATCGCCCTGCTCTTCGGGGAGAACCGGCTGACGGTCCCCCTGGCCCGGGGCGTGTGGAAGTCAGTCGAAGGGGCCGCCGTGGGCTTCGGGGAAAACCGGCTCAGCGAACCCGCTGCCAGGGGAATCTTCGCCGGAGCCGAAGCTGTTTCCCGAGCCGTCTCCAACAGGCTGGAGGCCCTCGCACCGGGCCGTCGGATCGGCCTGTCCTTCGGCCTTCTGGCGCTGGCGCTGGGGCTGATCGGCGCGCTGATCCGGCTTCTGTCGCTGCTGTAAAAGGAAAAACGGAAGAAAACAACGGAAATTTATGCTGTTTGCAAAAATTTCCGTTGTTTTTTTGGAAAAAAAGTGATATAGTAAGCTGAAAAACAACAACAAAGGCGGGAACTGAATTGAACAAATCCCAATTGACCGTTATGGATATCGTCCATACGCTGCTTGCCCATTTGCTCATTATCCTTCTGGCGGGGGCCGTCGTCGGCGCCGGCGCCTGGGCCTACACCACCTATAAGATCCCCAAAATGTACCGCACCAGCGTCACCTTCTACGCCCAGAGCAAGGCGGACGACGAGGACGGGAACGTCAATACCATTGGCATCAGCCGTCAGCTGGCCAGCACCTATTCCTACGTGCTGCGCAGCAACGTGGTGATGAAGGAGGCCGCGGACCGGCTCAAGGAGATGGGGATCAAGGCGCCGGGGGGCTATTTCTACAGCTACAGCGGTCTGAAGAACATGACCGCCGTCAGCACCACCAACACCGAGATCTTCACGGCCACCTTCTCCTCCTCGGACCGGAACAATCTCCAGACCATCGCCAACACCATCGCGGAGGCCGCCGGCGTCAAGATCCAGGAGATCGTGGGCGGCGAGGCCAAGATCCTGGACGCGGCGGAGGACCCCGGCAGCCCCTATTCTCCCGACGTGCGGGGCAATACCGTTACCGGTGTCGCCATCGGCCTGCTGATCGCCGCGGCGCTGGTGGTCATCCGGGCGCTGACCGATACCACCATCTGGAGCGAAGAGGATCTGAGCAAGCAATACAACATCCCCGTCCTGGGCTCCGTGCCGCAGCTGGCCGCCCTGGAGAAGCAGAATACCGCAAAGGAGTGAGACGATGCTGTTTCGGAAACCTCGATTGACCGCGCCCCAGACCCAGGCAGCCGCCAAACAGCGGATGCTCTCTCCCTCCAGCCCCTTCGCCATCCGGGAGGCCTACAACTCCATCCGGGCGAAGCTGCTGTTCACCGGTCGGGGTGAAAAATGCCCGGTCTTTGCCATCACCTCCGCCATGATGCACGACGGCAAGACCACCAACGCCGTAAACCTGTCCATCTCCATCGCCTCCACGTCCAAGAAGGTGCTGCTGATCGACGGCGACATGCGGAAACCCACAGTCCACCGCTACTTTGGGCTGGAGAACAAGAACGGACTGTCCGAGATCCTGGCGGGCCTCACCAACGAGGTGAAGATCCGCAAGACCGAGGTGGAAAATCTCCACGTTCTGACCTCCGGCCAGATCCCCCCCAACCCGGCGGAGCTCTTCGGCTCCAAGCAGATGGACAATCTGCTGGCCTACGTGAAGGACTTTTTTGACTACGTGATCATCGACACGCCCCCCGTCAACCTGGTCACCGACGCGGCCATCCTGGCGGAGAAAATCACGGGCTACGTCTTCGTGGTCCAGAGCGGCAAGAACCACTATTATGAGCTGTCCTACGCGCTGGAGACCGTCCAGCAGATGAACGGCAACGTGGTGGGCATCGTGCTCAACGACGTGACGGGCAAGGCCGGCTCCCACTACGGCGGCTACCGCTCCACTTATTACAAAAGAGGCTACTACCGGCGGGGCTATGGCCGGGGCTACTACAGCAGCTATTACAGCGGCTATGAGGTAAAGGAGAGCACCGAGTCATTGACCGGCGACAAAACCGGCGATTCCGGCGGCACGAATCAAGCATAAGCGCATCCATTTCTGCGAAGGAAAGAGGGAAAGGTCATGCTGGACTTTCATGCGCACGTTCTGCCCGGCGCCGATCACGGCAGCGACGGCCTGCGTACCTCACTGCGGCAGCTGAAGCTGGCGGAGCAGGCGGGGATCGACGTCATCATCGCAACCACCCACTTTTACCCCCAGAGCGATGAGTTCGGCAGCTTTTGCCGGAAGCGGCAGCTGGCCTATGAGGAGCTGCTGGACAAATATCAGGGACCGATCCGGATCCTGGCCGGTGCGGAGGTCCATATGTGCGTGGGTCTGGACCATCTGGAGGGCCTGGAGGCCCTCTGCGTTCCCGGCACCCGGGTCATGCTCTGCGAGCTGCCCTTCCGGGGATTGCCCGGCGGGATGACGGAGACCTTCGAGCGGCTGATGGACGGGGGCATCGTCCCCGTGCTGGCCCATGTGGACCGCTACGATCCCACGGTCATCAACAATCTCTTCGGCATGGGCCTTCTGGGGCAGCTGAACGCGGAGCCCCTGAGCCGCCGCTTCCACCGGCGCCGCCTGCTGCCCTGGATCGACGGAGGCAGTATCGTGGCCCTGGGCAGCGACATCCACGGAACGGAGATCGGCTATTCCCAGTATTTGAAGGCGGTGGACTTCCTGGGCCCCAGGGCCGGGACCATCGAAGCCCGGACGCGGGAGCTGCTGCGGGACGTTCTATAGCAAACCGTGATTGGGAGGACATGCATGGAATACATCCTTGAAACCAACGAGCTGACCAAGGTTTACGGCCAGAAGGAGGCCGCGAAGGACGTCAGCCTCCACATCCGGGAGGGCCAGATCTACGGCCTGATCGGGCGCAACGGCGCGGGCAAGACCACCATCATGCGGATGATCAGCGGTCTGTCCACCCCCACCCGGGGCAGCTATTCCCTCTTTGGGAAGACCGGCGCCGAGATGCGGAAGGAGCTTCGGAACGTGGGCGTGCTGATCGAGCAGCCCGGCCTGTATCCCCGTCTCTCCGCCTATGAAAATCTGAAGATCAAGTGCCTGGCCATGGGCATCAAGCCCCAGGGCTACGTGGAGCAGCTGCTGCAGCTCATCGGTCTGGGGGAAACAGACCGGAAAAAGCCCGCCAGATCCTATTCCCTGGGCATGCGGCAGCGCCTGGGCATCGGCCTGGCCCTGGTGGGAGACCCCAGGCTCATTATCCTGGACGAGCCCATCAACGGCCTGGACCCCCAGGGCATCGCGGAGGTCCGGGACACTCTGACCCGTCTGCGGAAGGAGAAGGGCATCACGATCATGATCTCCAGCCATATCCTGGAGGAGCTGTCCAAGCTGGCGGACGCCTACGGCGTCATCCATGAGGGCATCCTGCTGGATGAGTTCACCCTGGAGGAGCTGCACCGCCGCAGCGAGCAGTACGTGCTGCTGCGCACCTCCGACAACGACGCGGCCGCGCTGGCGCTGGAGCGGGTGGGGATCCACGCCGCGGCGGACGACCGGGGCGGCCTGCGGGTCACCGAGCGGCTGGAGGAGACCCCCCTCATGGCCCGGACCGTTGTGGAGGCGGGAATCGACCTGCGGGAGCTCAGCGACCACAGCGTGACCCTGGAGGACTATTATCTGAATATGACAGGAGGGAAGCACAATGGCTAATCTGCTTCGTATGGATCTCTACCGGATGCGGAAGGCCAAGAGCTTCTGGGCCTGCCTGATCCTGACCTTCCTCTTCGCCCTGATCGCGACGCCGCTGTCCTGGCTGATCTTCGATCTGGCCAGCCTGCTGGGGGTGCCGGAGGAGGCCTTCCCCAAGACGGCGAAGCTCTCCGGGATCATCAGCAGCCAGCCCGGCATGCTGAGCTCCATGCTGACCCTGCTCTCCGTCTGCGGCTTCTTCTACGCGGACATGGAAAACGGTTATGTCAAGAACATCGCCGGACAGGTGCCCAGTCGGGGCCTCACCGTGCTGTCCAAGTTCCTGGCCTCCATCCCCCACAACCTGCTGTTCGTGCTGACGGCCATCCTGGGCTATCTGCTGGGCACCGTTCTGTTCCAGCGGATCGTGGTGGATGAGGCCGTGGCGGACAGCCTGCGGATCCTGCTTCTGCGTCTGCTGCTGCTGGAGAGCATCTGCGCCATCCTGCTGCTGTTCACCTCCGCCCTGCAGAGCAAGTCCCTGGGGACAGTCTTCGCGGTGCTCTTCGGCACCGGCCTGCTCTCCCTGGTCTATCTGGGCATCGACTCCGGCCTGGACCGGATCTTCCCCAAGAAGGACTTCCTCATCGGAGATTATATGCCCGACCAGCTGCTGCAGGACCGGGACCCGGACACCGTCACCGTGCTGGCGGTTTCTGCCGCGGTGATCTGTGTGTTCCTGTGGCTGTCCGTCCGGATCTTCAACAAGAAGGACGTCAAGTAATCCACATCCTCTCCTGCGGGAGAGCAGATATGAAAGGAGAAAAAATGGAACCCAACGCGAAAAGCGGACATCCCATTCTGGGCGTCATCCTGGCACTGCTGGGCATCGCCGTGGCCCTGTTTCTGACCTTTATCTTCGGCGCCATCGGCGGCGGCATTGCCCTGCTGCTGGGCTTGATCGGTCTGATTCTGGGCATCAAGGCCAGGAAGGCCGGCGGCAGGGGCATGGGCGCCATCATCGTAGGCGCCGTCGCCATCGTAATGGCGATCCTCCTGACCGTCAGCTCCGTGGGCGCCATCACCGCCCTGCGGGACACCGCGGAGAAGTCCAAGCCCGGCTCCCTGTTCGCCAAGTACGCCAGCAAGCCCTATCTGGGCCTGGTGGGCATCGTCATGAACATGCCCCAGGACGAGGAGGGCATGCAGGCGCTGATGGACGAGCTCAAGGAGCTGGAGGCGATGAACCCGGTCCAGACCGAGGCCAAGTAAACACTGTCCCGATCGGGGAGCGGGCGGCTAAGCCGCCCGCTCCTGTTCTGTTTCCCAGGCCTCCAGCATGTGGCCGATCAGAATGCCGTAGCCCCGGGTGGGGTCCCGCACCAGCACGTGGGTCACGGCCCCCACCAGCTTGCCGTTCTGGAGGATGGGGGAGCCGGACATGCCCTGGACGATGCCGCCGGTCTGCTCCAGCAGCCGGGAGTCCGTCACCTCCAGCCGCAGGTCCCGGCAGCGCTCCGGATCCAGGCGCACCGCCTCGATGGTCACCGCGTAGGGCTCCGGGGCCTCCCCGCTCAAGCTGCACCACAGCTCTGCCGGGCCAGGCTTCACCTCCGCCCGGTCCGCCAGGGGCACCGGCTCTCCGCCCAGGGCCTCGGGGCTTCCGTGGCCGAAGAGGCCCCGATCCGTGTTCCGCTCCACGCTGCCCAGGGCAGGACCGCCCGCGGAGCCGCCCTGGAGGGAGCCGGGGCTGCCCGCCTCGCCCCGCCGGATCTCCGTTACCCGGGCGGGCAGGGCCTGCCCGCCCCGGATTGCCGCAGCGCAGCCCTCGCCGCTGTCCACCCCGTGGCCCAGGGCGCCGAAGAGCCCGGTCTCCGGGTCAAAGAACGTGACGGTGCCCAGGCCCGCGATCCGGTCCCGAACCCGGATCCCCAGCTGCCAGCCTGACTCCGTCCCGGTGGGACGAAGGGCAAGCTGCATGGGCTGTCCCGCCCGGTCCAGATCCAACACCAGCGGAGCTCCGCCGGATTCGCGGACCAGACGGCACAGGGCCTCCGCCCCCTCCAGAGGCTGCCCGTCCACCGCCAGGATACGGTCCCCTGCCCGGAGCCCCTCCGGGCCTGCCTGTCCGTCTGCCTGGACCACGTAGACGCCGTCCGTCTCCAGCTCCAGCCCCACAGTCTGTCCCACGGGGACCAGCGCTTCCGGCGCCGCCCGGACCGGCAGACACAGCAGCAGCCCCAGCCAGAGCCCGACCGCTCCGGCCCGGATCCATCTTCCCATGTGAATCCCTCCCCTTGCGTTTGATTATTTGAGCGCCCGTTCTATAATATGGACAAAAAACAGTCAAAAAAACCTGTCGAAAGCGGAATAAAATTAGAATAAACGGAGAAAATACAAAAAAAGACTGTCTTTCCCCGACAGCCTGTGGTATAATACAAATACAATTGATTTCCATAGAAAGGAGTTGTTGCGATATGGCAGCAAAGAAGGTAAAGGAAGTCGTAGAGAGCGCCCTGGAGAAGACGGAGCCCGTGGTCCGCAAGGCCCGCACCGTGGCGGAGTCCGCCGCCAAGAAGGCGGAGCCCGTCATCGAGGCCGCCAAGAACGCCGGCAAGCAGGTGAGCGCCGTGTTTATCCCGGAGGTTTACGTCCAGCATGCCAATCGGCAGTATGACTGCGGCGCTCTGGTGGAACGCTGCAAGGATGATTTTAAGTCCAAGCATCCCGCCACCATCATCCGCTCCTGCCGCCTCTATATCAAGCCGGAGGACAACATGGTCTACTACGTCATCAACGACATTGAGGACAAGCTGGCACTGTAAAAAGCAAAAGACAGAAGAACGGTCCCATCCGTGGGGCCGTTCTTCTGCTTCTTGAGCGCCGCAACGAGCCCTGCCTCCCGTATGGAGGAAAGGGCGGTGTTCCGCGTGGAAGCGCGGGGCGGATCCGGGCGGGTCAGCTTCCCCCTGGGATAGGCTTTGGCGGGGGTGGTGATCCGCTCCATTACCTCCGGCGATACCGCCTTCCGCAGCGCCCGGCTGATTCTGGCGGAGGCCCTCCGCCCGGACCGTAAGTCCGTCAAAAAGCGTCTGATCATCACCGTCCCCCCGCTGGCGCTGGGGCCTTCTGACCTGGCGCTCCATCGTGAACAGCAACGGCTTCCAGATCCTCCGGCGCTGCACCTCCTGGAGCAACCAAGGCCTGACCTACGACCTGTCCTGCGTCATCGGCGTCCTGCTGGCAGCCGGGGTCTTCCTGTTCTATCTGATCGCTCTGCTCCGCCGCGGGAGGCGTTGATCGCTTCAGCCCGGAACCGCCGGCCTCCGAAGGGGGAGACCGGCGGCCGTCTGTTTCCGCCCGAAGCCTATAAGCAAGGGTAATGGGAGAATTCGGAAAGCGACTGGCCAATTCATACAAATTTCACAGTAAACAAAGGAAAAATATGCTATAATTTGGACAACTGCCGCCGGACCGGCGGACGAAACAAAAAGGAGTACCACTATGAGACAACACCTGCACAAGAGCCTGGCCCTGCTGCTGGCCCTGGTCATGGTGCTGGGCCTATTGCCCACCGCCCTGGCAGCCCCCGCCGCGCCTGCGGAACCCGAACAGTCCGCGGCGGAGCCTCCCATGCCCAACGGAATGCACGTACAGACCCCCTACGGCCTCAGACTGGGATCCGCCGGGACGGCGACCCGCGGGGAGACGAAGGATCTGCCCAGCTACTACAACAGCGTGGATCTGGGCATCGTCACCTCCGTCAAGAATCAGACCCAATACGGCCAGTACGGCACCTGCTGGGCCTTCGGCACCCTTTCGCCCATCGAAACCTACATGATCAAGAACGGCATGTCCGTGGGCCGCGGCGGTCCGACTGCCGACACGAATCTGGACCTGTCCGAATACCACCTGTCCTACTTCACCTATTCCAATTCCTATGACGAGCACGGTCTGACGAACGGCGACAGCTCCATCCTGCAGGGAGAATCCCACCTCAACGTGGGCGGCGACGGCTACAAGGCGACGCTGACCCTGATGCGCTGGATCGGTGTGACCAGCGAGGAGGAGGCGGACCTGGCCTACTCCGAGGCCTCCCCCTCCGGCACCATCGATCCCAAGTACGCCTACGCCTATGACGTGGCCCACGTGACCAGCGTGGACTGGATTGAGCCCAGCGACACCGCCACGGTCAAGCAGTACCTCCAGAGCTTCGGCTCCGCCTTCATCGGCTACTACTACAACCCCTCCTACAGCGGCAGAGGCGGCGCCTACTGCTACATCAGCACCAGCGAGAGCAACGACTACGGCCCCAACCACGGCGTTACCCTGGTGGGCTGGGACGACAGCTACAGCAAGTCCAATTTCACCGGCCTCAGCAAGCCCCAGAACGACGGCGCCTGGATCATCAAAAACTCCTGGGGCAACAACTCCGCCACCGACGGCGGCTACACCTACATCTCCTATGAGGATACCTCCTACCTGGGTCACCCCATCATGTTCTTCACGGTGGAGGGCATGGACAGCTACGATCACCTCTACCAGTACGACGGCACCTGCTTCACCGGCGACGCCGCCAAGGGCTGGATTCCGCTGACCCAGAACCGCTCTCTGGTTTCCAACGTCTTCACCGCGGCCGGCCATGAGACCGTGGAGGCCTTCTCCATCTGTACCCTGGAGGAGGGGCTGGGCTATACCCTGCAGGTCTACAAGAACCCCACGAACCTTACCGGCTCCAACCCCGACCCCAGCTCCGGCACCCTGATGTCCACCCAGACCGGCACCATCGCCCACAGCGGCTACCATACCATCCGCATCGCCTCCCCCTTCAAGGTGGAGGCGGGGGACAAATTCTCCGCGGTCTTTACCCTGGATTCCCAGCAGGGCGGCCAGAATTTCCAGATGGTCATTCCCGTGGATGAAACCCAGACCGAGGACTACACGGAAAACGGCTCCTATCTCGCGACCCTGGTCCACACCCACGCCAGCCACCCCGGCACCTCCTTCTTCCGTCTGCGGGATAACTCCGCCTGGAGCCAGCTGGACAACGGCGCCAGCCTGCGCATCAAGGCCTACACCAGCGACGCGCCCTTTGAGCTGACGGTGGAGAGCGGCGAGCACGGCACCGCGGTCCTGGGGGACTACAGCGCCAGGGGCTACCTGGTCACCGCCACCCCCGACAGCGGCTATTATACCTCCGGCTATTCCATTCTCTCCGGCAGCGCCGAGGTGATGCAGAACGGCAGCGTGTTCTACGTGAACCCCACTGAGAACAGCACCATTCGCATTGAATTCGCGCCGCAAACGCCCTTCACCCTGAGCTACAGCGCCAACGGCCAGCCCTACGGCAGCCCCGTCACCGGCATGACCGGCGACGAGGTGAGCCTGCCTCTCACCGCCACAGCCTTTGAGGGCTATCGCTTCCTGGGCTGGACGACCTCCGCGGTTCCCGCCGCAGTGACCGGAATGCCCCTCTATCTGGAGCCCGGCGCCGCCTATTATCCCCTGGGAGGCAATACCATCCTCTACGCCCTCTACGCCTTCGACCGGCTCGCCGTGCCCGGCCAGGACGGCAGCTACGTAAAGATCAGCTCCGCCGCCGAGTTCACCGACGGCAGATACCTGATCGTGAACGAGAGCTCCCTGCATGCCCTGGACGGCGCCAAGGCCAATTCCTCCGGCATGTGGACGCCCATCAACACGGCTCCGAACTACGTGGACGTCACCATTCAGAATGACCGCATTCCCGATTCCGCGACACTTCGGGCAGCGGATCTCAACTACGATTCCACCAGCCGCCAGTTCTACAGCAGCTGCGGCTATCCCATCGGCGGCTATAAGAACGGCTATTACTTCTACGTCTGGGGCAGCTCCAGCACTTCCGCGGCCCAGACCGTCAGCTTCGACGCCTCCGGCAACGCGGTCATCCGGGACGACTACTACAATAACGTCCTGTATTACAACGACGCTTCCGCCGCCTACTTTGCCTATCAGAGCGCCGCGGGCAGCCCGGTGCAGCTCTACCGCAAGACCGAGGACACCACCACCACCTATTATTCCACCTCCGTCAACGCCGATCCGGCGGTGAGCTGGACCGTCAGCTTCAACTCCAACGGCGGCTCCGCCGTTCCGGCCCAGACCGTCGCGGAGGGCTATAACGCCGTCCGCCCCGCCGATCCCGTCAAGGCAGGCTTCGTCTTTGCGGGCTGGTATCGGGACGAGGCCCTGACCCAGGCCTATGATTTCTCCGCCCCCGTCACCGCCGATCTGATCCTCTACGCCAAGTGGGAGGCCGAAGAGGAGCCCACGGTGTACCGCAGCGTCAGCTTCAATTCCAACGGCGGCAGCGCCGTGGCGTCCCAGATGGTGGAGGACGGCCAGACCGCAACCCGTCCCGCCGATCCCGTCAAGGCAGGCTTCGTCTTCGCAGGCTGGTATCGGGACGAGGCCCTGACCCAGGCCTATGATTTCTCCGCCCCCGTCACCGCCGATCTGATCCTCTACGCCAAGTGGGAGGCCGAAGAGGAGCCCACGGTGTACCGCAGCGTCAGCTTCAATTCCAACGGCGGCAGCGCCGTGGCGTCCCAGATGGTGGAGGACGGCCAGACCGCAACCCGTCCCGCCGATCCCACCCGGAGCGGCTGCGCCTTCGACGGCTGGTACGCAGACGCCGAACTCAGCCTGCCCTACGACTTCAGCAACCCCGTCACCGGGGATCTGACCCTCTACGCCGCCTGGAACGTGAGCCTGAGCTATGCGGTGAACGGAGCCGTTGCCGACACCGGGACCGTCCGGGCCGACCGGGCCGTGGCCCTGCCCGAGACCGCCCCGGCCTTCGAGGGCTGGAGCTTCCTGGGCTGGACCGAGCTTCCCACCGAGGAGACCGGCACCGCGCCTGCCTATATCCCTGCCGGCGGCAGCTATACCCCCAGCGCCGACGTGACCCTCCACGCCCTCTACACCCGCAGCGAGGCCACCGGCGGCTCTGCCTACGAGCTGGTCACCGGGACCCGCAGCGATTGGAGCGGCAGCTACGTCATCACCAAGGGAAACGCTCCCAGCTACGTCATGGCTGGCCTGGGCGACGACGTTTCCTATGAGACCGAGGCCAACGGCGGCGCCGCGGCCTTTGCCTCCACCGGCATCATCCTGGAGGGAACCCAGCTGAAGAACGTGGCCCCCCTCTACAGCTTCACCGTGGAGCCCATCGAGGACAGCGGCTACTACTCCTTCCGCAGCGCGGAGACCGGCAGCTATCTGATCCTGAAGAACAGCACCCTCTACGCCGGCAGCTTCAACAGCAGCAACAGCCGCTGGGGCGTCAGCATCGGCTCCGACGGCACCGCCACCATCAAGAACCCCTACAGCAGCTATTCCAACTGCATTACCTTCTCGGGCTCCAGCTTCTGGGGCAACGTTTTCCAGGTCATGAGCTCCTCCAGCGACATCTATCTCTGGCGGGAGACCGCCTCCGGCGCGGACTACTACACCACCGTCATCGGGAGCCCGGAGCCCCAGACGCCCGAATATAAGGAGAACCTGCGGCTGCTGGTCTCTGTCCGGCTGGACGAGGAGATCCGCACCTGCTTCAGCATCTCCCGGACCGCCAACGTGGGAGACTACGAATCCTACTACATCGAGATCGAGGAGCAGGACCCCGTGAACGGCACCCAGACCGTCCGCTACGGCGCGGGCTGCGACTTCCCCCTGTCCGAGGACGGCGGCAGCCTCTATGCCGACTACAGCGGCATCACCGCCAAGGAGATGGGCACCAA
>CAMNHH010000016.1 GCA_946539175.1 uncultured Clostridia bacterium | reverse complement strand
CCCGCGTTCCGGCCTTGATCGAGGCGGGGGCCGACGTGCTCTGCATCGACTCCTCTGAGGGCTTTTCTGAGTGGCAGAAGCTGACCCTGGCCTGGATCCGGGAGCACTACGGCGACTCCGTCAAGGTGGGCGCCGGCAACGTGGTGGATGCAGAGGGCTTCCGCTTCCTGGCGGACTGCGGCGCCGATTTCGTGAAGGTGGGCATCGGCGGCGGCTCCATCTGCATCACCCGGGAAACCAAGGGCATCGGCAGAGGACAAGCCACGGCGCTGATCGAGGTGTGCAAGGCACGGGATGAGTATTTCCGGGAAACCGGCGTCTACGTTCCCGTCTGCTCCGACGGCGGCATTGTCTACGACCACCACATCACGCTGGCCCTGGCCATGGGGGCGGACTTCATCATGCTGGGCCGTTATTTCGCCCGCTTCGACGAGAGCCCCTCCAACAAGGTCTCCATCAACGGCACCTACTACAAGGAATACTGGGGCGAGGGCTCCGCCAGAGCCCGGAACTGGCAGCGCTACGACCTGGGCGGCGACAAGAAGCTGTCCTTCGAGGAGGGCGTAGACTCCTATGTTCCTTATGCGGGCCGGCTCAAGGACAACGTGGCCCTGACGCTCAGCAAGGTCAAATCCACCATGTGCAACTGCGGCGCGCTGACCATTCCTGAGTTCCAGCAGAAGGCCAAGCTGACTCTGGTCTCCGCCACCTCCATCGTGGAGGGCGGCGCCCATGACGTGATCCAGAAGGACACCAGCGCAGCCATCAAGTAAGCATAAGTATAAGAAAAAATCGCTTCTCAGGCTTTCCTGGGAAGCGATTTTCTTATGAACTTATTCCGCCTCGATCTCCTTGATGACGCACTCGTTGCCCTGCTGCAGCCAGGTCTCACCGGAGCCGCAGTGGGGGCAGGTTTTGCCGTATTTCACAGTCTCGTACGTGCGCTTGCAATGGTCGCACCAGGTAACGGCAGGAATGGTCTCCAGCACCAGAGTGCTGTCCTTCAAAACCGGATGCCGGACCTTGAAATAGTCCCAGGCGTCGGTAAAGAGATCCGTCATGATCCCGGAGACCTCGCCTACCTGCAAAACCACCTTGCCGATGGCGGTCAGCTTGTGTTCCTCCGCGGTCTGGTCCAGGGTCTTGGCCAGATGGAGGACGATACCCATCTCATGCATTGATAAACCCTCTGTGCTCCTGTCGTTCCGGGCGAGGCGATAAATCCTTATTCTCCATACCCGGCTGCTTACTTTTTCCTGAACAGGATCTTCATCTCCCGCTGTGCCGCGTACTTGGCCACCACGGGCAGCTTATCCTCGCATCGGATCATCCGGGAGGCCTCGGGCAGATCCCGGGTCAAATGAATGGCGTCAAATTCGCAGCGGGTGGTACACAGGCCGCAGCCCACGCAGCGGTTCAGGTCCACCACGGAGGCGCCGCAGCCCAGGCAGCGTGAGGCTTCCTGCTTGGCCTGCTCCTCGGTGAAGCTCAGACGCACGTCTCCGAAGGTCCCTCTGGGATTTACGTCCCGCTTGCCGGGGACCTGACGCTTGGCGGTGTCAAAACCCTGGGGATCGATCAGGATATTGCGCTTGTCCAGCTCCTTGAACTCCCGCAGATCTCTGGCGACGGTCTGGCTCTGGCCGGGATGGACGTAACGGTGCATGGATTCACTGCCCAGCTTGCCGTCGGCAATGGCGTCGATGGCGAACCTGGCGCCGTGGCCGATGTCGCCGCCCACGAAGATGCCGGGCTCGCCGGTCTCGAAGGTGATTGGATCGTGGATCACCGTGCCGTTGGGCCGCAGCTCCACCCCGGTGCCCTCCAGCAGCTTGCCCCAGACGGCGCTCTGGCCGATGGCCTGCAGGACCGTAGAGCAGGGGAGGGTGATGGTGTCGTTTTCGTCGTAGTTGGGCGCAAAGCGGTGCTGGGCGTCAAAGACCGAGGTGCAACGCTTGAATACGATGCCGCTGACCTTCCCGTCCTCCACCAGGATCTCCTTGGGACCCCAACCGTTCAGAACCCGGATGCCCTCCTCCTTTGCTTCCTCCACCTCGTCCTTTGCAGCGGGCATTTCCGCCTCGGACTCCAGGCAGAGCATGGTGACCTTGCCGGCGGTGGTGCGGGCAGCGGTACGGGCCACGTCAACAGCCACGTTGCCGCCGCCAACCACAACCACGTCGCCCTCCAGGCGCACGCTGTGGTCCTTGTTGACCCGGTTCAGGAAGGCGATGCCGGACTCCACGCCGCTTGCGTCCTCGCCGGGAACCCCGGCCTTCCGGCCGCCCTGCATGCCGATGGCCAGATAGAAGGCCTTGTAGCCCTGCTCCTTCAGCTGGGCAATGGTGACGTCCTTGCCCACCTCAACGCCACAGCGGAAGTCCACGCCCATCTGCTTCAGCACGTCGATTTCCGCGGCCAGTACGTCCTTCTCCAGCCGGAAGCTGGGGATGCCGTACTGCAGCATGCCGCCGGGCAGGGGATCCTTCTCAAAGACCGTCACGTCGTAGCCGCGGGTCCGTAGATAGTAGGCGCAGCTCAGACCCGCGGGACCGGCGCCGATGACAGCCATCTTATAATCGGGGCCCCACATGCCGCCGTCGTCCTTCTCGCAGATGGGAATGAAGCGGTTCTCCTGCTGCAGCTCCTGGGCAGCCACGAACTTCTTTACCTCGTCGATGGCGATGGGCTCGTCAATGGTGCCCCGGGTGCAGGCGTCCTCACAGCGGCGGTTGCAGACCGCACCGCAGACGGCGGGCAGGGGATTGTCCTGCTTGATGAGCTTCAGAGCCTCCAGATACCGGCCCTCCTTCGCCATCTTCAGATAGCCCTGCACAGCGATATGGGCGGGGCAGGCGGTTTTGCAGGGAGCTGTGCCGGTGTCGTAGCAGTTGATCTTGGCGTCCTCCCTGTAGTGGACGTTCCAGTTGTCGGCGCTCCATTTCTTGTTGTCAGGCAGAACACTAAGGGGATATTCGATCTCACCCTGCCTGGTGCAGAGCTTCTGGCCCAGCTTGGCGGCCCCCACGGGGCAAACCTCCACGCACTTGCCGCAGGCCACGCATTTTTCCTTCTCCACGTGGGCCCGGTAGGCGGAGCGGGACATGTTCGGGGTGTTGAAGAGCTGGGAGGTACGCAGGGCGTTGCAGACGCCGGCGGCGCAGTTGCAGATGGCGACGATCTTGTCTTCGCCGTCGATGTTGGTGATCTGATGCACGAAGCCGTGGCGCTCCGCCCGCTCCAGGATCTCAAGGGCCTCCTCGTAGGAGATATAGCGGCCCATCCCCTTGTCCACCTGGTACTCAGCCATATCGCCCATGCCCATGCAGAACTCGCCGTTGATCTGGCCGGAGCCCTCGCCCCGCATGGACTGCTGCTTGCGGCAGGTACACTGACCAACGGAGTACTTGTCATATTTCTTCAGCCAGTGGGAGATATGCTCCACGGAGGCGCTCTGGTTCTCGTGCTCGATGGCCTTTTCCACGGGAATCACGTGCATGCCGACGCCGGCGCCGCCCAGGGGGATCATGGGAGTCACGTTCTCCAGGGGCATCTGGGTCATCAGATTGAAGAAGGTGGCCAGCTCCGGGTGCTGGGCCGTCAGCTCGTCGTTCATCATCATGAACTCCGCGGAGCCGGGGACGAAGATGGGCACGCTGTAGTGCTTGGTCTTCTCGGGCCCCTCCCGGGTCATCTCGATCATACCCACCCAGCATAGATGCTTTACCATCTTCTCGGTGTCTTCTTCGGACATATGATTCATTTTCGCCAGCGTGGGAATGTCATAGGGAACCCTGGTTTTCTTGAAGTTCAGCAGGAACTGTGCCTCCTCCTTGGTCAGCACCGCATCCAGCGCCCAATATTCGGGATCGTCGTATTTCAGACTGCGGGTGTACTTTTGCAGGTAGCGGTCCGTGATCATGGTGCCGAGCTTCAGAATCAGCTTGGCCTTCTCCGGGTCAGCAGGCTTGTAATTGGGATCCTGACGAAAATCCCGCTCGTTTACCATGCGGTTCTTTTGATCTTTCATGCTACTTTTCTCCTCATGTATGATTTCTGTTTGCTGTTATGTGAATTCTCGCAGAGATTCGCGCAGATAGGATTCCAGAGCGTCCATACCCGCGCCGGTTTTCGCGCTGACGGGGAAGATTTTTATGTCTGGATTCAGCTTCAAAACGCTCTGTCGGCATTTCTCCGGGTTAAAATTGAAGAAGTCCATCGCGTCTGTTTTCGTGATCACCAGCGCGTCGCTCTTTTGAAACATCAAGGGATATTTCAGGGGCTTGTCGTCCCCCTCCGGAACGGACAGTAGCATGAGATTCAAGGCCGCGCCGGTGTCGTACTCCGCCGGGCAGATCAGATTGCCCACGTTTTCCAGGAAGATCAGCTCCAGGTCCTTTGTTTCCATGGCCTCCCAGGCGGCTGCTGTCATGCCAGCGTCCATGTGGCACATGCCGGATGTGTGGACCTGAATGGATTTGGCGCCCAGGGCCTCGATCCGTCTGGCATCCACGTCAGATTCAATATCCGCCTCCATGACGCCGATCTTCAAGTCCGAAAGATCCCGGATGATCCGGGACAGCAGGGTGGTCTTGCCGGAGCCCGGGCTGCTCATGACGTTCACCAGAAGCGTCCCGGCCTCTTTCATCCGCGCCCGCAGTGCCTCCGCGTCCTGTTCGTTGGAGGCCGTGACGCTGGCGTTCAGCTTGATCAGCTTCATCGTTTTTTCCTCCCGGCCTCCAGGCGCTTGCGCAGCCAGTCCGCTGCCCGGTCAAAGCCTTCTCCGGTCTTGGCGGAAACCGGAATGACAGCAATCGCGGGATTCAGCGCCTTCGCCCTGCGGGCTGCGGCCTCCAGGTCAAAATCAAAGATCTCCGCGGCGTCCATTTTATTCACCAGCATCAGATCGCTGACCGTAAACATCAGCGGATATTTCAAAGGCTTGTCATCGCCCTCAGGAACGGAGAGGATCATCATTCGGATTCCTGCTCCCACGTCGAATTCCGCCGGACAGACCAGATTGCCCACGTTTTCCAGAAAGATCAGATCCAGGCCCTGCGCACCCAAAGCCTCCAGGCCCCGGGCAGTCATGTCCGCGTCCATGTGGCACAGTCCGCCGGTGTGGAGCTGGATCACCTTCGCTCCGGCCTCCGCCACGGTTCTCGCGTCCACGTCGGAGTCCACGTCCGCCTCCATGACGCCGATTCGGTAATCCCGGCCCAGCCGACGGATCAGCTGCAGCAGGGAAGAGGTCTTTCCCGCACCGGGGGATCCCATCAGATTCACCAGCAGCACGCCCTGCTCCGCCAAAGCGGTTCGCGTCTCCGCGGCGGTCCTGTCGTTGTCCGCCAGGACCTGCGCCTTTACGTCTAAAATCTTGTAGTCCATACAACTATGCTCCTGTGTCAGTATTCAAAGCTCAAGCGGAACACCCGGCGTTCACGGCAGCCAGAGATCCGAAAGAGATCCTTCTCCGCCTGCCAGCGCAGTTCCATGCTTTCACCCAACCGGATCTCTGCCGCGTATTCCGCCTGGATCCCCCGCAATGGCCGCAGCCGCAGGGCGGCGGGAAGCCGGTCCACCGCCAGATCCAGATATCTGGCGTTGTTCATATGACCGTTCAGATCCGTCACGCTGAAGGGGACGGTCCACTGCTCCGTTTCACCCTCCGACGGGGCCTTGGGGGCTTTGGGGAAGAAGCACTCCCAGTCAGCCGCCATGCCGTCGATCCGTACTCCGGTTCGTTCCGGAGCGGCCATGGTCCGGCTCTGCTGATCCATTAGGGTCCATATGGAGGCTCCCGTCAGCAGCGGCTCTCCTTCCGCGCTCCGAAGACGGTAATACCGGGGATAGATCGTGTGCATGGTCTGACCGGGCACGGAGTCCAGGATCACCCGCTCGTCATATTCCGGCAGACGGTTCAGCTTCAGCTGCTGCAGGGCCACAACCCAGAGAAAGCCCCGGTCCAGGGTCTTGTCCCGCCCGAAGCCCAGGGCCTCCGTGTGGGCGATGGCTGCCTCCTGCAGAAGGGTAAACAGACGGCTCAGCCGCAGGCGCCGCTCAAGATCCACGTCGGAGGACAGGATCTTGTACGCAAGCCGATACGCTTCCATGCTCATTTCAGCCGCTTCTCGATGGCCGTTACCACGTCACCCACGGTGTAGAGCTTCTGCCACTGACGGTCTGGGATCTTGATGCCGAAGACCGCCTCCAGGCGGCAGATGATCAGCGTGAAGCCCATGGAGTCGATGGCTGTATCCGTGTTGATGACGGTGCTTTCCTTCAGCTCCTGCGCCTCGGTCTCGGGAACGCAGTCGTGGACAACCTCCAGCACCTTGTCGTAGATTTCAGTTCTTGTCATGTTGCGATACCACCTTTTCTTTGATGATCCATCTTTGGATTTTTCCGGTAGCGGTGCGGGGCAGGGGAGCCGGGTCCAGATAAAGGGCCTTCAGCCGTCTCGCCAGGGGCAGCTCCCGCATCAGAGGCTCCAGGGCCGCCAAAATCGCGCCGCGTTCGTCTTTCCTTCCCCGCAGATAAAGGACGGGGCTTCCGTCCAGTTCCAGGACGGCGAATTCCCGTTCCGGCAGAAGCTTCGCGATTCCTGCCTCGTATTCCGGCAGATAGAGCTTGGTGCCGTCGGGGAAAACCAAAATCTCTTTCTTCCGTCCGGTGATGTGCAGCAGGCCGTTTTCGTCGAAACGGCCCAGGTCTCCCGTGTGCAGCACTCCGTCCCGCAAGACGGCTGCCGTGGCGTCCGGATCGTGATAGTAGCCCTGCATCATGCAGCTCCGGTTTTCGATCAGGATCTCCCCATCCTCTGCCATGCGGACCCGGTCGTCGGGGCAGACCGTCATGGCGTAGGGATCCTCTCCCAGGGAGAGGGCCACGCCGGAGGAGGTCTCCGTGAGTCCGTAGCCAAAGCTGACCCGAATGTCCTGTCGCTTCAAAGCGGCTGGCAGGGCGGGGGGACAGTCGCCCGCACCGATCAGCACCAGATTCAGTTCCTTGTTCAGCGCCTGCTGCTTCAGCAAAAAGCCCAGCAGCAGCGGCACCACGGAAGCCGCCGTGGGCCGATAATGCAGCATATCCTGGCCGTAGAACCTGGGTCCCCGGCCCAGGGCCACGCAGGCCCCGCAGTTGAGCCCCCACAGAAGACCGCAGACAAAGCCGAATACGTGGTTCAGAGGCAGCAGACACAGCAGCGTGTCGTCGGGATAGAGCGGCAGCAGCGCGCTGCCGTTCCAGGCACTGGCGCAGAGACTGGCCTGACTCAGCACCACCGCCCGGGCGGAGCTGGTGGTACCGGAGGTGAAGAAGAGGAGCTTCCCGGCTCCGTCTGTCACGCCGCCGGTCAGATATGGCGTCACGTCCTCGTCCAGATTTTCCTGCCCCCAGAGGGCGTCCGCGTCGGTGGCCCGCAGCAGGGGACCGATCTGCTCCTCCGGCAAATTACCGTCCAGGAGGACGATCTGCAAGCCCGCCTCGGCGGCGCCGAATATGGTGCAGACACAGTCCGCGCTGCCGTCGCAGAGAACTGCAAGGCAGCTTTTTTTGCTTGCCAGCCAATGCTCGGCCTCCAGAGCGACCCGGTCCAATAGCTGCCGATAGCTCAAGCAGCAGTCCGCGTCAAAACGCAGGGCCGGGTGATCGGGCCGAAGCAGAGCCTGGCGCTGCAGCATGGCGAAAAAATCGCGGTCCCGCCGCAGATCCGATGGTTCCATGTACCCGCCTCCTTTAAACATGGTTAGTATAACACTCTTTTACAAAAAAAGATATAAAAATCTTTTGAAACCGGGAAAAAATATGGTGCAATTTCATGAAGAGTGATGTATAATATCAGAGGCAAAGATTGCGAACCATTCAAGGAGGAATAGAAATGGACAAAGCGACTCGCATCTGCATCATCGGCGGCGGCCCCGCCGGCCTTTCCGCAGGCATGTACCTGGAAAAGAAGGGCTACACCAACTACACCATTCTGGAGCGTCTGGACCGGGTAGGCGGCAAGTGCTGGTCTCCCCACTACAACGGTCGGCGCTATGAGATGGGCGCCATCATGGGCGTGCCCTCCTACTACGCCGTGCACGACGTGGAGGAATTCTGCGGCATCACCCACGACGGGCCCAAGCTGAATCGGAATTACAAGAATGCGGCGGGCAAGGTAATCGAGCCCTTCGATCCGAAGAAGAACCCTCTTAAGATCCCCCGCCTGCTGAAGATGAAGAAGCAGATCAAGAAGCTGGGCGAGATCCTGGAAACCAAGTACAAGGGCTATGACGTCAACGGTCACCGGGGCGTCAGCGAGGGTCGCTACGAGGGCTTCTCCCAGCAGAACGCCAGGCGTGAGCCCGTTCAGGGCATCAACCCCAACCTGAAGGACCTGGCGCTGCCCTTCAACGAGTTCTGCAGGAAGAACGGCGTGGAGCTGATCCAGGACGTATGGATCGGGCCCTATACCTCCTTCGGCTACGGCTATTTTGACGAGATCCCCGCCGCCTACGTTCTGAAGTATCTGGACTTCCAGACCTGCATGAACTTTGTCAAGGTCAATCTCTGGACCTGGAAGGAAGGCACCCAGTATATCTGGGAGCAGCTGAACGCACACCTGAAAAACCCTGCCCGTCTGAACTCCCACATTGAGAAGGTGGAGCGCAGGGACGGCAAGGTCTACGTCACCGTCAACGGTCGGGTGGAGGAGTACGACAAGATCATCGTCACATCCCCCCTGTATGTGCCCAACAAGGAAAACCGCAAGGACGGCCTGGTGGGTATGGTGGACTACTTCGACGCCCGCCAGGACGAGAAGGCGCTCTTCTCCAAGATCGACTATGAGCGCTATGATGTTCTGGCCGTTGAGACCAGGCCCGAGGATCATCCCGAGATCTCCTACTACGTCTTTGACAACATGGTCCCCGAGAAGCTGGGCCATCTGATGGTCTATTACCGCCGCTGGAAGGACACCAAGGATCAGGTCATCACCACCTATTCTCTGCGGAAGCACAAGAACTCCAAGGAAATCCCCTATGAGACCTGCCGCCAGATGGTGCTGGACGATCTGAAGACCATGAAGAATCCCGCCTCCAACGTGATCAACGAGTGGTCCGTCTACTATTTCCCCCATGTCTTCTCCAAGGACTACGCAGACGGCTGGTATGAGAAGGTTGAGGCCATGCAGGACAAGTACGACACCTTCTACGCCGGTGAGATCATGTCCTTTGGCGACATGGACGAGACTGCCGAGTACTCCCGCGAGCTGGTGGAGCGCTTCTTCTAAATTTCCTTACAGGGGAGGCCCCGCCTCCCCTGTAAGTCTATAGAAAGCTGGGAAAACATGAAATTCTACAAAGATCATTATCAAGTTATCATCATCGGCGGCGCACTGGCGGGCATGGCGGCCGCGCTCCAGCTGCAGGCCAAAGGTGTAAAGGATATTTTGATTCTGGAAAAGCACAATCTGCCCGGCGGCCTGGCCACAGATTTCGTCCGCAACGGCTTCGAGATCGAGGCCACGCTGCATGAGATGATGTCCATCGGCACCGAGGAGCAGCCTCTGAAGGTGGGACAGTTCTTCCGGGATATGGGCGTGGACATCGACTGGCTGCCGGTGCCGGAGTGCTACCGGGCGGTCCTGCCCAACTCCGGCCTGGACGTGACGCTCCATGAGGGCTACGAGCGCATGGCCCGTGAGATCGACGCTGCGGTGCCCGGCACCTTTGAGAAGGTCCACGAGCTGATGCTGCTGTGCCGTCGGGTCTACGACAGCATGAACATTCTCTCCGTCACCCCCATGAGCAAGCCCATGATGCTGCTCAAGCACCCGGATTTCGTTAAAACCGTGGGTTACTCTGCCACTGAGGTCATCAATACCTTTGATCTGCCCCAAAAGGCGGTGGAGCTGCTGACACCGTATTGGATCTACGTGGGCAACCGGATGGATGATCTGCCCTTCACCATCTATGCCTTCCTGATGGCGGACTATTTCACCGGCTCCTACGTCTGCCGGGGCTACAGCCACGAGATGTCCATGAAGATGCAGCAGAAGGTGCTGGAGAACGGCGCCCAGTTCGAGTTCCGCCAGGAGGTGGAGAAGATTCTGGTCAAGAACGGCAAGGTTTACGGCGTCCGTACCAGACGGGGCGACGAGATCCACTGCGACTACGTGATCTCCGGCCCCTATCCCAACAAGGTCTACACCCAGATGATCGAACCCCTGTCCGAGGTGCCCCCCAAGGCCATCCAGATGGTGAACGGGCGGCAGCTCTCTCTGACCCCTGTCTCCGTTATCGCGGTGTTGGAGGGCACGCCGGAGGAGAACGGACTGCGCAATTATTCCACCTTCTCCGGCAGCACCATGGACACCAACAAGATTATGGAGAATTACTCCAACCTGACGGAGCCCTACAACTATATCACCACCATCTGCCTCAATTATGCCAACCCCAACTGTGTGCCGGAGGGCTACTGTCAGGTCTCCATCACGGCCCTGGTGCCCTCCAAGCCCTTTGAGAGCGTCACGGAGGAGGAATATTTCGATCTCAAACGCCGCCTGGCCAACGAGATGATGGAGGAGTACATCAAGATCTCCGGCGTAGATTTCCGCAAGAACATCGTGGAGATCGAGGTGGAGAGTCCCATGACCATCGCCCACTACGTTGGGGCCTGGAAGGGCAACATCTACGGCTACTCCCACAGACTGGCGGATCACGCCGTGGCCCGCCTGCAGATGAAGGAGGAGGACCACTTTATCGAGGGTCTGGAGTTTGCCGGCGCCCACGGCATGTCCGGCGACGGAATGGGTCCCCAGATTACCAACGGCAGAGCCGCCGCCAAGGGCGTGCTGGACGACATTGCGAAGAAGGAGGCGGAGAAGAAATGAGCATCAAGGTCGAGGGCTTTTTGAAGGACGTGGGAGGCGCCTCCCGTGTCACCGCACTTCGGAAAAAGAGCATTGAGACGGCCTCCGCCGTCCCCCATCCCGAGGATCCGATCCGCGCCGTGGCGGATGCCCTGCATCCGGATCATATGAAGTTCCGGGTGGTCTCCGTCCGGGAAGCCTCTCCAAGCTCCCGGGTCTTCCGTCTGGTCTCCACCGACGGTCATATTCCCGTGTTCCAGGCGGGCCAGTACGTGAACTTCCGTCTGAAGCTGGCGGGCAGCGAGCTGACCCGTCCCTATACCATCTCCTCCGCTCCCTGCGACGCCCGGGGCGAGAATGGATATATCGAGGTTACCATCCGCCGCAACCGGCCCTATCTGGTGCCGGACTGGTTCTTTGATCAGGTCAACGTGGGTACGGTGCTCCAGGGCAACATGCCCTTCGGCACCTTCTACTACGAACCCCTGCGGGACAGCAAAAACCTGGTGGCCCTGGCCGGCGGCTCCGGCATCACCCCCTTCTATTCCATGGCACGGGAGATTGCCTACGGCAAGATGAAGGGTGTTCGGCTCACCATCCTCTACGGCTCCGTCCACCACAGCGATATCGTTCTGGGGGAGGAGCTGGCACAGGTGGAGCGGGACTGCCCCGACGTAAAGGTGGTCCACGTTCTGTCCGGCGACGAGAGCTGGACAGGGGAGAAGGGCTTCATCACCAAGGATCTGATTGCCAGGTATATGGGCCAGGACCCCACGCTGATGTTCTGCGGTCCCATCGCCATGTTCAAGCTGGTTGCGCAGGCTGCAAAGGAGCTGGGACTGAGTTGCCGACGCTTCCGGCACGACGTCATGAGCCAGCCTGCCGACCCGGCCCAGATTCCAGGCTATCCCGCTGATAACAAGGAAAAGCGTTGGAAAATCAAGGTCCTGCGGGGCATCCATGAGGACGAGATCGTCGCCCGGGGCGATGAGCCCGTGGCGGTGGCCCTGGAGCGGGCCGCCATTCCCGTAGATACCCATTGCCGGGGCGGCGAATGCGGCT
Organism: uncultured Clostridia bacterium; assembly: GCA_946539175.1. Lineage (GTDB taxonomy): Bacteria > Bacillota > Clostridia > Oscillospirales > Oscillospiraceae > JAFRPC01. Next base: position 10,304 of record CAMNHH010000016.1, on the reverse strand, counting down.
ACTGCCGCAGCCAACTGCTCTCCGGCCGGATCTTCGTCTCTCCCTACGGCGACGGCCGCCGCCTGATGGATAAGGAGATGGGCTGGTTCCACGCCTGCTCCGCCTATCCCGTCAGCGATCTGACGATCCGCATTCCCATCCTGTGAGGTAAGCGCCATGGTAAAAGAAGTCAATCCCATGATCCACGTCAACGAACGGGACTACCCCGTTGACGCCCATCATTGCTCCGACCCGGAGAAGGCCAAGCTGGTCAAAAAGCTGGCCGTCATGATTACCGATTCCATTCCCCGCAAGCTGCCCGGCGGCATGAAGGAAAACCACATGGATTTCTGGATCCTGGACCGGCTGCTGACCAAGGAGGAAGTGGTCTTCCTGCTGAGCTTCAAGAAGCGCCGCGTTGGCTACACTACCAAGGAGTTGGCAGAACGAAACCACATGAGTGAAGCTGATGCGCAGAAGACGATCGATCATCTCACCTGGATCGGCATTCTGGAGCAGAACCGGGACAACCCTGACCAGCATATCCAGTATTGGATCCCGAAGTGGGTTGTTGGCTCCGGCGAATACATGGTGGAGCACAAGACCCTCTGCGACACCAATCCCGAGGTTGCCACAATGTTCAATCTGGCTCCACAGGAGCCTCTGGAGCTGGCGGCCAAGCTGGTGCCCCCCGGCGGCGCCGGCATCGGTATGCACGTGATCCCGGTGGAGAAGGCCATCGACCCCAAGATCGAAAGCGTCAGCGTGGAGCACCTGTCCCATTGGCTCAATAAATACGATAAGTTCTGCAAGATGGTCTGCGCCTGCCGCAAGGCCCAGCGGGTCCGCGGCGAGGGCGTGGGCGACATCGAAGGCAAGATGTGCATTGGCCTGGGCGATATTGCGGAATTCCTGGTGGAGACCGGGAAGGACGCGGAGTATATCACGCGAGAGGAGGCACTGGAGATCATTGAGCGAGGGGAGCGCAAGGGCTACGTCCACCAGATCACCAACCTGGACGGCGAGAACCGTATCGTGGGCATCTGCAACTGCTCCGCCGGCTCCTGCTACGGCCTCAGGACCTCCCAGCTCTTCAACACCCCCAATATGTCCCGCTCCGCCTATCGGGCTCACGTGGACACCGATAAATGCGTGGCCTGCGGCAAATGCGTGGAGGTCTGCCCCGTGGGGGCCGCCAAGCTGGGCCAGAAGCTTGGCAAGAAGGATGGCTCCAAGGTCATGTACCCGGTCCACGAGCTGCCGGACGATCACGTCTGGGGCGAGAAGAAGTGGGACCGGAACTACCGGGACAACAACAAGCTCAACTGCTATGCCTCCGGCACCTCTCCCTGCAAGGCCGCCTGCCCCGCCCACATTGCGGTACAGGGCTACGTGAAGATGGCCGCCGAGGGTCGATACGAGGAAGCCGTGAAGCTGATCCGCATGGACAATCCCTTCCCGGCGGTCTGCGGCGCCGTCTGCAATCGCCGCTGTGAAGACGCCTGCACCCGGGGCACCGTCGACAAGCCCGTGGCCATTGACGAGATCAAGAAGTTTCTGGCACAGTGGGAGCTGGAAAACCCTGGCCGCTTCAAGCTCATCAGCGAAAACGGCGAGGGCAAGCAGTGGGACGATTACAAGATCGCCGTCATCGGCGCAGGTCCCGCGGGCCTCTCCGCAGCCTGGTATCTGCGGACCGAGGGCTACCCGGTCACTGTGTTTGAGAAGGAAGCGCGGCCCGGCGGCATGCTGATGAACGGCATTCCAAACTTCCGCCTGGAGAAGGAGGTCCTTCGCAAGGAGATACGGCTCATCGAGGAGATGGGCGCGGAGATTCGCTGCGGCGTGGAGGTCGGCAAAGACGTAACCCTGGATCAGCTCCGCAAGCAGGGCTACAAGGGCTTCTTCGTGGCCATCGGTCTCCAGGACGGCCGGCTGGCAGGGATCCCCGGCGAGGACGCCGAAGGGGTTCAGTCCGGCGTGGACTTCCTGCGGAACGTGAATCTGGGCAGAACCGACACGCTGCAGGGGGACGTTGTGGTAGTGGGCGGCGGCAACGTGGCCGCCGACGTGGCCCGCACCGCTCTGCGCTGCACCAAGGGCAAGGTGACCATGCTCTGCCTGGAGCAGCGGGACGAGATGCCCGCCGCCAAGGACGAGGTGGCCGAAATCCTGGAGGAGAAGATCGAGGTCCGCAACGGCTGGGGCCCCAAGGAGGTCCTGACCGAAAACGGCAAAGTCACCGGCGTGGTCTTCAAGCGCTGCACCCGGGTCTATGACGCCCAGCACCGTTTTGCCCCCGTCTACGACGAGAACGACACGCTTACCGTGGCCTGCGAAAACGTCCTCATGGCCATTGGTCAAAGCGCCAGGTGGGGAGAGCTGCTGAAGGGCAGCAAGGTGGTGGTCCGGCGCAACGGCACCGCCGAGGCGGACCCCGTCACCCTGCAGACCGCGGAGCCGGACATCTTCGTGGGCGGCGACATTTTCCATGGTGCCCGCTTTGCCATCGACGCCATTGCCGACGGCCGCGAGGGCATGGTCAGCCTGAACCGCTTCGTCCATCCCGGCCAGTCTCTCACCATCGGTCGGGATCTGCGGAAGTTCCCGGAGTTGAACAAGGACGACATCCGGGTGGACTCCTATGACAACGCTCCCCGGCAGTCGCCCGGCCTGAAGCCCGGCGATCCCAGAGCCAGCTTCTCCGATCTTCGTCTGCCTCTGACCGAGGAGCAGGTAAAGAAGGAGGCCTCCCGCTGCCTGAAGTGCGGCGCCACCACCGTGGACTTCAACAAGTGCGTGGGCTGCGGCCTGTGTACCACCCGCTGCGAGTTTGACGCCATTCACCTCAGCCGGGATCTGCCGGCCTGCAGTGAGATGCACACCGCGGAGGAAATGATGAAGCTGGTGGGTCCCTATGCCATCAAGCGCATGGGCCGGATCATCAAGCGCAAGATCACAGGAAAGTCCGACTATCCCTCCGAGCAATAATTCTGTTTTTTGATGAAACGCTTAGAAGCCGTTTCATCAACCGAAATTTCGCCGCAAGCTGCAAATCCATTCGGATGTTTAAAAACAGAGCTTGTACGGTATATTTCCCTGGACCTTGCCCAGGGCGGCATCCGCAAAATGTGGGTGGCGGGAAAAATGTTTCCAACATTTTTTCAAATATTCGTAGAATAATCGGGACCGGCGCTTTCACGTCGGTCCCTTTCTTTTTCATGGCTCAGTTGTTGTCCTCCGCTCTGCAAATTGCGGTGAGGTAATCCCGGAAACGGCGGATTACCGGCTGCTTCAGGCTGGTCTGCAGGCAGATAAAGTGGAGGCTGATCCAGGTCTCCGGCTCCAGGGGAACGGCCTTAACGTGATAATAATCCGCAAAAGAGAGCGGCCCCAGAGAGATGCCCATGCCGTCCCGCACCAGCTGCATGCTGGTATCAATGCCGTCGGTACGGTAGACCCGTTTCACTGTAATGTGGTTTTTCCGCAGGGTGCTCTTCATGGAGCGGTCCTCGGCGGAATCCTCCAGGCCGGAGATCATCGTGCAGCCCTGCAGATCCCGGAGGGTCAGGGAGTTGTAGCCGGCCCTGGGATCGTTTTCGCTGAGCAAAACGCATTGCCGCTCCCGGATCAGGGGCACGGAGCAGAGCTCTCCTGGATCAGGCAGCTCCTCCATGGGCAAGCGGTCCAGTGCCAGGTCCACCTCGCCCTTGTGCAGGGCGTCTACCATATCCCGCCCGGCCTCTGTCACAAAGGTGACCTCTATCTCCGGCTTGGACTGGAAATACTCCGCGATCCGGGGGAATAGATTGTTGGAGTAGACCCGGGAGCCCAGACCCAAGCGCAGCCGCAGTTGCTCCGTGGGCTGCTTTTTCTGAACGGTCTTGCAAAACTCCGCCCAGCGCTCCGCCACCGGCGCTGCCTGGTCGCAGAAAAGCTGCCCCTCCGGAGTGAGCTGCAGGCCGTTGGCGGTCCGGGAAAAGAGCGGATACCCCAATTCCTCCTCCAGACGCCGCAGCTGCTGGGAGAGAGCGGATTGAGAGAGATAGAGCTTTTGAGCCGCCTGGGAGACGCTGCTGCGGGAGGCGATCTCCAACACATAGAGCACTTGCTGAATCGTCATAAGTAAAACCTCTAATCTGTGGAAAATTGCGCTAAAAATAAGTAAATCTAATACTGCTATTATAAGTTTAATCTTTACAGTTTGCAAGTATTATTTTATAATAATTTTGTTCGTAATACACAAAAACTCGCTTTAGATTCAGAAAGGTGGTCATTTACTTTGGATCGACAACTGCTTTCCGGCAATGAAGCCATTGCCAGAGGTGCTTATGAGGCCGGTGTCAAGGTCTGTTCAGCCTATCCCGGCACCCCCAGCACCGAGATCTTCGAGAACCTGCCCAAGTACAAGGATTCCCTGTACTGTGAGTGGGCGCCCAACGAGAAGGTCGCAACCGAGGTGGCCTACGGCGCCAGCATCGCCGGCGTACGCAGCCTCTGTGCCATGAAGCACGTTGGCGTTAACGTAGCGGCGGACCCCATCTTCACCGCGGCCTACAACGGCGTCAGTGGCGGCTTTGTCATCGTCTCCGCCGACGACCCCAGCATGCACTCCTCCCAGAACGAGCAGGACAACCGTTACTACGCCAAGTCCGCCAAGATCGCCATGGTGGAGCCCTCTGATTCCCAGGAGTGCCTGGACTTCATGAAGGCCGCCTATGAGATCTCCGAGCAGTTTGATATGCCGGTGCTTTTCCGCACCACCACCCGCGTGGCCCATTCCAAGAGCCTTGTCAGCTTCGGTGAGCGGGAGGAGCATAAGGCCCCCGACTACGTGCGCAACACTCGCAAGTACATCTCCGCTCCCGCCAACGCCTACCGCAACCATCCCAAGCTGGAGGAGAATCTGAAGAAGCTGGCCGCCTACGGCTGCACCAGCCCTCTGAACAAGCTTGAGCTGGGCGACGGCAAGATCGGCGTCGTCACCGCCTCCATTGCCTACTACTACGCCAAGGACGCCTTCCCCGAGGGCACCTCCTTCCTGAAGCTTGGTCTCACCAACCCCATGCCCATGGATCTGATTCGGGACTTTGCCTCCAAGGTGGAGAAGCTCTACGTCATTGAGGAGCTGGACGGCTTCATGGAGGAGCAGATTAAGGCCGCCGGCATTCCCTGCGTGGGGAAGGAGCTTATCGGCAATATGTATGAGCTGAATCCCCAGATCGTCAGGGAGCGTGTCTTCGGAGAGACCGCTCCCGTCACCGACGTGGGTGTGCAAGCTGTGTCCCGTCCACCCGCACTCTGCCCCGGCTGCCCCCACAGAGGCTTCTTCTATACCATGTCCAAGCATAAGGACTTCGTAATCGCGGGCGATATCGGCTGCTACACCTTGGGCGGCTCCGCGCCTCTGAACGCGCTGGACAGCGTGGTCTGCATGGGCGGCGGCTTCTCCGTTGCCATGGGTATGGCCAAGGCCTTCGAGGCCTCCGGCGTCACCGACAAGAAGGTCTTCGGCGTCCTGGGCGACTCCACCTTCTTCCACAGCGGCATGACCGGCGCCGCCGAGATCATCTACAACGCCGGCAACCTGATCCCTGTGGTGCTGGATAACTCCATCACCGGAATGACCGGTCACCAGGACAATCCCGGCACCGGCTTCAACTTGAAGGGCGAGATTGCCGAGGCGCTGAAGATTGAGGACATCCTCACGGCCTACGGCTACAAGAAAGTCATCATCGTGGATCCGCAGGATCTGAAGGCCATGGAGCAGGCCGTTCAGGACGCTCTGGCCTCTGAGGTTCCCGCCGCCATCATTGCCCGCCGTCCCTGCCTGCTGATCAAGCGCATCAAGCACGACATCGGCAAGTGCGTCGTTGACACCAACAAGTGCATCGGCTGCAAGCGCTGCCTTGGCGTGGGCTGCCCCGCCGTGCTCGTGGAAAACAAGAAGGCCCGGATCGACCACAACCAGTGCGTGGGCTGCACCGTCTGCGCACAGGTCTGCCCGATGGGCGCCATCACCAGAGAGGAGAAATAAGCCATGACGAAAACGAAAAGCGCGCTGCTGGTCGGCGTAGGCGGCCAGGGCGCCATCCTCACCGCTAAGGTATTGGTCAACGGTCTCATGCGGGCCGGTTTTGACGTCAAGATGTCCGAGGTCCACGGCATGAGCCAGCGCGGCGGCTCCGTCTCCACCCAGGTCCACTGGGGCGAGAAGGTGAATTCTCCCGTGATCGGCAAGGGGGCCGCCGACATCATCGTGGCCTTCGAGAAGATGGAGGCCGTCCGCTACGCCGACTATCTGAAGCCAGACGGCGTTGTGGTCATCAACGACTACGAAATGGCTTCCTCCAGCATCGCCGCAGGCCTGGCCCAGTATCCCGAGGGCTGCCTGGAGGCCATGCAAAAGCACTTCAAGTGCCATGTACTCAAGGCTGGTGAGATTGCTGAGTCCCTGGGCTCCGCAAAGTGCATGAACATCGTCCTTTTCGGCTCCATGGTCAAGGCCCTTGGCATGGACGACGTGGTGGATTGGGAGGACGTTATTGCCTCCACTGTACCGCCTAAGTTCAAGGAGCTGAACCTGAAGGCCTATCGCGCCGGTCACGACGCCGTGAAGGCTTAAGAGGAAAACGCCATGCTGAAAGATTTCAAGGCGCTGCGGGAACTGGTCGGGGCAGGGGAGTCTAAAACCGTGGCTGTTGCCTGCGCCCATGACGCCCATACCCTGGAGGCCGTGCTGCATGCGGCCTCTGAGGGCATCCTCCGATACGTCCTGGTGGGTCATCGGGAGGAGATCCTCCAAATCGGCCGACAGCTGGGACATGAGATCGACCCTGCCGACATTGTGGACGCCGAGACGGACGAGGAGGCTGCCCGCCTCGCCGTCGAGCTGATCCGGGAGGACAAGGCAGATTTCCTCCAGAAGGGCTATATGCAGACCGCCACCATCCTCAAGGCCGTGGTCAACAAGCAGACCGGCATCAGCACCGGCGGCATCATCTCCCATACCGCCTTCATCGAGATTCCCGGCTACCATAAGCTGCTGGGCGTGGCCGACGGCGGCATGGTGCCCCACCCCGATCTGGAGCAGAAGAAGGGCATTCTCCGCAACGCAGTGGAGGCCTTCCGCGGCCTGGGCTACGAGCGTCCCCTGGTGGCCGCCGTCTGCGCCGCCGAGAACGTCAGCCCCAAGATCGTTGAGACTGTGGACGCCGCTGCCCTGAAGGAAGCGGCGCTTGCCGGGGAATTCGGCTCCTGCTACGTGGAGGGCCCCATCTCCCTGGACCTTGCCATGGACAAGGCCTCCTGTCAGATCAAGAAATATGACAGTCCCGTCAGCGGCGATACGGACATCCTGTTGGTGCCCTATATGGCTGTGGGCAATATTTTCGTCAAAGGGCTGCTGCTCTATGCGGGGGCCAAGATGGTGGGCGTCGTCACCGGCGCCAAGTGTCCCATCGCCCTGAATTCCCGCAGCGCCAGCTTTGAGGAAAAGTATTATTCCCTTATGGCTTGCGCCGCCATTTGCCGCTGAGGCGGGGAGGTATCATGTCCTGTCTCCAGCTCATCATCAATCCCGGCTCCACCAGCACCAAGCTGGCTCTCTACGACGGGGAGGAGAAGCTGCTGCAGAGCAGCATTGAACACAAGGCCGAGGATCTGCACCGCTTTGAGAAGATCGGGGATCAGGTGCCCTACCGCCTGTCTCTGATCCACGAATTCATGGCGGAAAACAAAATCAAGGGCGAGGAGCTCTCCGCTGTGGTAGGACGCGGCGGCCTGGTCTACGGCCTGCGTACCGGCGGCTACGCTGTGAACGACGCACTGGCCAAAGCCTTGGTGGATCCTGCTTACAGCTCCCCCCACGCCTCCAACCTGGGAGGCCTGCTGGCCAAGGCCGTTGCCGACGAGTACGGCATCCCCGCCTACATCTACGACGCCGTCACCTCCGGAGATCTGAGCCCCGTGGCAAAGATCACCGGCATTCCCGAAATCACCCGTCAGTCCTTCAGCCATGTGCTGAACAGCCGCGCCCAGGCCATCCGTTACGCGGCTTCTCAGGGCAAGCGCTATGAGGACATGGATCTCATCGTCTTCCATCTGGGGGGCGGCACCTCCGCCAGCGTCCACCGGCACGGCACCATGATCGACTCCGTGGGGGACGACGACGGCCAGTTTTCCCCGGAGCGCTCGGGCTGCGTCCCGGCCCTGGAGCTGACCCGGCTCTGCTTCTCCGGCAAATACACCAAGGCGGAGATGGACAAGAAGATCAGGGGCAGGGGCGGCATGTACGCCCACCTGGGTACCAGCGACTGCCGGGAGATCGAACGGCGCATTGAGGCGGGGGACCGCCGGGCCGACGAGATTCTCCAGGCCCAGGCCTATCAGATTGCCAAGACCATCGGGCTGCTGTCCGTTGCCCTGAAGGGTCACTGCGACGCCATCATCCTCACCGGCGGCCTGGCCTACTCCAAACTGCTGACCGAGCGAATCAAAGATTACGCCGGATTCCTGGCTCCCATCGTGGTGATTCCCGGCGAAAATGAGATGGAGGCCCTGGCCCAGGGCGGACTGCGGCTGCTGAGCGGTCAGGAAAAGGCAAAGGAATATCATTTACCGGAAAGGAAGGAACTCTGATGTTCGTAGAAAAATTCCATCAAATGGGCGTTGCCAAGAGCCGCATCCGCGTGCTGTTTGAGTACGGCATGGAGCAGGCCGCCAAGATTGGCAAGGAGAACGTCTACGACTTCTCCATCGGCAATCCCTCCGTCCCCGCGCCCCAGAAGGTGAAGGATACCGTCCTGGAGCTTCTGGAAATGGACCCCATCGCCCTGCACGGCTATACCCCCGCCGGGGGCTGCGCCGAGGCCCGGGAGGCCATTGCAGCGGATCTGAGCAAGCGGACCGGTACCCAAATCCGTCCCCAGAACATCTTCTTCACCTGCGGCGCCGCCCCCGCCATGACCGCCTGTATGCAGGCTCTGGCGGTGGAGAACGCGGAGTTCGTGGTGATTGCCCCGTATTTCTCTGAGTATCCCGCATACTGCAACTCCACCGGCGCCAAGTGCGTCGTGGTGCCCCCCGATACCGAGCACTTCCAGATCCGCTTTGACGAGCTGGAAAAGCGCATCAACGAGCACACCCAGGCGGTCATCATCAATTCTCCCAACAATCCTTCCGGCGTCATCTACCTTGAGGAGACCCTGAAGAAGCTGGGTGAGATCCTGACCCGCAAGGGGGAGGAGTTCGGCCATCCCATCTACGTGCTCTCCGACGAGCCCTATCGGGAGCTGACCTATGACGGTCTGGACGCCCCCTACGTCCCTGCCATCTATCCCAACACCGTCATCTGTTATTCCTACTCCAAGATCCTGTCCATGCCCGGCGAGCGCATCGGCTACGTCTGCGTGCCGGATTGCTGCGCCGACAGCGCCGAGCTCTACGCCGCCATCGCCGGCGCCTCCCGTGCCATTGGCCACGTCTGCGCCCCCTCCCTGTGGCAGCGGGTGGTGGCCCGCTGCACTGAGCTGCGGCCCGACCTGGAGACCTATGACCACAACCGCATCACGCTTTACACCGAGCTTACCAAGCTGGGCTTCCGCTGCGTCAAGCCCCAGGGCGCCTTCTATATGATGGTGGAGGCTCCCGACGGCGACTCTCTGGGCTTCTCCGAACGGGCCAAAGCGCTGAACATTCTGACTGTGCCCTGTGACGGCTTCGGCTGCCCCGGCTTCAGCCGCTTCAGCACCTGCGTCAGCCCCGAGATGATTCAGCGCAGCCTGCCCGCCTTCCGGAAGCTGGCGGAATCCTATGGTCTGAAAACCAACGCTTAACGAATTATAGAACTGGAGGAACAAAGCAATCATGGCAAACGAATATCCCCTGAACGTCAAGACACCCCGCAGTCTGACATATGTGACCCGCAACATTCCCGACGTGACTGTGGAGCAGCGTGAGCGCGCCCTGAAGGCCACCCACTACAATGAATTCGCCTTCCCTGCCGGTATGCTGACAGTGGATATGCTCTCCGACTCCGGCACCACCGCCATGACTGACGTGCAGTGGTCCACCATGTTCCTGGGCGACGAGTCCTACGGCCGCAACAAGGGCTATTACGTTCTGCTGGACGCCTTCCGCGACGTGTTCGAGCGGGGCGGCGAGAAGAACTGGAAGAAGTCCATCGATCTGATCCGCACCGATTGCCAGGATATCGAAAAGCTGATGAACGAGCTCTATCTCTGTGAGTACGAGGGCGGCTTCTTCAACGGCGGCGCCGCGCAGCTGGAGCGTCCCAACACCTTCCTGATTCAGCAGGGCCGCGC
>CAMNHH010000015.1 GCA_946539175.1 uncultured Clostridia bacterium | reverse complement strand
TGGTGGTGGAGCTCTGCAAGGGCGGCGACGTGGGCAAGTACACCGGCTTCTACTATACCGCCTCCATGGCGGCCCAGACTGTGACGCCCATGATCTCCGGCTTCTTTATGGACAAGCTGGGGATGACCACGCTCTTCCCATACGCCGCCATCTTTGCCTGCCTGGCCTTTGGCACCATGCTCTTTGTCCGGCACGGCGACAATAAACCCACTGCGAAAAAGGGCCTGGAGGCTCTGGATGTGGAGGATTGATACCATGAGAACCTTTTTGACCGTTATTCTGATCCTGGATCTGATCGCGCTGCTTCTGGCGGGGTTGTATATGCTCAGCATGATGACCAAGCGCCGCTCCAAGAGCGGCTTCTACGGCAAGCTGGGGGATCACCACTATGCCCACCGGGGTCTGCATGCCATCCATGCGGGGATCCCGGAGAACTCCCTGCGGGCCTTCCGCCTGGCTGCCAACAACGGCTACGGCGCGGAGCTGGACGTCCGCATGAGCCGGGATGGCCGCCTGGTAGTGATGCACGACGAGAGTCTGAAGCGGACCACCGGCGCCAACGCCAACATCAGCGGCGTCACGGAGCAGGTTCTGGGTCAGCTGACCCTGGAGGGGACCCGGGAGAAGGTCCCCTACCTGGAGGACGTGCTGCCCCTGTTCGAGAACAAGACCCCGCTGCTGATCGAGCTGAAGCCGGAGAACGGCAACCACGAGGAGCTGGCCCGCAAGGTCACCGGTTTGCTCAAGCAGTATCCCAGTCTGGACTACATGATCGAGTCCTTTGATCCCCGCGTTCTGCTCTGGCTGAAGAAGCACCGTCCCGACATCATCCGGGGCCAGCTGTCCGAGAATTTCTTCCGGGACCCGGAGGCCAGAGTGGGCTGGTTCATGCGCTTCGTCATGTCCAATCTGATGACCAACTTCATCACCCGCCCGGACTTTGTGGCCTACAAGTATGAGGATCGGATGGACCTGGCGCCCGGCCTCTGCCGGAAGCTCTGGGGCCCCCAGTTCTTCTGGTGGGTGGTCCGGTCCCAGACGGAGCTGGAGGAGCTGACGGAGCAAAACGATATGATTATCTTCGAGGGCTTCGCCGCAAAATAAAATTCGCCAAATAAATCGGAATAGGTACTTGATTTTTCGGGAAAACCTATTATAATGATAGGCAAATAACCCGTAAAGGAGAAATAACAATGGCAAAGATCGAAAAAGACACCATCATCGGTGATGTGCTGGATATCGCCCCCGAGACCGCGCCCCTGTTCATGGCCATCGGTATGCACTGCCTGGGCTGCCCCGCCTCCCGCGGGGAGACCGTGGAGGAGGCCTGCATGGTCCACGGCGTGGATGTGGATGAGTTCCTGAAGCACCTGAACGCCTTTGACGAGGCCCAGGCCCAGTAAGCACAAAAGCAAAGAGGGACGCTGTGCGCGTCCCTCTTTTCGTGAGTGAGGTAAAGCATGAGCAATCAAGAGCCGGACCTGCGCCGGGAAAAATTCATCCGCATGACCACCACACCGGTGCATCGGCTGGTGCTGCGGCTTTCGGTGCCCACCATCGCGTCCATGCTGGTGACGGCCCTCTACAATCTGGCGGATACCTTCTTCGTCAGCTCCATCGGCGGCTATGCGGGCACCTGTGCCATCGCGGCGGTATCCGTGTCTCTGTCGGTCATGTCCCTGATCCAGGCCCTGGGCTTTTTCGTTGGGCAGGGCGCCGCCAACTTCATCTCCCGGGCCCTGGGGCGACAGGAGGTGGAGAAGGCCTCGGAGATGGCGGCCACAGGTCTCTTTCTGGCCATCCTGATGGGGTGTCTTGTGACCCTGTTCGGGGAGCTGTTCACCGAGCCCATCGCCCGCTTCCTGGGCGCCGACGAGGAGTTTGTGGGCCCCACGGCGGACTATCTGCGCTGGATCTTCGCCGCGGCGCCTCTGATGACGGGCTCCTTCTGCCTGAACAATCAGCTGCGCTTCCAGGGCAACGCCGCCTACGGCATGGTGGGCGTGGTCAGCGGCGCGGTGCTGAACGTGGGCCTGGACCCGCTGCTGATCCACAGCCTGGGCATGGGGGCGGAGGGCGCTGCCCTGGCCACCGCCGTCAGCCAGGGCATTGGCTTCTGCGTTCTGCTGGGCGGCACCTTCCGGGGGGACAATCTGCGGATCTATCCGAGAAAGATCCGGGTCAGCCGGGAGAATCTGGGCCTCATCGTTCAGGGCGGTCTGCCCTCCCTGCTGCGGCAGGGCTGCGGCTCCGTCTCCGTCATGGTGCTGAACCGGGTGGCGGGAGACGTGGGCGCTGCGGACCCGGCCATCGGGCGGGCGGCCCTGATCGCGGCCTTCGGCCTGGTCAGCAAGATCGTTATGATGATGAACAACGCCGTGATTGGCCTGGGCCAGGGCTACCAGCCCGTCTGCGGCTTCAACTACGGCGCCGGGCAGTACAGCCGGGTCCGGAAGGCCTTCTGGTTCCTGGTGAAGGCGGTGGCGCTCTGGTGCGCCTTGATGATGGTGCTGGGGGAGCTGCTGGCTCCCCAGGTGGTGTCCCTGTTCCCGGACGCGGAGCCCAAGGTCCGGGAGCTGGCGGCGGTGATCCTGCGCTTCCAGTGCGCGGTATTCTTTGTCAACTGCTGGGTGGTGCCCTCCAACATGACCCAGCAGACCATGGGCTGGATGCTGCCGGCCTCGGTGCTGGCCATGGCCCGGCAGGGCCTGTTCCTGATGCCCCTGGTGCTGATCCTGCCCCGCTTCTTCGGCCTCACCGGCCTGGAGCTGGCCCAGCCGGTCAGCGACCTTTGTACCTTCTGCCTGGCCATCCCCCTGCAGGCCAGAGTGCTGAAGCACCTGACCCAGCCGGACCGGGTCCTGGCTTAAATCAGAATTTGCGGGGACGGTGCGCAGCCGTTTGCCCATAAGGAATTACCTGTATGAAACTACCCATCTCCAGGCGTCTGCTCCGCTGCGCGGAGTTGGTGCCCCAATGTGATACTGCGGCGGACCTGGGCACGGACCACGGCTATCTGGCCATCCATCTGCTGCAAACGGGCCGCTGCGCCCATGTGATCGCCTCCGATCTGCGGGAAAAGCCCCTGGCCTCCGCGAAAAACAACGCGGAGAAGTACCGGGTTTCAGACCGGCTTCAGCTGCGGCACTCAGACGGTTTACATAACTATAAACCCGGCGAATTCGAAGCCCTGGTACTGGCCGGCATGGGGGGCGATTTGATCACCCGTATCCTGGCGGAGGCGCCCTGGCTGGAGGGCGGGCCCTATACCCTGATCCTCCAGCCCCAGTCCGCCGCCAACGAGCTGCGCCGCTGGCTGGGGGAGCGGGGCTGGTCCATTGACCGAGAGTGCCTGGTCCGGGACGGGGGCTTCCTTTACGCCGTGCTCTCCGTGACTCCGGGATTGGGCGGGGCGCTGAGCCCCGGCCAGCAGTATATTTCCCCGGCCCTCCGCCGGGAGGGAGACCCGCTGTTTCCCGACTACCTGGCCCGTGTCCGTCGCGCCCTGGAGCTGACCGTATCCGGCATCCTCCAAAGCGCAAACCCGGAAGATCAGGCCCGGGCCGCCTATTATGTCGGAGCCCTGAAGGAAATCCAGCGGCTGTGAAATCCAAACTTAACAACAGGAAGGAGATCTTCCCCATGACCGTACAGACGATCCTTGACTATCTCTGGACCCTTGCGCCAATCGAGTATAAGGAGGACTTCGACAACGTGGGCTTTCTGGTGGGCCGCGGGAACGCGGAGGTGACGAGGCTGCTGGTGTCCCTGGACGCCACGGAGGCTGTGGCTGCCGAGGCGGAGGCCTTGGGCTGCCAGCTGGTTTTGAGCCATCATCCCATCATCTTCCACGCCCCCAAGCACGTTACAGATGCCGACCCTCATACCAGAACCCTGCTGTCCTATCTGGAGCGGGGCCTGGCCGTGATCTCCATGCACACCAATCTGGACTGCGCGCCCGGCGGGGTCAACGACGTGCTGGCCCGGCGGATCGGGTTACATAATGTTGAAGTTCTGGAGGACGGAGAAACCGCCGGCCTGATCCGGGTGGGGGAGACCGAGGAAACGAGTCTGCCCGCCTTCGCGGCCTCCCTCAAGGAACGCCTCTCCTGCCCGGGGCTGCGCTATGCCGAGGGCGGCAGGCCGGTCCGCCGGGTGGCGGTGGGCGGCGGCGCCTGCGGAGACTTCATCGACCGGGTGGCCGCCGCCGGCTGCGACACCTTCGTCACCGCCGATCTCAAGTACCACCAGTTCCAGGACGCCGCCGTTCTGGGGCTGAATCTGATCGACGCGGGGCATTTTGAAACCGAGGATCCGGTCTGCGACATGCTCTGCCAAAGGCTGCGGGAACGATTCCCGGAGCTGGAGCTGTTCCGCTCCGCCCATACGGGCTGCATTCGGTATTTGTAAAGAAAATGCTTGCATCTTTCCTATGGATATGCTAAAATATCTCAGTTAAAACAAACAGAAGGGATGAAATTTCATGTCCGGACATTCCAAATGGCATAATATTCAGAAGACCAAGGGGGCCCAGGACGCCAAGCGCGCCGCGGCCTTTACCAAGATCGCGAAGGAAATGATCGTCGCCGTGAAGGAAGGCGGCGGCTCCACCGACCCCAACAACAACTCCCGCCTCGCCACCATCATCACCAAGGCCAAGGCCGCCAACATGCCCAACGACAACATCAAGCGGGTGCTGGAGCGGGCTGCCGGCGCCGGCCAGGGGGACAACTACGAGTCCATCACCTACGAAGGCTACGGTCCCTCCGGCGTGGCGGTCATGGTGGAGACCATGACCGACTCCCGCAACCGCACCGCGGGCAACGTCCGGCACCACTTCGACAAGTTCGGCGGCAACATGGGCGCTTCCGGCTGCGTGGCCTGGAACTTCACCAAGAAGGGCGTCCTGGTCATCGACAACGAGGACGGCGACTATGAAGAGGACGAGGTCATGATGGACGCCCTGGACGCGGGCGCCTCCGACTTTGAGGCCGAGGAGACTGTCTTCACCGTCTACACCGAGCCCGACGACTTCAACGCCGTGGCCGACACCCTGGGCAAGAAGTACAGCTTCGTCTCCGCCCAGATCGAGCAGGTCCCCAACGAGTACAAGAAGCTGGAGTCCGAAGAGGACATCAAGATGATGGAAAAGCTCATCGACGCCTTCGAGGACGACGACGACGTTCAGAACGTCTGGCACAACTGGGAGCAGGACTAATTCCACCCGTAAAGCGCTGAACGAACGCGGAGGAAGCGACGATGCAATGTCCCTACTATGACCCGCTGCAAAGTGGAGAAGACAAAGGCTGGTTCTGCAAGGAAGCCGGGCACTACGTTTCTTTAGAAAGGTATCATAATTATTGCAGCGGCCGGCTGGATCCAAGAGAATGCGATTTTCGCCCGGATTATAAGAGTGCGGCGGAAGAATCAGGCAAATCCCGGGAGAAACCCGACAGATCCCGGGAAAAAGACAGCAGCTCCGAAAGGGGACCCGAAAGCTCTTCCGGCTCCGGGAGTACGCCCTTTTCTCCGCGCGCTTTCATCGCGGCGATTATTACGGCTGCCCTCCTGTTTGCGTTCTTCCCGAAAATCAAGAGTTTATTTGGGAACATCAGTTTATTCAACTCTAAGCTTGCCGTTACCGTCAGCTCAGAGGATCCTGCTGTCGATCTTTCCCGGTATTCCATCTGGATGATTTCCACGGATAAGGGTCTGGATTACAACGTAAAAAAGGAAGAAGTCGGCAAGGACGGCGCAGCGATACTGAAGCTGAAAGAAGGCCGCTATTACCTGGACTTTGTTTGCAGGGATCGCTGGCAGGCCTACGTCGCCCGAGCGGAGGTTGACGGGTCCGGCAATTATGATTATGCGATTACCCCGGACGGTTGGACAAACTCGATCCTCTACCTGGTTTTTCAGACACAAGACGGTGACCCCATCCCGGCGGATCAGGTTCAGGTTGCGCTGAAAAACGGAGCGGAACCGCAAATGATTGATTGTGTCGGGAATCACATGATGATTTGGCTGCTGGAGGAACAGGAGGCGCTGGAACTCACGATCACGTCAAAGGGCAAGCAGGAGCTCAGCGTTCTGGCTGATACGGCGTCGCGTTCTTACCAGAAAATCACGGTTACGCTGCTGCCGTCGGAGGAAAGGGTGGAAGAATGAACAAAAGGGCAATCGTTTCCTTGCTGGCGGCACTCCTTTTGCTGCTCGCCCTGCTGTTGTCCGGCTGCGCGAAAGAGAGATCTTCCTTTGAGGTCAATGCAGACGGATATTTTCTCCTGGTTTCGATCAATGCCGATCCGGGGACGCCGGAAGGCGTTCTCGAAGCTTTCCCTGTGCAGGAAGGCAGTCTGGGAGAACCCCTCGTTCTGGAATACTTTCCGGAAGCGGAGCGCTACTGCGCAGAGCTGTCCAAGGGCGTTTATCTGCTTCGGTATACCTTGGAGGAGGGCTATGAGTGCACACCGCTTTTGGTGGAAATGGATAAGGAGCCGTATGTTGTAGCCATGATGTATGTGGTTCCGACAAATCCGTGAGCATTCACAGAGCCAAATACTGATTCAGGCCCGGGCCGTGCGGCCCGGGCCTTGTTTGTATGCGCTGTACTTCTCATACGAAACTCCGAAAAAAAACCTGATACGGAACTCCATAAAGTGCTTTTGAAGGAGTTCGGTATCAGCAATCGTTGACGGAGTGTCGGTGAACGAAAACCCCGGACATGAAGATACCCGGGGAGCTCTGTCCCCGGGTATTACAAAGAAGAAAGGAGGAATAAAAATGAAAACATCTTATGTATCAATATTGTATCGGGTAAATATTATATTTGTAAGGCAGAAAATTTTACGATAGTATTAAGTTGACATAATTTTCAAAACTAATTTGAAAACTTTTTGTGACCTACTTGACTTTTGGGGAGGACAGGTATATGATGTGGACAAAGGGTTAGCACTCTTAAACGCGGAGTGCTAAAGACAAAACGCCTGCGTGGACGCAGCAGCGGCCGGGAGACCGGGCGCCCTGCGATCCGCGTATCGAAGGAGGTATCACAATGAACGCCAACAAGTACACCAAACGTTCCATGGAGGCCATCCAGGATGCCCAGAGCATCGCGCTGAACCACAATCACCAGCAGATCGAGCAGCTGCACCTGCTGCTGGCCCTGCTGAAGCAGGAGAACGGACTGATTCCCCAGCTGCTCAAGCGCATGGGCAAAACCCCCGAAAGCCTGGAGGCAGCGGTGGAAGAGAAGCTCCGCCAGATCCCCGGGGTCACCGGCTCGGGCCGGGAAGCGGGGAAGTATTACATCGCCCGCTCCGTGGACCAGCTCTTCACCCACGCCGAGGAGGTGGCCGCGTCCATGAAGGACGAATTCGTCTCCGTGGAGCACATCTTCCTGGCCATGATCGACAGCCCCGACAGCACGGTCCGCGCCCTGTTCCAGACCTATATGATCCAGCGGGAGGAGGCCATGCAGGCCCTCCAGGAGATCCGGGGCAGCCAGCGGGTCACCTCCGACAACCCGGAGGACACCTACGAAGCCCTGGAGCGCTTCGGCACGGATCTGGTCCAGCGGGCCAGGGACAAGAAAATGGACCCGGTGATCGGCCGGGACGAGGAGATCCGCAACGTGATCCGCATCCTCTCCCGGAAGACCAAGAACAACCCGGTGCTGATCGGTGAGCCCGGCGTGGGCAAGACCGCCATCGTGGAGGGCCTGGCCCAGCGCATCGTCCGGGGGGACGTGCCCAAGAGCCTCCAGGACAAGACGATCTTCTCCCTGGACATGGGCGCTCTGATCGCCGGCGCCAAGTACCGGGGCGAGTTCGAGGAGCGGCTGAAGTCCGTTCTGAACGAGATCAAAAAGAGCGAGGGTAAGATCCTGCTGTTCATCGACGAGCTGCACACCATCGTGGGCGCCGGCAAGACCGAGGGCTCCATGGATGCGGGCAATCTGCTCAAGCCCATGCTGGCCAGAGGCGAGCTCCACTGCCTGGGCGCCACCACTCTGGACGAGTACCGCCAGTACATCGAGAAGGACCCGGCCCTGGAGCGCCGCTTCCAGCCGGTGATGGTGAACGAGCCCTCCGTGGAGGACACCATCGCCATCCTCCGGGGTCTGGAGGAGCGTTACGAGGTCTTCCACGGGGTCAAGATCACAGACCCCGCCATCATCGCCGCCGTCAAGCTTTCGGACCGCTATATCACCGACCGCTTCCTGCCGGACAAGGCCATTGACCTGATCGACGAGGCCTGCGCCATGATCCGCACCGAGATGGACTCCATGCCCACGGAGCTGGACAAGGTCCGCCGGAAGATCATCCAGATGGAGATCGAGGAGGCCGCCCTGAAGAACGAGGAGGACGAGCTGTCCAGGGGCCGGCTGGCGGAGCTGCAGAAGGAGCTGGCGGAGCATCGGGATCAGTTCAAGGCCATGAAGGCCCAGTGGGAGAACGAGAAGGACGCCATCGCCAAGGTCCAGACCCTGCGGGAGCGCATCGAGCAGATCAACGCCGACATCGAAAAGGCGGAGCAGGCCTACGATCTGGAGGCTGCCGCCAAGCTGAAATACGGCGATCTGCCGGAGGCCCGGAAGCAGCTGGAGGAGGAAGAGCGCCTGGCCCAGAACGCCAGGGAGCAGTCCCTGCTCCGCAACCGGGTCACCGAGGAGGAGATTGCCAAGATCATCGAGCGCTGGACCGGCATCCCCGTGGCCAAGCTGGTCCAGGGGGAGCGGGAGAAGCTGCTGCACCTGGACGAGCGGCTGCATCGCCGCGTGGTGGGCCAGGACGAGGCGGTCCGGGTGGTCACCGAGGCCATCCAGCGCTCCCGCGCCGGTATCCAGGATCCCAACCGGCCCGTGGGCAGCTTCCTGTTCCTGGGGCCCACCGGCGTGGGCAAGACGGAGCTGGCCAAGGCCCTGGCGGAGGAACTCTTTGACGACGAGCGGAACATCGTCCGCATCGACATGACCGAGTATATGGAGAAGTTCTCCGTCTCCCGTCTGATCGGAGCGCCTCCCGGCTACGTGGGCTACGAGGAGGGCGGCCAACTCACCGAGGCGGTGCGCCGCAAGCCCTATTCCGTCATCCTCTTTGACGAGGTGGAGAAGGCCCATCCCGACGTATTCAACATCCTGCTGCAGGTATTGGACGACGGCCGGGTCACCGACTCCCAGGGCCGCACCGTGGACTTCAAGAACACCATCATCATCCTCACCTCCAACCTGGGCTCTCCCTATATCCTCGACGGCATCGACGAAAAGGGGGAGATCAGCGAGACCGCCCGGAGCCAGGTGGACAGTCTGCTGAAAAAGACCTTCCGCCCCGAGTTCCTGAACCGGCTGGACGAGATCGTCTTCTACAAGCCGCTGACCAAGGAGAACATCTTCAAGATCATCGATCTGCAGATCAATCAGCTGAACAAGCGTCTGCTGGACAAGCAGCTGCGCTGCGTGCTGACCGAGGCCGCCAAGAGCTACATCGTGGACGAGGCCTTTGACCCCGCCTTCGGCGCACGGCCCCTGCGCCGCTACGTGCAGCATACCGTGGAAACCATGATCGCCAAACGGATCCTTCTGGGCGACGTGGCCCCAGGCAGCCAGCTGACCGTGGATGTGGCCAATGAACAGCTGATTATTCGGTAAGAAAATTGTAACTTTTGTAAATAATTTGAGATATGTCTTGCATTTATTGTCAGAATTTGATATAATTCCTCCGCAAATACCCATTGGAGGCAATTATGCGTAGATTTTTGACCCTGCTTTTGACCCTGCTTACGATTTCTGCCCTGATTCTGACAGCCAATGCAGCCGAGCCCGCCAGGATTCGAACCGAGGACGGGGAAGCGGCACAAGAAGAAAAACTGGACCCCAAGGTGGAGGCCATGCTGGCCTGGGCCGTCGCCACTGCGGAGGATGACTCCCACGGCTACAGCAAAACCTATCGCTTCGGCCCCAACTACGACTGCACCTCCTTTGTCAGCGCCGCGCTGATGGAGGGCTTCGGTCTGGATCACGATCTGATCACCGGCAGCATGCTGCAGGAGCTGCCCGACTACGGCTTCACGGCTTACCGCAGAGGGGAGACCGAGCCCCGGCGGGGAGACATTCTGATCCGCCTGGGCGTCCATGCTGAGATCTGCACCGGCGAGGGCTGCGTGGCGGCCCATCAGGACTATGACGGCCGGTCCGGCGATCGCACCGGGCACGAGATCGAAAACCGCAGCTGGGATGCGGCCTGGGCCTGTCCCTTCTGCAAATATCAGCAGTATAACTACATCCTGCGCTATGAGGGCAAGCAGACCGAGCCCATCGTGATCCCCGAAGCGGAGATCCGGGTGATGGAGATCTTCTGAGCCAGACATCGGCGCCCGGACGCATTTGCGTCCGGGCGTTTTTTTGCACCCTTCCCGCCCCGGATCATAGAATGATCTGAGGAGATGAGGCGATGGAAAAAAGCTGCTTCCTGGCGGGGGGAGACCGCCGCCAGTTCTGGTTGTCCCGGCTGCTGGCGCCGACGGCTGAGATCTTTAGCCTGGGCGTGCCGGGGCTGGAGGACAGATTGCCAAAGCAGGCCGCGGACCTTCTGGTCCTGCCGACTCCCTGCCTGAACGGGCAGGGGAGAATCCGAAGCGTCGGAGACGGGGGCTTGGACTGGAGCGCCCTGGCGGGACTGTATGACCACCATACCAGGGTCTATGGGGGCGCGCTGCCCCGGGCGATGGAGAAGCTGCTGCCGGGCTGCGGTCCTGTGACGGAGCTGCTGGAGGACCGGACCGTGGCCGCCGCCAACGGGCGTCTCACCGCGGAGGCGGCCCTGGCTCTGGCGGAGGAGCGGTTGGAGGGCTCCGTCTTCGGCCTGGACTGTACGGTGCTGGGCTATGGCCGGATCGGCAAGCCCCTGGCGGAGTTGCTGGCGGCCCGCCATGCCCGGGTGACCGTGGCGGCCCGCCGGCCGGAGGTCCGGGCGGAGGCGACCCAGCGGGGGCTGAACACCTGGGATCTGCAGGGCCCGCCGCCCCGGACCGGACTGCTGTTTAACACCGTGCCGGCTCCGGTGCTGAAGGCAGAGGCGCTGTCCGCCCTGGAGCCGGACTGCCTCTGGATGGAGCTGGCCTCCGCCCCCGGCGGTCTGCCTGCTGGATATGAAGCCCGTTTTTCTGTTTTGAACGGAAATTCCCTGCCGGGCAGACGGCTGCCCCGCTCCGCGGCGGCAGTGCTGCTGGCGGGGATCCTGCGAAAGGAGGACTCCCTGTGAGATCGGAGCGGATCGGATTTGCCCTCTGCGGCTCCTTCTGCACCTTCGAGCCGGTGCTGGCGGCCCTGAGCCGCCTGTGCCGGACGTATGAAAGCGTCCAGCCCATCCTGTCCGGCGCGGCTGCCGCCGTGGACAGCCGCTTCGGGACGGCTGCAGAATTCCGGCAGCGGATCGAGGCCATCTGCGGAAGGCCCGTCTGGGACAGCCTGGGTCAGGTGGAGCCCATCGGCCCCAAAAAGCTGCTGGATCTGCTGGTGGTCGCCCCCTGCACCGGCAACAGCCTGGCAAAGCTGGCGGCGGGGATCGCGGATACCCCCGTGACCCTGGCCTGCAAGGCCCATCTGCGGAACGCACGGCCCCTGGTGCTGGCGCTGTCCACCAACGACGGCCTGGCGGCCAACGCCAAAAGCATCGGCGTCCTGCTGGACCGGAAGCAGCTGTATTTCGTGCCCTTCGGCCAGGACGACCCGGAGAAGAAACCCGCGTCTCTCGTGGCGGATATGGCCCAGATCCCGGAAACCGTCGCCGCCGCCCTGGCGGGCAGGCAGCTCCAGCCGCTGCTGCTGTGAGCCGGACCCCTATCGGAAGGCCCAGTAGATCACGCCGTACAGCACTGCCGACAGGGTGCCGTAGACGATGACCGGGCCCGCGATGGTGAACATCTTCACGGCCATGCCGGTGACCCAGCCCTCGGTTTTGAACTCAATGGCCGGAGCTGCCACCGCGTTGGCAAAGCCCGTGATGGGCACCAGAGTCCCGGCGCCGCCGTGCTTGGCGACGTTGTCGTAGAGCCCCAGTCCCGTCAGCAGGGCAGAGAGGAAGATCAGACTCACGGAGCAGAGCAGCGCCGCCGGATCCTCCCCGGTTCCCAGGGACAGGTACAGATGCTTCAGCGCCTGCCCCAGCACGCAGATGCTGCCGCCGACGGCGAAGGCCTTCCCGCAGTTTACCGGCGTGTTGGACCGGGGAGCCAGGCGGTCTGCCAGCCGCTTGTAGTCCGCGTTGGAGATTTCCATAAAAACCCCTCCTTTTCCGGGTAGCATCCCCGGAAAAGGAGGGGTTTATGTATCACGCCGTCAAGTTTAATTTGTCCGCAGCACCACGGAGGTCTGGGCACCCAAGGTCAGTGTGCCGCCCTCCAGGCTGGCCGAGCCCAGGCCGACGAAGCCGCTGACGGTTCCGAACTCCGCCAGCTCCAGGGCGTTCAGATCCAGGGTCACGTCCTTGCCGGTGGTGTTGTGGAGCACCAGCGCCCGGCTGCCGTTCCATTCGGAGATGAAGCCGCCAGCCTTGGTGTCCGGCAGAGCCAGGGCCGTGTAATCGCCCCGGGCGATCTCCGGATTGGCCTTCCGCAGCAGGATCACCCGCTTATAATAATTGTACAGGCTGCCCTCCTGGCTCTTCTGCTCCAGGGCGGTGGCGTCCGCTCTGGCGTCGGCGGGATAGGTGGTCCCGGTGGGATCCGCCACCGTGTCGCCGTCGCCCCAGACCATGGCCAGGCGGCGGTTGGCGTCGGTGTTGGCGCCGCCCCGGGAGCCCCGCATTCCCAGCTCCTCGCCGTAGTAGAGGAAGGGGGAGCCGGGCCCCAGCAGCAGCAGATTGGCGGCCATCTGGGCGCCGCCGTTCAGAGCCTGCAAATAGCCTCCGGCCCGGTCCGTGTCGTGGTTGGCGATGAAGGGCACCAGCATGGCCCCCTCGTTCATGGGCTCCACGGCTTCCAGGTAGCTGTCCACATAGGCAGTGTAGCGGTTCACGTCCCCCTTCTGGGCGGTGGAGGCGATGAGGCCCTCCGCCTGGGACATGGAGAAGTCAAAGCAGTTCATGGCGGGGTAGTAGAGCTGGGTGACGCCGTCGCCGTCCCAGACCTCGCCCACGGCGTAGAGATCCGGCTTGACGGCCCGGAGCTGATCCAGATACCAGACCCAGAACTCCGCGCTGGCGGCGTTGTCCCCAAAGTAGACGTACTTGGCCGCGTCAAAGCGGAAGCCGTCCACCCCCAGATCCAGCCAGTATTTTCCCACGTCCACCACGGCCTGCCGCACGGCCTCGTTGTCGAAGTTCAGCTCCGGCATGCCGCCGTCGAAGTTGCACTCGTAGTAGTGGTCGGTGCCGCTGAGCTGGGCGAAGGTCCGGCCCGCCGGGGCGTTCTCTCCCTTGGGATACCAGCAGTAGAAGTCGTAGTAGGGGTCCTCCGTGTCGCCGCTGCGATGGGAGCGGATGAAGGCGTTGAACCACTCGTTGGAGCGGCTGGTGTGGTTGATGGGCAGATCCAGGATCAGCTTCACGTTCCGGGCATGGCAGAGCTCCGCCAGCTCCTTCAGATCCTCCAGCGTGCCGAAGCTGGGGTCCACGCTGTAGTAGTCGTTCACGTCATACTTGTGGTAGCTGTTGGAGGGATAGATGGGGGTCAGCCAGATGCCCTCGACGCCCAGGCTTTTGCCGGAGCTCTCGTCCCCGTCGTTGAGATAGTCCATCCGGTTGATGATGCCCCGCAGATCCCCGACGCCGTCTCCGTCGGAGTCGGAGAAGGAGCCTACGAAGATCTCATAGAAAACTCTGGCATTGTCCTGGGAGGCGGTGACGCCCTGGGGCACGGCCACCGCCAGCTCCTCCGCCCGAGCGGGAGCTTCTGTGGTTTCCGGGGCGTCGGTCTGCGTCGCTGCAGTGGTCCGGGCCTCGGATTGGACGGGGGTCTGGGTCTTGTCACAGCCGGCGAAAAGTCCCGCAAGCAGAAGCAGAGCCAAGAGCAGGGAAAGCAGCTTTTTCATGGAACAGTACCTCCTTTGAAAAGTTCTGCTTCCATCTTAGCCCGGAAAAAAACGCTTGTCAAGGAGTTTTTGAATTGAAAATGCGGCAAATGGATGCTATAATCACAGGTATTCAGAGAGAAACGGAAGGAGACACGACATGTCACAGCAAATCGTGGAGCTCTATGCGCCGGAGCGGCTGGCCCGGATGGAGGGGCGGCGAAGGGGGCTGAAACGGCTGCTCTGGGGCCTGGCGCTGGCGGCCCTGGCGCTCTGCCTGGTCCTGACCCTCGGGGCCAACACCCACAATCTCTACCGCAGGATGCTGGCCTGCATCTGCGTCAGCGTGGGAGCGGCCTGGATCATCATCTATTTCGGAATCTACGGGGTCCGGGACGTGGGCAGGGAGCTGGACCATGCCCGGCATCTGCAGGATGAGCCCCGTCAGCGGGTGGAGGGCAGGGTCACGCTCCTGAAGCTGAAGGTTCGGATCCGCAACAGCATCACCCTGCGGAAGGTTCGGGTGGAAACGGCGGATGGTCCCGTCAGTCTGAACCTCCACGCGGACAAGACCCAGCAGCTGAAAAAGGCCGGCCCCTGGCTGGGCCTTTACACAGTCCACGGCTATATCGTTGCCTATGAGGTGATCGACCATGCGGATTCTTAAGAATATCTGGTCCCAGCTCCACCGCTTCGTGTTCTGGGGCCTGCTGATCTCCCTGTTCTGGTTCTGGATCTACATCAATTTTGTGGGGGACACCAGCCGGGAGAAAAAGCTGCTGTTCTATGTGGACGCCTATGAGCTCCACTGGCGGGACCTGTCCCTGGCCCTGGAGGACGCGGGGCTGCCGGATGGGATTGAGATGATTCAGGTCCGCAGCTTCGACTATGACATCTTCGGCTCCGCCATCAACGGAGACGTGTACGTGATGAAGGAATCCATTCTGAAGGCCACCCTGGAGGAGAGTCCGGAGAAGCTGGCCCCCCTGAGCGTCCCCGACGGAGCGGAGTGCTGGAGCTGGGAGGGGCAGATCTACGGCCTGCGGGTGTTTGACCCGGCCACCCAGCGGGGTGCTGCCGAGCAATATATTCGGTATGCCCCGGAGGGGGCGCCGGAGCCGGAGGCCTACTACCTCTGTCTGGACGCCCAGGGGCCCCACAGCGCCGACGGCGCCGCCTGGCAGACTGCCCGGGCGTTTCTGACAATGGAGGAGAATGAACCATGAAAAAACTGATTGCCCTGTTGCTGGCCGTGCTGCTGCTGGCGGGCTGCGCCGCGGAGCCGACCAATCCGGTCCAGACCCCGGAGAGCGGCAAAGCCGCGGAAAGCACCGAAGCCCCGGAGACCCTGGCCCCCGGCGAGCTGCCGAAACCTGCGGTGATAGAACGGGAACTTGTTTCCCCTCAAGGGAAGCTGGAGGGCTGCGGTCTCTACGTGAAGGCCGTGGAGGGCCTGCCGGAGGACTTCATCTTCGGCATGGACGCCTCCCAGGTCCCGGCCCTGGAGGCCAGCGGCGTCAAGTATTACGACGCGGCGGGGGAGGAGAAGGACGTTTTCCAAATCCTTGCGGAAAACGGCGTCAATATGATCCGGGTCCGGGTCTGGAACGATCCCTTCGACGCCCAGGGCCACGGCTACGGCGGCGGCAACTGCACCATCGACACCGCCCTGGAGATCGGCAGGCGGGCCACGAAGTACGGCATGAAGCTGCTGGTGGACTTCCACTACTCCGACTTCTGGGCCGACCCCGGCAAGCAGATGGTCCCCAAGGCCTGGGCCGGCATGAGCCTGGAGGATAAGGAAGCGGCCCTCTTCAGCTATACCTGGGAGAGCCTTGCGGCCCTGTACGCTGCCGGCGTGGACGTGGGCATGGTCCAGGTGGGCAACGAGACCAACGGGGCCATGTGCGGCGAGACCGAGTGGTCCGCCATCACCCGGCTGATGGCCGCCGGCTCCAGAGCCGTGCGGGCGGTCTTTCCCGAAGCGAAGGTGGCGGTCCACTTTGCCAACCCGGAGAGCGGCCGCTATCCCACCTACGCCACCAATCTGAAGATCTACGGTCTGGACTATGACGTGTTCGGCACGTCTTACTATCCCTACTGGCACGGGACGCTGGAGAATCTGACGGGCGTACTGGCCCAGGTGAAGGCCGCCACCGGCAAGGACGTGATGGTGCTGGAGACCTCCTACGCCTGGACCACCGAGGACAGCGACTTTTCCGGCAACACCATCTCCGCCGATAGCGTCGTGGATCAACCCTATCCCTATACCCCCCAGGGACAGGTGAACCACCTGCGGGCTGTCACCCAGGCGGTGCAGGACGCCGGCGGCATCGGCGTCTGCTACTGGGAGGGCACCTGGATCGGCGTGGGCGGCGCCTCCCGGGAGGAGAATCAGAAGCTCTGGGAGCAGTACGGCTCCGGCTGGGCCTCCTCCTACGCCGCCGAATATGATCCCGACGACGCGGGCAAGTGGTACGGCGGCGATGCGGTGGACAACCAGGCCTTCTTCGACGCCGGGGGCCGTGTTCTGGAGAGCCTGATGGCCTTCAATCTGATCCGTTACGGCAACGACGTGGCCCTGGAGGCCCAGTCTCTAGAGGAGATCCAAGTGCGTATCACCCTCGGAGACCCCCTGAACCTGCCGGAGACGGTGAACGCCGTCATGACCGACAACAGCCGGGTGGCCCTGCCCGTGGAGTGGAACGTGGACGCCGAAACCCTGGAGGAATGGTCCGCCGCTGTCGGCAGCCATGAGATCCGGGGCAAGGCCGGGGATATGGAGGCCGTCCTGCACCTGAGCGTGGAGGGCGTGAATCTGCTGGAGAATCCCTCCTTCGAGACCGGCGCGGACGCGCCCTGGGTCGCGGACAATCTGGGGGGCTGCAAGGAGCTGATGCTGGAGCAGAAGGCCGGCGACAGCCTGACAGGGGAGTGGCACTACCACTTCTGGAGCCCCGACGCGGACAAGGTGGAGTTTACCCTGGAGCAGAGCCCCGCGGGGCTCAGGACCGGCAGCTACAGCTTCACCATCCATATCATGGGGGGCGACTGCGGGGAGGCGGAGGTCTATGCCTACGCCAAGCTGGACGGACAGACTGTGGGCACGGCCCCCATGGAGATCACCGCCTGGAACGAGTGGCACGCAGGCACCGTCAGCGGCATCCGGTACACCGAGGGCCAGACCCTGACCGTTGGCGTCTACGTGAAAACCAACGCCGCCGGCGCCTGGGGCAAGATCGACGACGCGGTCCTGAGCCTGGAATAAATGGGGTATTTATGCCGCCAATATGAAGAATGTGAAAAAAGTTTTAAAAATTTATAGACAATGGCGAAAAGAAGTTGTATAATACGGTAAAGGCTGTGGAAAATGCACAGCCGATCCAAATAAACTGTTTCACGGCTTACGCTGTGAAGCAAATATCAAAGTACAGGAGGAAACAAAATGAAACTCAAGAGAATTGCCGCGCTGCTGCTGGCGCTGGTCATGGTCTTCGCGCTGGTCGCCTGCTCCGGCACCGAGAACGAGACCAAGGCTCCCGTTGCCAGCGGCAACAAGGACACCCAGGCCGGTACCCAGGCAAACCCTGGCACCGAGGATACCTATGAGCTGGCTATCACCCTGTGGATTCCCGATGCTGCTGTGGAACTGACCAAGAAGCAGATCGAGGACTTCAACAAGTCCAACACCTACGGCATCCACGTGACCCCCACCATCGACGCTCTGTCTGAGGCCGATGCCGCTACCCAGGTCCTGAACGACGTGGCCACCGCCGCGGATATGTTCTTCTTCGCCCAGGACCAGTTCGCCCGCCTGGTGCGCGGCGGCGCTCTCGCACAGGTTCCCGCCGACATGGTCGCCACCATCGCCGCTGAGAACAACGCTTCCGTGGTTGCTGCCGGCAAGTCCGGCGACACCCAGTTCGCCTACCCCCTGACCAACGACAACGGCTACTTCATGTACTACGACAAGTCCGTCATCCCCGAGGCTGACGTGGACTCCCTGGAGAAGCTGATTGCCGACTGCGAGGCTGCTAACAAGTACTTCGCTTTCGAGCAGGACACCTCCGCCTGGTACAACGCCTCCTTCTTCTTCGGCGCAGGCTGCCACTCCAACTGGATCCTGGACGACGAGGGCAAGATCGTCTCTGTGGACGACGACTTCAACTCCGACAAGGGCCTGATCGCCGTCAAGGGCATGCAGAAGCTGGTTACCTCCCCCATGTTCGTCTCCTCCTCTCAGGCTTCCGAGTTCTCCAACGGCGCTGCCATTGTGGTCACCGGTACCTGGGCCTATGAAGACATCAAGGGCATCCTGGGCGACAACCTGGGCGCCACCGACCTGCCCTCCTTCGAGGTGGACGGCCAGGAGTACCATCTGGGCTCCTTCTCCGGCTGCAAGCTGCTGGGCGTCAAGCCCCAGTCCGACGGCGACCGTCAGGTGGCCATCCACATGCTGGCCCAGTACCTGACCTCTGAGGCCGCTCAGCTGGAGCGCTTTGAGGCTCTGTCCTGGGGCCCCGCCAACACCAACGCTGCCAACGATCCCGCCGTCCTGGCCAACCCCGGCCTGGTGGCTCTGAACGCCCAGAACCAGTACGCTGTTCCCCAGGGCCAGATCGACGGCGCTTGGTGGGATATCGCCAAGGTCATCTCCTCTGAGGTCAAGGAAGCCAAGTCTGACGACGACCTGAAGGCTGCTCTGCAGAACTACTACGAGAAGATCTCTGCCATCTTCGAGATGTCTGAGGAGGACAAGAATGCTTGGTCCGTCATCGGCAGCATCTGCGGCTCCAACTGGGATAAGGACTTCCCCATGACTGAGAACGGCGGCGTCTTCACCTCTGAACCTCTGGAGCTGAAGGCCGGCGAGGAGCTGAAGGTTCGCCAGGGCGCTTCCTGGGACGTCAACTACGGCGCGGACGGCCTGAACGGGGCCAACGTCGTGGTGGAAGCCGACGGCACCTACACCGTGGTTCTGGACGTGGCGGCCGAGACCGTCACCCTGCAGCCCGCAGAATAATCCAATCGTTTTTAAGCTCCAAAGTAATCAAATAACTTTGGCGAAACCGAATTGATGGAACCACTTGGTTGGAGCCAGGCTCGCTTGGCTCCAACCAATTCATTGTAAAAGGGGCGAAGTATGAAAAAAATTGACGAATTAGAGTACCTGAAGCTCTCAAAATGGAACAAATTCGTCTACCGTTTTCTGAGCTTCTTCGCGGCCATCCCCTCGAAGCTGTGGGGCCTGGTGAAGGCCGTCGGCAGGTTCTTTAAGAACATCGGACTGGGGATCAGCCGGGAGTGCAAGGACCTGGTCACCACCTTTGTCAAGGGTGACTGGAAGACCAAGCTCTCTTATGTCATCATGGGCTTTGGCAACATCGCAAGAGGGCAGATCCTTCGGGGCGTCCTCTTCCTGCTGATGGAAGTGGTTTTCATTTTCTACATGTTCTTCTCCCAGCTGCTCAATGCGGACGGTTCCAACGGCTTACAATGGCTGAGCAAGCTGCCCACCCTGGGTACCCAAGGTGCGGAGATTGTGGAGACCACCTCCCGCTTCGGCACCGTGACCCATACCACCATTTATCACGACAACTCCTTCAAGATCCTGCTCTACGGCGTTCTGACCCTGTTCTTCATCGCGGCCTTCATCTATACCTGGCGGGCCAACATCAGGCAGAACAAGATTGCCGAGCAGATCCTCAAGACCGGCAAGCCCCTCAAGAGCGGCAAGGACGACCTGCGGTCTCTGGTGGACGACAACTTCCACAAGACCCTGCTGGCCCTGCCTCTGACCGGTATCCTGGTCTTTACGGTCATGCCCATCTTCTTCATGATCCTGGTGGCCTTCACCAATTATGACTTTGAGCATGACGGCCTTTCCACGCTGTTCCACTGGAACGGTCTGGCGGGCTTCAAGGAAATGCTGACCTGGAATTCCGGCCCCGTCAAGTATTCCGCCGCCTTTGGCGAGATTCTGACCTGGACCCTGGTCTGGGCCTTCTTTGCAACCTTCACCAACTATTTCCTCGGCATTTTCGTGGCCATGATGATCAACAAGAAGGGCATCCGGCTCAAGAAGCTGTGGCGTACCGTCCTGGTGCTCACCATCGCCATTCCTCAGTTTATCTCCCTGCTGTTCGTGTCCCAGATGTTTGCCAAGAACGGCATCGTCAACGGTGTTTTGAAGGACATCGGTCTCATCACCGCGGACATCGACTGGTGGAACAGTCCCAGCCTGGCACGAATCCTGGTCATCGTCATCAATATCTGGATCGGCATCCCCTATCTGATGCTGATCGCCACCGGTATTCTGATGAACATCCCCGCGGACCTCTATGAGTCCTCCCGCATCGACGGCGCCAGCGGCTGGAAGCAGTTCTCCAAGATCACTCTGCCCTATATGCTGTTCATCACCGGTCCGTATCTGCTGACCAGCTTCACCAGCAATATGAACAACTTCAACGTGATCTACCTGCTCACCGGCGGCGGTCCCACCAACACGGCCCTGTCGGGCACCTCCAACGTGGGCCATACGGACCTGCTGATCACCTGGCTCTTCAAGCTCACCACCGGCGCCAACCAGAAATACTATCTGGCCTCCGTCGTGGGCATCCTGGTCTTCCTGGTGGTGGCCATCATCACCCTGGTGGTCTACAATGTGCTGCCGTCCGTCAAGAATGAGGAGGACTTCCAATGAGTAAACAACAGAAAGAAGCGCAGGCTGTTATGAAGCAGCACATGGGCCTCAAGGCCTCCCAGCGGCTGAGCAATACGATCATCTACATCCTGCTGGTGATCATGGCCGTGATCTGGCTGATCCCCTTCGTGCTGATCGTGCTCCAGTCCTTCCGTGTGGAGAGCACCGAGCGGGTCAACTACATCATCCCCCACAGCTGGGGCCTGAAGAACTACAAGGCGCTGTTTGACACCTCCTTCCCCCGCTGGTATCTCAACACCTTCATCATTGCCCTCTTCCAATGCGTGATCCAGACGGTCATCGTGCTCTGCATGGCCTACACCCTGTCCCGCTTCCGCTTCAAGATGCGCGGCAAGCTCATGCGTTTCATGATGATCCTGGGTTTGTTCCCCGGCATGCTGACCATGCTGATCCTGTACAACGTCCTGGCCGACTTCAATCTGACCGGCGAGCATTCCGTTCCCGGCCTGATCCTGGTCTACGTGGCCTCCTCCGGCATGGGCTACTACGTGTCCAAGGGCTTCTTCGACACCATTCCCAAGGCCCTGGACGAAGCCGCCCGTGTGGACGGCGCCACCCGCTTCCAGGTCCTCTACAAGATCATCCTGCCCCTGGCCAAGCCCATCGTCATCTACACCATCCTGACTGCCTTCATGGCCCCCTGGGGCGACTTCGTGTTTGCCGCCTACATCGCCCATGCCAAGGAACTCGGTATGAACGTGGCCGTCGGCTTGAACTCCTGGTTGGACAAGGACCATGTCACCAAGTACTACACCATGTTCTGCTCCGGCGGCGTGCTGGTCGCTCTTCCCGTGGCGATCCTGTTCATGTGCCTGCAGAAGTACTATGTTGAGGGTGTCACCGGCGGCGCCGTCAAGGGCTGATCCGGACACGCAGTGAAAAGGAGAATCATAATATGGCAAGTGTAAAACTGACCAAAGTCAAGAAGATCTATGACAACAATGTCGTGGCGGTCCATGACTTTGACCTGGATATCAAGGACAAGGAATTTGTGGTCTTCGTCGGACCCTCCGGCTGCGGCAAATCCACCACCCTGCGTATGGTGGCCGGCCTGGAGGAGATCAGCGAGGGCACCGTGGAGATCGACGGCGTGGTGGTCAACGACCTGCAGCCCAAGGACCGGAACATCGCCATGGTCTTCCAGAACTACGCCCTGTACCCCCACATGACCGTCTACGACAACATCGCCTTCGCCCTCCGGCTGCAGAAGATGCCCGAGGACCTGATCTACGAGAAGGTCACCAACGCCGCGGAGATCCTGGGCATCACCGAGTATCTGATGCGGAAGCCCAGAGCTCTGTCCGGCGGCCAGCGGCAGCGTGTGGCCATCGGCCGCGCCATGGTCCGGGACTCCAAGGTCTTCCTGATGGACGAGCCTCTGTCCAACCTGGACGCCAAGCTCCGCAACCAGATGCGTGCCGAGATCATCCTGCTCCGGCAGAAGCTGGACACCACCTTCATCTACGTCACCCATGACCAGACCGAGGCCATGACTCTGGCTGACCGGATCGTCATCATGAAGGACGGCTACATCATGCAGGTGGGCACCCCCAGCGAGTGCTTCGACATGCCCGCCAACCTCTTCGTGGCCGAATTCATCGGCGCCCCCAAGATGAACATTGTCAAGACCCAGCTGCTGAAGGAGAACGGCAAGTACTACGTGACGCCCTTCGGCATCAAGATCGAGGTGGACGGCGAGAAGGGCGTGGCGCTGGCCAAGCGGAACGTGAAGCCCGGCGAGATCCTCCTGGGTGTCCGGCCCGAGCACATCACCCTGGCGCCCAAGGGCCAGGGCATTGCCACCCGGCTGGAGGTCAATGAGATGATGGGCTCCGAGCTCCATCTGCACGTCTACACCGAGGATGAGACCCGTCT
>CAMNHH010000014.1 GCA_946539175.1 uncultured Clostridia bacterium | reverse complement strand
TCATCTCCACCGCCATCCAGCGCTGCGCCGCCGACCACGCCGCCGAGGCCACCGTTTCCGTTGTCGCTCTGCCCAACGATGAAATGAAGGGCCGCATCATCGGCCGCGAGGGCCGCAACATTCGCACCCTGGAGACCATCACCGGCGTCGATCTGATCATCGACGACACCCCAGAAGCCATTACCGTCTCCTCTTTTGATCCGGTGCGCCGGGAGATCGCCCGCAGCGCCCTGGAGAAGCTGATTGCCGACGGCCGTATCCACCCCACCCGCATTGAGGACATGGTGGAGAAGGCCCGCCGGGAGGTGGAGCAGACCATCAAGCGGGAGGGCGAGCGCGCCGTCTTCGAGACCGGCGTGCAGGGCCTGCATCCCGAGCTGATCAAGCTCCTGGG
The DNA here is from genome assembly GCA_946539175.1 of uncultured Clostridia bacterium. Classification (GTDB taxonomy): domain Bacteria; phylum Bacillota; class Clostridia; order Oscillospirales; family Oscillospiraceae; genus JAFRPC01. Next base: position 22,335 of record CAMNHH010000014.1, on the reverse strand, counting down.
CCGTCAGAAGTACCGCACCTCCTACGGTCAGAACGTGCTGAACCACTCCATGGAGGTGGCCCACATTGCGGGGCTGCTGGCCGCCGAGCTGGGTGAGGACGTGAGCCTGGCCAAGCGCGCCGGTCTGCTGCACGACCTGGGCAAGAGCGTGGACCACGAGATGGAGGGCAGCCACGTTCAGCTGGGCGTGGAGCTGGCCCGCCGCTACAAGGAATCCCCCGAGGTCATCCACGCCATCGAGGCCCACCACGGCGACGTGGAGGCCAAGACCGTCATCGCCTGCCTGGTCCAGGCCGCCGACGCCATCTCCGCCGCCCGCCCCGGCGCCCGCCGGGAGAACGTGGAGAACTACGTTCGCCGTCTGGAGAAGCTGGAGGAGCTCACCGGCTCCTTCCCCGGCGTGGAGAAGGCTTACGCCATCCAGGCCGGCCGGGAGGTCCGCATCATGGTGCGGCCCGAGGATGTGTCCGAGGACAATATGGTCCTCATGGCCCGGGACATCGCCAAGAAGATCGAGGCGGAGTTGGAATACCCCGGCCAGATCAAGATCAACCTCATCCGCGAGACCAAGGCCGTGGATTACGCCAAGTAATAAGGACTCAAAAACGCGCAGCGTCCGCTGCGCGTTTTTTGTTCAGGGAACAGGGATCAGGCAATAGGCATCAGGCATCAGGCATCAGGGGACGAGGGAATGTAGGGGCGGTCATTGGCTGCCCACGATCTGCGCCAGCCTATGGAATTTGCCGTAGGGACAAGCATTGCTTGTCCGGTTTGCGCAGCAAACAATCGGATGCACCGGCATTGAATTATCTGCTAAAATTCGGGGAGGGTTATTTGGTTAACCCTCCCCACTGTCGTCAATTTACCTGAACAAACTTAAAGTCTTTCCACAGCAGCCAATTATCAAAATCCTCTACCTCGAACCGCATCCGGACAGACGGCGCTTCGGCGCCATTGTCGAACAACTCAACGGTAACGACCGAATTCTCGTTCCACTCCTGACCGGAAATGTTTTTGCTCTGATAATGCGCCTTAAAATCCGCAAAGGAAGAGCTGCCTCTTTCAACGCTTTGGATCGTCCAGTCGTAATAAATATCCGTACTGCCGGAATCCTTATCAGAAACGCTGACCCGGATCACGGTATCGTCGTTCAGATATTCAGCCGGGATCACAAGCTCATCCTCAGAAAACTGCGCCTTGTATTCCTGGGCGTGATGTTCAAAAGAATACTTGTCGCTGAGATAATCATTCAAAAACGCGTGAGAACCGGAATCGGAAAGAATCTGATCGATCCTGTCTTTCTCTGCTTGATCCACGTCCAGTTCCTTTGCCAGAGAGAATAACAAGTCGCAATTCAGAACCAAGGGCTCGTAAACAGGCGCTAATTCGGTTTTGCGCTTTTCTTTCATGGCCTCGTTGTACGCTTTCCGCAGCTTTTCAACGGCGGAGCTTTCGGAATCCGCTGCTGCCGCCTCGGCTACGTCCTTTAAGTAACTGTCATTTTGCTTTCTCTGGGCGACAACAAGATTGTTGACGTTGTCCAGCGTGATGTCATAAGCACTTTTCAGGAATTCCCTGTTGTTGGAACGCTGATACAAATCGACGTAGGCTTCCGCGGCGAAATAACGGAGCTCCCAGGCGCTCTTGTCGGTATTTTCCAGGATGGCGTTCAGCGCCCCCTCCGCATAGGAAATATAGGATTCTTCATCATAGACGGACGCCGCGGCAACAATTCCGTTGGAGAGCGCTTTTGCGTAGGAATAATCCCGGCGGAAAATCGAGGGCTGGATCGCTTCGTAAGAGTCCAACGCCGCGAGGCATTTCTCATACTCCTTGTTTTTCAGGTAACAATTTGCAAGCTCCAGCCAATATGGACCGAAATTGCCGTAGGTCTCCTTTGCCTCCTTGGATTCAAAGAACTGAAGCTGCTGGATAACGTTTGCATTTCTCCTCCACTCGACGAAATTAGAAATCGCCTCTTCATTCAGGGCCAACTTGCCCGACAGATGGTAGTTACGGACGATGCTGGTCATGTAAGTAAAAGCGCTTTTCCGTGTTTCGTGGATCGTCTGGGCTTCATCCCGATCCAGCTGCCAGGTGGATTCCAGATAATCAAGCTCGGCGTCGCTCATCATGCCTTGATAACTTTTTACAGAATCAAAGGCGTAGTCCAATGCGGCAAATCCAAGACTCGTCACAATTTCACGAGGAGAGCCGCCCAATTCTGAAATACTTGCAATCATATTTGCCTGTTTTTGCTCAAATGCGTATTGTGTGCGTTCCCGGTCCAGACTTACCATCCGGTGGCTTTCGATGATGTCCAGAAGATTGGAAAGCTGCTCTTCTGTACGTTCGTCAACCACCTCGGGATTTGTATTGTTGATCAGCAGGGAATATGCCTCTTCCAGAAACAACCTGCTGTTGCTGGAGGCACTGATTTCCTGTGTGATCATTGCCAGGTAATTAAGCATTGCAACAGAATCCAATTGGGTCTGATTCAGCGGCTGGGTCTCCTCGGGCTCAGTCATGGCAGCGGTGTCGGGTACGCTTGCCTCTGTCGTGATTTCGGACGGTTCTGTTGCGGTGATCTCACCTGGCTCCGTGGGCAAGCTTTGAACGGTGGAGGCGGGAATATCCCGCGCGGGTTCGCTTTCCTTTTGCGGAGTTTGGGATCCGCAGCCGGATACGGTCAGCAGCAATGCGAATACAAGAAAAATGGAAATGGCAGGAATGAGCTTTTTCATTTCTTTCTCCTTTCTTTTTCTTTCGGCAGAGTTGTGGAAAAGGGAATGTTGCGCAGGCTGAATACTTGATACTTAATTCGTCATAGAATTTGAGGAATTCAGATGCAATAAACATCCGGAGGAAAAGAGAGTTCTGACCTCATTCCTCAAAATATGCTCAACATATAAATTATACTCAATATATTAGGCATAGTCAAGAGGAAGGATGTGATACACTTTTTTCGGTGATGCACGTTGATCAGCTATCGACCGTTTTTTGAAACACTGTACCAAAAGGGAATTACGGAATATCACTTGATATACAAGATGGGCTTTTCCGCGAACACGATCCACCGGATCAAAAAGGGTCAGCCCATGACAACCAAGACCCTGGACGCCCTCTGCGCAGCCCTGGACTGCGAGGTTTCCGACATTCTCAGGTACGAAAAAGACGAATAGGCTGTCCCAATCCGGGACGGCCTATTCGTTTTCTGGTTGGGATGGCTATTTCAACAACACTTCAACGATTCACGCTGCATTCTGTGTTTTGCATTCCCGCCCGAAGGGCGGGCGGCTCAGGCCTTATGGCCGCCCACCTGCTGGTTCCGGTCCATGGCGGTGCCGGCTTCCTGGAGGTTCATGGCCTTGACGATGGCGTTTTTGCCGAACTTTTTCCGGATGGCCAGGATGGCCTCCTGCTGTCTGCGCTCCCGGGCCCGGCTTTCCTCCCGGGCGGCGTCGGTCTCCGGGTCGCTGAAGAGACTCAACTGCCGGGGCTTCCGGGCCAGCTCGGCCTCATAGCGCACGTCGTTGGCGGCGATGCCCAGCCGCCGCACCGTCAGAGCCGGGTCCGCGATCCGCTCGAACAGGGCCACCGCCGCCTCGGTGATCTGCCGGCCCGAGGCGCTGTGGCCGCCCAGATTCACGGAGCCGTGGGCGCCCTGGGGCATGCTGCGGCCGTACCAGTCCTTGCGCACCGTTCCGTCAAAAACGGTGCGGGCCTCCGGCGTTTTCAGATTTTCAATGTCGTAGCCCACGGACAGGACGATCTGGTTGGTGGCCAGGCCCTTGTCCACCAGATCCAGCACCAGGGAGTCCGCCATTTCCCGGACGATGAGCCGGGTGTCCTCCCAGTTGTAGGGCCGGTGGAGCACTTGCCCCACGGAGAGGGAGTTGGCCTTGGGCCGATAGGCCTTGATGGCCGCCATGGTGCAGGGCTCATAGCCCCAGGCGTGGTCGATCAGCAGCTCCGCGTTGACGCCGAAGAGCTTGTAGAGCAGATTCTCGTTGCGATGCTGGTGGTCCTGCCCCATGGAGCAGCGGGCCACGTCCCCCATGGTGAACATGCCGTTGGCCTCCAGCTTCCGCCGGATGCCGGGGCCCACCCGCCAGAAGTCCGTCAGGGGCCGGTGGTCCCAGAGCTGCTCCCGGTAGCTGCGCTCGTCCAGCTCCGCGATGCGGACCCCGTCGGCGTCGGCGGGCAGCTTTTTGGCTACGATGTCCATGGCCACCTTGCAGAGATAGAGATTCGTGCCGATGCCGGCCGTGGCGGTGATTCCCGTCCGGGAGAGCACGTCCCGGATCATCCGCACCGTCAGCTCCCGGGCGCTGCAGCGGTAGGTGTTCAGATAGGGGGTCAGATCGATGAAGACCTCGTCGATGGAATAGACGTGGATATCCTCCGGGGCGACGTAGTTCAGATAGGTCTGGTAGATCCCGGCGCTGCAGTCCATATAGTGGGCCATCTGGGGCGGAGCGATGACGGGCTCCAGCTTCAGGCCGGGATTGGCCCGGAGCCGGTCGGCAAAGCAGGAGCTGCCGGAGAAGCGTCTGCCGGGGGCGTCGGAGAGCCGCCGGGCGTTGATCTGCTCCACCGCCTGCTTCACCTCGAAGAGCCGGGGCCGGCCCGGGATGCCGTAGGCCTTCAGAGCCGGGGAGACGGCCAGGCAGATGGTCTTGTCGGTGCGGCTCTCGTCGGCCACCACCAGGGCGGCGTTCAGAGGATCCAGGCCCCGTTCCACGCATTCCACGCTGGCGTAGAAGGATTTCAAATCAATCGCCGCGTACTGCCGCTGCCGTTCCATTCCGGATCCTCCTCTGCGTAAATATAAATGAACAATAAATGAATAATATGGCAAAAATGATGATCAGCGTCTTTCATTATACCATAACTTTTGTGAATTGAAAAGAAAAACTTGTTCAGTAAAGAATATACGGAATTTTTTGGAAAAAATTGGAAAAAAAGTATTGCAATTTGATACCAATTGGAGTAAAATTACACTGATTATAGGGTTCAGCAGAAATTGTGCGTGAACCACCTCCGCAAGGAAATATGAATACGGAAAGGAGGCGGCGTATATATGACGAATAAAGAACTGCGGCGGCTGCGGAAAACGGAGCTGATGGAGCTGCTGGTGGACCAGATGAAGCAGAACGAATGGCTGCAGAAGAAGCTGGAGGGCCAGGAATCCGATCTCAAGGAAACCAACTCCCGTCTGGAGGCCGAGCGGCAGCAATTTGCCGAGAAATCCGATCAGCTTGCCCAGAAGGACCGCCTCCTGGCCGGAAAAGACGACCAGATGGCTGAGAAGGACAAGCAATTGATCCAGAAGGACCGCCAGCTCAGCGAAAAAGACGACCGGATCGCGGAGCAGGCCCGCCTCTATGCGGAGCGGGACGCCCTGCTGGCCGACAAGGATCGGCTGCTGCGGGAAAAGGACGAGCAAATCGCGGAGAAGAACAGCCAGCTGGAAAGCCGCCTCAACGACCGGGAGCAGGAGCTGGCCCGGCACGAGGCCGTCTATCAGCAGAAGGACCAGCAGCTTGCCGAGAAGGACCGGGTCCTGGCCCAGCGGGACGAGCAGATCAGCGCCCAGACCCAGCGGCTCACGGAGCTGGAGCTCAGGACGGCGGAGCAGGAAGCCCGGCTGGCCCAGACCCAGGAGCAGCTGAGCCGGACCGAGAGCCTGCTGCAGGAGCGGGAGGACGCGCTGGCCCGGCGGGAAGCCGTGTTGAAGGAGGCGGGCTCCATTGCGGAAGCCTCCCTGAAGCTCAACGGCGTTTTTGAGGCCGCCCAGTCCGCGGCGGATGAATATCTGGAAAATATCACCCGGATGGAGAGCGAGAGCCGCAGCTCCGCCGAGACCCTGGAGGCGGAGGCCCGCAGCGCCGCGGAGCAGCTTCGCCAGCAGGCCGCGCAGGAGGCGGAGCAGCTTCGCCGTGACGCGGAAGCGGAGAGCGAGGCCCTTCGCAGCAGCGCCCGGGAGGAGACCGAAGCCCTGCGGGCCAAGACCGCCCGGGACGTGGAGGCCATGCTGACGGAGGCCCGGGAGAAGGCGGAAACCCTCCTGGAGAACAGCCGCACCAAGGCCAGCATCGTAGAGAAGGAGGCTGACCTGGTCAGCTCGCAAAAGCACAATATGGCGAACTCCGCCCTGCTGGAGGCCCAGATGAAGGCCACCTCCTCCGTGGCGGACGCGCAGAACCGGGCGGACGCCATTCTGACGAAGGCGCAGCAGGAGGCGGATCGCCTGACGATGGAGTCCCGCCAGCAGGCGGAGGCTCTGCTGGCTGCTGCCCACGGCGAGGCGGAGCGTCTGGAAAGCGAATCCCGTCAGCAGGCGGAGGAGATCCGCCGGGCAGCGGAGGAATACGGCACGTCCAGAAAGGCCCAGGCCGACGAGGCCGCCGCCCAGGCGGACGCCGAAACCAGGCAGATCCGGGCCCAGGCCCAGGCCGACAAGGAAGCGGCCGCCAAGGATGCCGAGCGCGTCCGGGAGGAGGCGCAAAAGGAGGCCGAGCACATCGTTCACACGGCCAAGCTCCAGGCGGACCGCCTGGGCCGGGAGGCCGCGGATCTCTACGTCCGCAAGGTCCGGGAGGCCGACGATCATTGGAATAAGATCACCGGGGATCTGGAGCAGTTCTACGACGAGCACCAGGGCCTGCGGGAGATGCTGAAAATGATCGGTAACGTCAACGCATAATACCGAGGCAGGCCGAGACGCGGAGACGGATCGGCCTGTTCGGCGTGGAGATAGACTTTCATGAGTAGGAAAAAGCCCATCGAGCTGCCCAGCATCGCGGAGCTGGAGGCGGAGATCAGCCGCCGGAAGCACCGGCAAACCCAGCACTATCTGCTGCGAAACGCCGTTTACGCGCTGATTACCGTCGCCGCCCTGACGGCTCTGGTGTCGGTCATTTTCATTCCGGTGCTGCGGACGTACGGCAATTCCATGGCGCCCACCATTGTCGAGGGAGACATCGTAGCCGTGATCAAATCCGACGAGGCTGAGATCGGTGACGTGATCGCCTTCAAATACAACAACAAGAACTTTATCAAGCGCGTGATCGCCCTGGGAGGCTCCCTGGTGGACATCGACGAGAACGGAAACGTCCTGGTGGACGGCCAGCTTCTGCCGGAGCCCTATCTGGAGGAAAAATCCTTTGGAAACGGCGACGTGGAGTTCCCCTTTCAGGTCCCGGACGGACAGTATTTTGTCCTGGGGGACAACCGGATCACCTCCGCCGACTCCCGCAACTCCATCATGGGCTGCGTGAGCCCGGAGGACATGATGGGCCGTGTCCTGTTCTGCGTCTGGCCCTTCGACCGCTTCGGCACCATACATTAAATAGAACTTAACCAGTCAACACGAGAGTAAAAGATCTGCTTAAAGAAGGAAACGAATCATGAGGAATGACCTGTCTCAGGGCAGCGCCGCGGTTTTCGCGGAGCGCCGCCGAAACAAGTCAATATGGTTCAGAGGCTGCATGGCTTTGGCCCTGATCGTGGCGATGCTCACCAGCTACGTGCTGATCTTCCCCGCCCGGACCGAGGAGCGGACGTTGATCTGCGGCAGGACGGAGCACGTCCACGACGAAAACTGCTGGCTTGAGGCGCTGAGCTGCCAGCTGGAGGAGGGCGAGGAGCACCGGCACGGCGCCTCCTGCTACACCAGGGTTTTGGTCTGCGGTTTGGAGGAGCACAGCCACAGCGAGGATTGCTACGCCGAGCTGGCCCCGGCCCCGGAGCTGACAAACGCCCCGGAGACGGAGCCTGTCCCGGAGACGGAGCCTGCCCCGGCAACAGAGCCTGTGACGGAGACCGGGGAGCCGGTGGAAACCGAGCCCGCGATCCCGGAGCAGACCCCGGAGCAGACGCCCGCCGTCGGACCCGACGCGCCCGCCCCCGCGGAGCCTGCGGGGACCGAGCCTGTGGAAACGGAGCCCGCGGAGACGGAGCCCGTGGAAACGGAGCCTGCGGAGCCCGAGCCCAACAAGGTGGAATTCGGCCCCGGCCGCCACACGGCGCTTCCTCTGAACGAGTTCCCCGAGACCGGCATCGACCTGGCCCCCTATCTGGAGAGCGTTGTCTTCCAGCGGCAGGACGGCACGGTGCTGATCGAGGACACCCTGTTTGAAAACGGCTCCACGGCCAAGGCCCTGATCGTCTACGATATCCCCCGGGACGTCGTCACGCCGGAGAGCAAGTACGTCTACTACCAGCTTCCCGAGGGCGTCCGGCCCATCGAGGAGACCTCCGGCGACGTGATGGACGAGGGCGTGCCCGTGGGCGTCTACACCATCACCGAGGACGGCTTGATCCACATCCTCTTCAACGATGAATTCGCCAACGGCAACGCCATCGTGGGTACCGTGGAATTCACCAGCTGGCTCTACGCCAACGAGGACGGGACCGACCGGGTGGTGGAGTTTGAGAACGAGGCGGGCACCATCACCATCTACGTGCCCGACGAACAGAAATACGACCTGGCCATGGAGAAGACCGGCGACTTCGGCAGCGATTATAAGACCGCCGATTTCGTGCTGACCGTTTCCTCCGCCCTGGGCACCGGCGCGCCCATCAACGTGACGGATACGCTGACCAATCAGACCCCCGCCACCCTCTTCTCCGCCGCCTACCACAAGAATCTGACCGTCCGCCACGTGGCGGCGGACGGCAGCGTCACCCAGCTGACGGATCTGACGCCTGTCTGGTCCGAGGACGGCATGAGCTTCAGCCTGGAGGCCCTGCCGGCCCTGGAGGCGGGGGAGCGCTACGAGCTGCTCTACACCGTGGACCTGGATCCGGACCTCAGCGGCAGCTTTGAGCTGGACAACGAGGCCAGCGCCACTGCGGGCAGCCTGGAGGCCAACACCAGCTTCTTCATCTCCTACGTCTGCGACATCACCAAGTCCGGCACCTTCAATCCGAACACCGGCCTGATCGACTGGGTGATCACCGTCAACCCCGAGAGCCGTCCCGTGGCTGGCTGGCGCATTGAGGACGATCTGCCCTACCCCGCCGTGGGCAAGGTGCTGCTGACCAACGCCAACGGCGTGCGCTATGCGGATCTGACCCCCGAGGACGGCAGGACCATCCGCTACACCTTCCCGCCCAACGCCCCCGCCAAGCCCTACTTCATCCGCTACAGCACCGTGGCTCCCACCACCGCCGAGACGGTCCGGAATATCGCCCGGCTCATCAACGAGCGGGAGACCACCGTGGTCTCCGAGGTGGAGGTGGACGAGCGCTCCGAGGGTGTGGATAAGACCCTGGGCACCAAGCATCTGGAGCCCAACGGCATGGTGCGGACCGACTGGAGCTTCCACGTGACCCTCCCTGTGGGCGAGCTGGAAAGCTACAGCTTCCGGGACAACATCTCCACCCCCGTCATGGACGTGAACAGCGGCGAATATCTGGACAACAATCTCCACTTTGCCTACGCGGCGGAGCTGGACGCCGCCTTCCGGGGCAATCTCCGGCTGGTGAGCGACGGCGCGGAATACCGCTACGGCGACGAGGCCAACGATTACGTCAGCTTTGAGCTCAGCTACTATGACAGCCAGGGCGCGCTGATCGACCCCGCTGACGAGACCACCCACGTGGCCCGCGTGGTCTTCACGCTGAATCCCCTGAAGGGCAACAGCTTCCACGGCTACGAGATCGTGGCGGAGGATTACCCCACCTGGCTGGATACCACCGGCGCCCAGGAGGGCGACTACTGGGCCTATCAGAATTACGTCTACCTCCACGGCGGCATCTACGACATGGCGCCCGCCTTCTACCGGAAGGGCAACGCCTTCCAGAAGCAGCTGCTGGTGGGCGGACGCTACAGCGATGAGAACGACTACGTGGATTACGGCGACTGCGCCGGCGTCCTGGAGTACCGTCTGCTGCTGGATCTGACCGCTCTGGCCGGTGAGAACTTCACCGTGACCGATCTGCTGCCCGCCGGGGTGGAGCTGATCGAGGACAGTCCCCGGGCCTACTTCACCACGGCAAATCTCCACGGCGAGTACAACGGGACCTTCGCCCAGGACGATTGCTTCTCCTGGACCGCCGAGCCCGCCGAGGACGGCGGCACCCTGCTCCGCTTCACGGGCAGCGGCGTCAGCGAGCTGATGAAGCAGAGCTACGCCTACATCGGCATTGTCTACCGGGTCCGCCTGCTGGGGGACGAGCTCTGGAACGATTACACCCACAGCGTGGTGGATCTCACCAATACCGCCGCCTGGGAGGACTACACAGATTCCCACACCGTCCGGGTGGAAAATCAGCCCACGCGCATCGAAAAGAGCGGCGTGCAGCTGACGGACCCGGAGGGAGCGCCCCTGAGCCGGGTGCGCTTCAGGCTGCTGATCAACGCGGCGGCGGAGGATCTGAATCCGGAGAGCGATTGGATTCTTCTGACCGACCGGCTCAGCTCCGGCATCGGAGCCAATCTGGAGCTGGGCAGCGTCAAGCTGTACCACTTCGATCCCAAACGCCCCGACGGCGTCGGCAACCCGGTCAGGGAGTACGAATACAAGCTGAGCTACGACACGGGGGGCCATCTGCTCAACGTGACGATGAAGGACAATACCGCCTACCTGCTGTTTTATGAGTACAGCGTGGACAACACCGCCATTCTGGACGGACAGACCACGATCCACAATGAGGCGGTGCTGGCGGGCCAGTTCCGGTCCGACAGCGACGTGGTGCTCAAGAGCGTCAGCTCCAGCGCCACCGCCTGGCAGCGGGTCATTACCATCACCAAGGTGGACAGCGAAAACCACGCCAAGGTGCTGCCCGGCGCGGAGTTCACGCTGGAGCACTGGAACCCGGAGCTGCAGGCCTGGGAGCCGGAGCTGGATGAGAACGGAGAGATCCGCAGCTACGTCAGCAACGAGGCCGGCAAGATCATCCTTTCCATGCTGGGAGAGGAGAAGGATCTGGACGCCGGAACCCTGTACCGCATGACGGAGATCAAGGCGCCGGTGGGCTACGAAAACGGCGACACCTGCTTCTTCTTCCTGTGTCTGCCCAGATACGGCGCCGAGGACCGGGAGGCCGTCTTCGCGGAGGCCGGCGCGGGCTCCGACGTGAGCTTCGACCAGGTGACCTTCTTCAACTGGAACGGCGGCTCCTGCGTCATCACCAATCCCTTCAGCGGCCTGACGGTGAACAAGCGCTGGTTCGCCTTCGACGGGACCGAGATGACCGACCCCACGCAGGACAGCATCCGGGTTACCCTCTACGCCACCACAGATCCCGGCGGCGAGACCGGCTTGACGCCGGTGGCAGCCGGCGAGGGTGTGGAAAACCCCGTCACACTCAGCAAGCAGAACAATTGGAGCTACACCTGGGACAAGCTCCCGGGCGGCGACGGGGAGGGCAACACCCTGTACTACTTCGTGGCGGAGGACCCTGTTCCCGGCTTTACCCCAAGGTATGTAAACAATGGCATTCACGGAGGCACCGTTGTGATTTGCAACGAGGCCGAGCCCTATGAGCTGCCCGCGACCGGCGGCGAGGGCGTCGACGGAATTGCGATGCTCGGCGTGCTTCTGATGCTTCTGAGTGCCGTGGTTTATTATAGAAATAGATCACAAAAAATCAAGAAAATGGAGGAACTGCAATGAAGACGATGCAAAAGCTTGTTAGCATTCTGCTGACCCTTGCTCTGGTTTTCACCCTGAGCGTGGCGGTATTTGCTGACGCAACGACCCCGCACACCATCACCGTGGAAAACCACGACGCTGCGGAAACCCATGAATATACCGCGTACCAGGTGTTTTCCGGCGACTATGACGACGTCAGCACGGCCCTGTCCAACGTGGCTTGGGGCTCCGGTGTCGACGGCGCCGCCCTGCTGGCTGATCTGCGCAGCGAGATCGCTGATTTCGCCGCCTGCGAGACCGCCGCTCAGGTCGTACAGATCCTGGCCGGCTACGCTTCCAACAGCGATCAGCTCCGCGCCTTCGCTGCCATCGTGGATCGCCACGTGACCACCCCCGCCGGCGTTGCCACCGGTAACGCTGCCAACGCTGCCAAGATCAACGTGACCGGCGACGGCTACTACTACGTCAAGGACACCAGCGCCGCTCTGAGCGTTGACACCTATTCCGACTACATCCTCCTGGTTGAGGGTGACGTGACCATCGAGGCGAAGGACACCACCGGCGTTACTTCCGAGAAGAAGGTCAAGGACATCAACGACTCCACGCAGGTCGGTTCCGACTGGCAGGACTCCGCCGACTACGACATCGGTGACGAGGTTCCCTTCCAGCTGAAGGGCACCGTGGCTGCCGACTACGACAAGTACAATACTTATAAGCTGGTCTTCCACGACAAGGAGAGCGAAGGCCTCACCTTCAACCGCATCACCGGCGTCTTTGTGGACGGCGTGGAGATCAACTCCGGCTACGAGCTGGTTTATGCCAACGACGGCTGCACCTTCGACGTGGTCTTTGCTGATCTGAAGGCCATCCCCGAGGTCAAGGCCGGCTCCGTCATCACCGTGGAGTACGTCTCCATTCTGAATGAAAACGCCGTCATCGGCGTGCCCGGCAACCCCAACGAAATGCGGATGGAGTACTCCAACAATCCCACCGATGAGACCAGCACCGGCTTCACCCCCTGGGACAAGGTTGTTGTCTTCACCTACGAAGTCATTGTCGACAAGGTCGACGAGAACGGCGAGCCCCTGCCCGGCGCTGAGTTCCAGCTGGAGAAGTGGGTCATTGACGAAGAGTACCCCGAGGGCCACTGGGTTGTGGTTCCCGGCGAGGTGAGCGGCGAGACCTCCACCGAGGGCGACGGCCGTGTCATCCGCATCAACGGCAAGGTCGTGCGTGAGTTCACCGACGCCAACGGCGAGCTGTACTACGTGATCCGCGACAAGGCCAACGAGGACTCCCCCGAGACCGACATCTACCTGAAGGCCAGCGACATCGAGCTGTTCTCCTCCATCATTGCCAGCGGCACCTCCGTCGGCGTTGATTACTACGAGAACATCAACGGCAACATCGTGAAGGTTGCCGGCAACTTCAAGTACAGCGTCAACTCCCTGGCCCGTGAGTCCACCGCCGGCACCACCTTCACCTGGAAGGGCGTCGACGACGGCCACTACCGCATCACCGAGACCGTGACGCCTCCGGGATACAACACCCTGGAGCCCATCGAGTTCGACGTGATCGCCGAGCATGACGAAGAGAGCGAGAACCCCGGCCTCATCAGCGTGGACGGCGATCCCTTCCTGCCCACCGAGGAGAACATGGGTATCCTGCAGGCTGAGATCGAGAACCACAGCGGCGGCATCCTGCCCTCCACCGGCGGCATCGGCACCACCCTGTTCTACGTCCTGGGCGGCCTGTGCGTCCTGGGCGCCGGCATCCTGCTGGTCGTTAAGAAGTTCTCCGACGCCAACTGAGTTCGGATCTCAAAACGCGTAAACGCGTAAATCGTGCCGCGGTGCGGGACCACCCGCACCGCGGCGGCAAGGAGAATCCTGCATGAAGAAGTGGAAAACGGTTTTGTTGGTCCTCATCTTTCTGGCAGGCTTGTCCTTGCTGCTCTATCCCACAGTCAGCAATTATTGGAATTCCCTGCGGCAATCCCGCCTGGTTTCCGAATATATGCAAAACGTCTCCGAATTGGAAGGAGCTCAGAAGCAGAGCTTCCTCCAGGAGGCGGAGGCATACAATCGGAGGCTGGCAAAGTTGCCCCTGCATTTCAATCTGACTGAAAGTGAGATGGAGGAGTATACCGCGACCCTGGACGTCAGCGGCACCGGAGTAATGGGCTATCTTGAGGTCCCGAAGATCGAGGTCAGCCTGCCCATCTACCATGGAACCGAGGACGCCGTACTGGAGTTTGCCATCGGACATCTTGCCGGAAGCTCCCTTCCGGTGGGCGGGGAAAGCACCCATTCCGTGCTGACCGGCCATACGGGCCTTCCCAGCGCCCGTCTGTTGACGGACCTGGAAAAGCTGGTGCTGGGAGACATCTTTTACGTCCAGATCATGGATGAAACGCTGACCTACGAGGTAGACCAGATCAGGAAGGTCCTGCCTGAGGCCATTCAGGACCTTGCCATCACCGATGGCGAGGACTACTGCACGCTGGTCACCTGCACGCCCTATGGGGTAAATTCCCACCGGCTGCTGGTCCGCGGGCACCGCGTCGAAACGGCCCGGAACGCCATGATGCGCTTCTCCGCCGACGCGCTGCAGATCGATCCGCTGATCGTGATGCCCTTTATGGCGGCCCCCATCCTGCTGCTCCTGTTTTTGCTGATCATGCTCCGGCCTGTCCGGAGAAACAGGCGGAAAAAGCAGCAGTCGGAGGACAGCGCCGAAACAAGCTGAATCGGAGGAACCTGTTATGCTGCGAAAAACGCTTTGCCGCATCCTGTGCTGCATCGCCATACTCTGCCTGACAGCGACCTCTGTATTCGCTTCGGGCTGGTGGTTCAATGGCTCAGATCAGTTGGGGTCCATTCGCTTTGACTTCAGCGAGGGACCCGTCCCTGTCCACGGCGGAAGTCTGGAGCTCTATCAGGTGGCTCGCTGGAACGACGAGATCAAGGGCCTGGAGCTCTGCGAGGCCTTTGCAGGCGCCGGTGTGTCCGCAGAGGAGCTCTTCGCGGAAGACGCGGCGACGAAGCTCTCAGCCTACGCAATGCTGCAGGAGCTGGAGGGCCGCGAGGTCGAAATCGACGAGAATGGCGTCGGAAGGGTGGAGGAACTGCCCTTGGGCGTCTATCTGACCCGGCAGGAGCACGCCTTCCCCGGCTGCGAGCCCATTTTGCCTGCGCTCATCTCCATTCCCATGGAGGTGGAGCACAGTTGGATCTTTGACGTGGAGGCCGCTCCCAAGCTGGAGCCCCTGATCCCGGTTACCTCCGAGGTCCCGCCTCCCTCCTCCACGGTTCCCGTGCCGCCGGATCTTCCCCCCACGGGGCAGGTCAACTGGCCGATCCCGCTGCTGATCGTGGTGGGCAGCTTCCTGATCCTCCTGGGCCTTTGTCTGCGGAAGGAACGGAAATCCCATGAGAACGAAGCTTAGTCGGATCCTGATCTGCGCCGGGGTTCTGATGCTCCTTGGGGCCGCCGGACTGCTCCTGTATAATCGGCAGGAAGCGGACCGGGCGGCCTCCTTCTCTGCGGACGTGGTGCCGGTGATCTCCCGCTACGCGGCCACGGCCCGGGAGACGGCGGAGCTGCCGCCCCTGGTGACAGACCCGAAAACCGGGCCCAGGGAAATGCCGGAGGCCGAGATCGAAGGCAGACGCTACCTGGGCGTGCTGACCATCCCCTCCATCGGCTACGAGACGGCGGTGCAGTCCACCTGCAGCCTGGAGCTGCTGCGCTACAGCGCCTGCCGCTTCCACGGCTCCGTCTATACCGACGATCTGGTGCTCTGCGCCCACAACTACAACCGGCTTTACAGTGAGCTGAGCGCGCTGCGCAGGGGGGACGCCGTCTGGTTTACGGACGTGGACGGCTTTACCTGGACCTATCAGGTGGCCGAGCTGGAAACCCTGCAGCCGGATATGGTGGAGGAAATGAATGCCTCCGGCTACGACCTGACCTTTTTTACCTGTACCTATGGCGGGCAGGCCCGCCTGACTCTCCGCTGCGTCCGGGAATGACACGGCGGAGATTTTTTCACCCGAAACGATCGCTGTTTTGACCAGCCCTGCATCACAGAAAGGATGCTCTTATGAAGCTCTATCTCTCCGGCCACTCCGACCGCTACGCCCTGGAGCAGCTCCAGCTCTGCCTCTTTCCCGAGGAGCCCATGGAATACTGTGAGCGCCCCTTCCGGGGCGACGGCGCCGTGTCCAGGCTCAGCTATGGGAAGAAATATCTGACCGCCACGGCGAAGATCACCCGGAACGGGACAGTCAGCCGGGCCATGCAGCGGCTGCCCCTGGAGCGGGAGAGCTACAGCCTCCGCCGCCGCATCCTGCAGCGGGCCTACTACCTGGCTGCCTTGCCCCTGCTGCCTGCGGCGCCTGCCTGGGGGGCCCTGTCCGGCGTCCGGCCCACCAAGCTTTCGACCCGGCATCTGCTGGCGGGCGGAACTCCGGAGTCCGCGGACCGGCTGCTGGAGGAGAGCTTCTTTGTGACCCCTGCCCGGCGCAGACTCTGCGTCCGGGCCAGCCAGGCCTCTGTGGCGGCGGCGAAGCTGCTGGCTCCAAACGACGTTTCGGTCTACGTGGGCATTCCCTTCTGCCCCACCCGCTGCGCCTATTGCTCCTTCGTCAGCCAGACGGAGGGCAGCGCCGGGAAGCTGCTGGGCCCCTATTTTGACTGCCTGCTGCGGGAGATCGAAACCGTAGGCGCGGGCATGCGTCGGGCCGGGCTGCGACTGCGGACCCTCTACGTCGGCGGCGGCACCCCCACCACCCTGTCCGCCGGGCAGCTGAAAGTTCTGATGGAGGCGATCAACCGGCATTTTGACCGCGCCCGGCTGATAGAATATACGGTGGAGGCCGGACGGCCCGACACCGTGGACCCGGAGAAGCTCCGGGTGATCCGGGCGCTGGGGGCCGGACGGATCAGCATCAACCCCCAGACCATGAACGACGCGGTGCTGCGGGCGGTGGGCCGCCCCCATACCGCGGCGGATGTGGAGCGGGCTTACGCGCGGGCTCTGGAGGCGGGCTTTTCCAGCGTCAACATGGATCTGATTGCCGGCCTCCCGGGGGATGACCCGGAGAGCTTTGCCCGATCCCTGGACCGGGTCCTGGCCCTGGACCCCTCCAATATCACCGTCCACACCCTGGCCCTCAAGAAGGGGGCCGAGCTTTTCCACCGGCGGGAGGCCCTGCCGCCCCAGGCTGCGGTGGAGGAGATGGTGGACCACGCCAATGAGCTGCTCAGCAGCCGGGGCTACGCCCCATACTATTTGTATCGGCAGAAATATATGTCCGGCAGCCTGGAAAACGTGGGCTGGTGCCGGGACGGGGATCTCTGCCTGTACAACGTGTATATGATGGAGGAGCTGAGCTCCATCCTGGCCCTGGGGGGCGGCGCCGTCAGCAAGCGCAATCTTCCCGACAACCGGCTGGAGCGCCAGTGCAACCCCAAGTACCCCAAGCAGTACGTGGAGCGGATCGAAGAGGTGCTGGCCGCCAAATCCGCTCTGCTTGAGCAATTGACAACGGACGCAAAACAAGGTATAATCATAAAACAGCCTTGATAAAATATAAAATAACAGAAAAGGAGTCAACGAACATGCGGCTCGAACTGAACGACATCAATTATGCCCTGCGGACCGATCCCAAGGGTCTGGTGAACCGCTGCGACGCGCTCTACGACAACCGGGTGGAGAAGGCCGCCGATCTGGTGGTCAACCGTCTGAAATCCAGCCGCGTGGTGCTGCTGGCGGGGCCCTCCTCCTCCGGCAAGACCACCACAGCCTCCCGGCTCAGAAAGGCCCTGGAGCAGCACGGCGTCTACGCCCACATGATTTCCCTGGACGACTATTACCGCTCCAAGGCGGAGCCTGACTTCCCACGGACCAAGGACGGCGAGCCGGATCTGGAGGCCCCGGAGGGCCTGGATACCGCCCTGCTGGGGGCGCATCTGGAGGCCCTGGATCAGGGCCGGGAGATTCTGGTTCCCTATTTTGATTTCCAGCTCCAGGCCCAGGTGCCGGAGAAATTCCGAAGCCTGAGACTGGGGGAGCATGAGGTGGTGATCTTTGAGGGCATCCACGGCCTGAACCCCATACTCACCGGCAAAAACCCGGAGGCCACCCGGCTCTTCGTCTCCACTGCCTCCTCCATCTACGACAACGACATCGAGGTCTTTGACCGGGTCTGGATGCGGGTCCTGCGGCGGATCGTCCGGGACTTCAACTTCCGGGCCGCCTCTGCGGAGGAAACCCTGGGCATGTGGCGGAACGTCCGCCTGGGGGAGAAGAAGTACATCACTCCCTTCAAGGGCAGCGCCCACTATGCCATCGACTCCTCCCTGGGCTATGAGGTGGCGGCCTTCCGCCCCATCGCGGAGCCCATGCTGCTGAAGCTGGAGGAGCATCCCCAGCCCAAGCTGGTGGATCTGATTCTGGAGGGCCTGGAGTCCTTCGACCCCCTGGATCCGGCGCTCCTGCCGGAGACGTCTCTTTTGAAGGAAGAATTTTTGCCCAGAAACTGAGCTCCGGACCCGGAGCTTCCCCAGCGGATAGAAAGGAACACTATGGATACCCTATTCTCCAACGTCACCCTTGTCACCATGGACGAGGCCATGCACGTCTATTACGCCGCCTTTCTGGGCGTCACCGACGGAAAGATCTCCTACATCTCCCGCCAGGCGCCGGAGGAAAAGCCCCAACAGATCATCAACGGCGAGGGCATGGTGCTGATGCCGGGGCTGATCAACTGCCACACCCACCTGCCCATGAGCCTGCTGCGGGGCTACGGCGACGGCCACGATCTGCACACCTGGCTCAACGAGTATATCTTCCCCCGGGAGGCCCGGCTGGACGATCGGGCGGTGAAGGCCGCGGCGCTGCTGTCCATTGCCGAGTGTCTGCGCTTCGGCACCACCTCCGTGTCGGACATGTACGACCACTGCGACGCCATTGCCCAGGCGGTGGCGGAGAGCGGCATCAAGGCCAATCTGAGCCGGGGCACCCTGCTCTGGTCCGAGGACTTTGACTTCGAGCGATACCCCGCCTGCCGGGAGCTGCGGGAGCTCCACGAGAAATGGCACGGCTATGACAAGGGCCGCATCAAGGTGGAGAGCTCCGTCCACGCGGAATACACCTCCAATTACCGCCTCTGGGAGGCCCTGGGGGAGTACGCCTGCAACGAGGGCCTGGGCATGCAGGTCCACCTGTCCGAAACGAAGAAGGAGCATGAGGACTGCAAGGAGAAATACGGCCTGACCCCCGCCCAGATCCTGGACTGCCACCACGTCTTCGACAGCCGCACCGTCGCGGCCCACTGCGTCTGGCTGGAGCCGGAGGACATGGCGCTGCTGGCCAGACGGAAGGTCACCGCGGTCCACTGCCCGGTGTCCAACCTGAAGCTGGCCTCCGGCAAGGCGGACGTGCTGGCCATGGTAAAGGCGGGCATGAACGTGGCCCTGGGAACCGACGGCGCCTCCTCCAACAACAATCTGGATCTCTTTGAGGAGATCAAGGCCGCGTCCCTGATGGCAAAGGACGTCCACGCCAGCGCCGAGGCCCTGCCGCCCCAGGCGGCTCTGATGATGGCCACGGTCTGCGGCGCCCGGGCCCAGGGCCGGGAGCAGGAGTGCGGCATGCTGAAGCTGGGTATGGACGCGGATCTGGTCCTGCTGGACTTCACCGCCCCCCATCTGATGCCCTGTCACGACGTGCTGTCCCATCTCTGCTACGCCGCCTCCGGGTCTGACGTGGCGATGACCATGGTCCGGGGCAGGATCCTCTACGCCGCCGGCAAGTGGCCCACCATCGACCTGAACGCCGTGGTGAAGGAGCTGGCGGAGCACGCCATGCCCACCGTATTTCTGGATGACAACGAAAAGTGAGTTCGCCGCCCCGCGACGATTTGGAAAGGAATGACCGCCTTGCAAAAAGCCAACACTACGAAAAAGCAGACGTTTCTCGGCGGCGCCGCGGTTCTGGCGCTGGCGGTGGCCATCGTCAAGGTCATCGGCTTCCTCTATAAGATCCCGCTGGCCCGGATCATCGGTGACGACGGCTACGGGTACTTTATGACAGCCTATGACATCTATTCCGTGCTGCTCATGGTGTCCACCACCGGCCTGCCCGTGGCCATGTCCCGGATGATCTCCCAGGCCCAGACCCTGGGCCAGACCAGGCAGATCCGGCAGATCTACCGGGTTTCCCGGGCGGTTTTCCTGGCGCTGGGCGCTGTGGGCGCCCTGGGCATGGCCCTGCTGTGCCGTCATCTGGCCGGGATCATGAACTCCGAGCGGAGCTGGTTCGCCATTCTCTGTCTGTCCCCGGCGGTGCTGTTCATCGGCATCATCTCCTCGGAGCGGGGCTTCTTCCAGGGCCAGGGCAATATGGTCCCCACCTCCGTCTCCCAGGTGATGGAGGCGCTGTGCAAGCTGGTGGTGGGCCTGGGTCTGGCGCTGGTGATTATGGCCATCTACAAGGGCGGCGGCCTGCAGACCGATCTGCCGGAGAACCTTGCCCCGGACCATCCCCTGCGGAACGCCCTGGCGGAGGCCCATTCCAGGGCGGCGGGCTACTCCATCCTGGGCGTCACCCTGGGCACCGTGGCCGCCTCCGTCTATCTGGTGCTGAAGCGGCGGAAGCTGACGGCCGCTCTGGAGGAGGACTGCCCGGATCCCACCGTTTACCCCTGGAAAACCACCGTCAAGCAGCTGCTGACCATTGCCGTGCCCATCACCCTGGGCGCCGCAGGACTGCAGATCATCACCACCGTGGACATCGGCATCTATATGGGCCAGCTGAAGGGGCCCGCGGGCTTTGACGAGAACACGGCGGACAACATCAAGGGCGTCTACAACTTTGCCCAGACGGTGTTCAATATGCCCTGCGCCTTTATTACCCCCCTTACCGTGGCGGCCATTCCCGCCATCACGGAGCAGCTCACCCTGCGGCGCCGCCGCCGGGCCAACGTGGTGGCGGAGTCCGCCACCCGGGTCATGGCGCTGATCGCCATGCCCTGTACCATCGGTCTGGCGGTGCTGGCGGAGCCCATCATGGCCCTGCTGAAGGGCTATACCGGGCAGAATCTGGCCCTGGCCGCCACGCTGATGCGGATACTGGCCTTCTGCGTGTTCTTCAATTCCTTCGTGCTGGTGATGAACGCCATCATGCAGGCCCACGGCTACGTCTATCTGCCGGTGATCAACATGGTGGTGGGCGGCATCGCCAAGCTGCTGGTGAACTATATCCTGGTGGGCAACCCCAGCATCAACATCGTGGGCGTTCCGGTGGGCACTGTGATCGGCTATATGCTGATGACGATCCTGGACTTCATCGCCATCCGGCGGGTGCTGCCCAATCCCCCCAGTCTGATGCCCAACGTGATCAAGCCCGCCCTGGCGGCCCTGGTCATGGGCGCGGCGGCCTTCCTGCTGGACCGGCTGTCTTTGCGCATCGGCCTGCCGCTGCTGGTCCGCACCGGCCTCTCCATTGCCGGCGCCGCGGCGGTCTACGCGGCGGTGGTGCTGCGGCTGAAAACCATCACCCGGGAGGATTGTACGCTGCTGCCCAAGGGGGATAAGATCGCCCGGCTGCTGCGAATTTCCTGAGCCCGCTCCGGAGCCCGAAAAAAACTTGAAAAAAACGGGCGTTTTTCAGAATTTATACTTGCGAAAGCGTGCAAAATATGATAGATTTTACGGAGAAATCCGAATACGGCTTTTCTGACCTGGTGCGGCTGGTGGCCGCCCTCCGGGGACCGGGGGGCTGTCCGTGGGATCAGATCCAGACCCACGCCTCCATCCGGCGCAATTTCCTGGAGGAGGCCTACGAGGCCTGCGAGGCGCTGGACGCGGGGGAGCCCGAGCATCTGCGGGAGGAGCTGGGCGACGTGCTGCTCCAGGTGGTCTTCCACGCGGGAATTGAGGCGGACGCGGGCCGCTTTGATATAGACGGCGTCTGCGACGGCGTCTGTAAAAAGCTGGTTGCCCGCCATCCCCACCTGTTCGATCAGAGCCAAAGCCGTATGGATTGGGAGGACCTCAAACGGGCCCAGCGGGGGAACCAAAGCGTTGCCCAGGCCATGGAGGGGGTCTCCCACGCCCTGCCGGCCCTCTGGCGGGCCGATAAGCTCCTGTCCAAGGCGGAGCGGAGCGGGATGGAATCCCGGGACCCCGACGCTGCCCGGGCGGAGCTGACCCAGCAGATCGAAGCGCTGGGCAGGACGGAAGGGACCGAGGCGCAAAGCCATCTGGGCCGGGCGCTGTTTGCCCTGGTGCGGCTGGCCCGGAGCGCGGAGCTGGATCCCGAAACCGCCCTGGCGCAGACCTGTGAGCAATTTATCGACAGCTTCGCCCAAAAGGAAGCTGCCCTCTCCCCAGTGGGGAACTAACAAAAGAAAGAGGTTTAAGTATGAACAAGACTGAACTCGTGGCTGCTGTTGCCGCAAAGACCGAACTGACCAAGAAGGACGCTGAGAAGGCTGTTGCCGCCGTCCTGGAGACCGTGGCCGAGACCCTCGCCGCCGGCGAGAAGGTCCAGCTGGTGGGCTTTGGTACCTTCGAGACCAGAGCGCGCGAAGCCCGCACCGCCAAGAACCCCCGCACCGGCGAGGCCGTCGAAGTGGCCGCCAGCCGCGTGCCCGCCTTCAAGGCCGGCCAGGCGCTGAAGACCAAGGTCGCAAAGTGATATGAAAACGCCGTGAGCCCA
>CAMNHH010000013.1 GCA_946539175.1 uncultured Clostridia bacterium | reverse complement strand
GCTTCTCGGGGCCGAAGGAAACCTTGCCGATGGGGCAGTGGATGATGTTGGTCTTGTCGAGACGGTACTCGATCTTACCGGCCTTGATCTCCTTGACGGCGGCAGCCACGTTGGGGGTCACGGTACCGGCCTTGGGGGAGGGCATCAAGCCCTTGGGGCCCAGGATCTTACCCAGACGGCCCACAACGCCCATCATGTCGGGGGAAGCGACGACCACGTCGAAGTCGAACCAGTTTTCCTTCTGGATCTTCTCCACCATGTCCATGGCGCCCACGAAGTCGGCGCCGGCAGCCTTGGCCTCGTCGGCCTTGGCGTCCTTGGCGAACACCAGCACCCGGCGGGTCTTGCCGGTGCCGTTGGGCAGGACGATGGCGCCGCGGACCTGCTGGTCAGCGTGACGGGAGTCAACACCCAGACGGATGTGGATCTCGACGGTCTCATCGAACTTAGCGGAAGCGGTCTTGCAAACAAGGCCCAGGGCATCCGCGGGGTCATACTGCACGGAGCGGTCAATCTGCTTCGCGCCTTCCTTATATTTCTTACCTCTAAACAATGTTATATCCTCCTTATAGTGGTGATGCGGAATAATCCTCCCACATTTTGAGACGGTGTCTCAGTCAGTTAGTCAACAACGGTGATGCCCATGGAGCGGCAGGTACCTGCCACCTGGCTCATGGCGGCTTCGATGGTGGCCGCGGTGAGGTCGGGCATCTTGCGCTCGGCGATCTCCTTGACCTGGGCCTTGGTGATGGTGGCAACCTTGGTCTTGTTGGGGACGCCGGAGCCCTTCTCGATGCCCAGGGTCTTCAGAATGAGGGTGGGCGTCGGGGGGGTCTTGGTGACGAAGGTGAAGCTGCGGTCGGCGTAGACGGTGATGACCACGGGGATCTTGAAGCCGGCCTGGTCCTTGGTGCGCTCGTTGAATTCCTTAATGAACTGGGAAATGTTGACACCGTGCTGGCCCAGAGCGGGACCAACCGGAGGAGAAGCGGTTGCCTTAGCAGCCGGGATCTGAAGCTTGATATAACCAGTAACTTTCTGTGCCATGAAAAGCACCTCCTAATATAAAGTGGTAATTTGGCGGGGCTGTGCCCCTCCCACGTTCTGACCGCCCGTGGGCGATCGGGTCAATCGGAGATGGTCTCCACCTGATCGAGCTCCAGCTCGACCGGGGTTTCGCGCCCGAACATGGAAACAATGACGCGAACACTGTTTTTGTCGATATCCAGTGCCTCCACTCTGCCGGTGAAGGAGGTCAGCGGGCCGTCCGCGATGCGGACCGTGTCGCCCACGCTGTAATTGACCACCACCTCGTGGCGCTCCACGCCCCACTGGATGGTCTCCTTCTCAGTCAGAGGCAGGGGATTGGTGCTGCTCGCACCCACGAAGCCCGTGACGCCGCGAATGTTGCGGACAATGTACCAGGTATCGCTGTTCATAACCATTTTGACCAGCACATACCCGGGGAACAGCTTCCGCTCGTAGGTCTTGGGTCCGTTTTCCGTCACCTCGGTGACCGTCTCCATGGGGATCGCGACCTCACAGATGATGTCCTGAAGCTGACGGTTTTCAATGGTCTTCTCGATGGTAGCCTTGACCGTATTCTCGTAGCCGGAATAGGTCTGCACGACGTACCACTGTGCGTTCTCTGCCATGCCGGGTTACCCGATGGCCCCCAGCAGGGCCTTGATGCCCTCGTAGGCGGCCCAGTCGATCAGGCCGATGACGACGGCGAAAATAACGGAAACAACGATCACGACCAGCGTGTTGTTCAGGACCTGGGACCAGGTGGGCCACACGACCTTCTTCAACTCGCTCTTCATGCCCCGGAACCACTTGGTCAGACCGTTCCATTTGCGGGTGAACCAGTTTTCCTTCTTGACTTCAGCCATGGTTGTTCTCCCTTCCGCTTACTTGGTCTCGGTATGAAGGGTATGCTTTCTGCAGAATCTGCAATACTTCTTCATCTCGAGCCGGTCAGGGTCGTTCTTCTTGTTCTTCATGGAGTTGTAGTTTCTCTGCTTGCATTCGGAACATCTGAGAGTGATTTTAACGCGCATTACGGCACCTCCTTATTTGCCTCCCTGTATCACCGCGGCTATGTCAGATTTAGCGGGGACAAGTCCCCATCCGCGGCTGAAAAGGCGCACAAAAAAAGAGCCCTTTTCACAGGTAAGCGTAGTGTATCATAAATTCCCGGCGCTGTCAATCCTTTTTTCCGAAAAATCCGCAGCTTTTTGGGGGGAGATCCGCAAAAAAAGATTGACAGCGCCGGAAAAAACCGATACGATGGAGCAAACGAAAAAAGGAAGGATACGCGATATGAAAGTATTGGCCATCGACTACGGCGACGCCCGCACCGGCATTGCCGTTTCCGACCTCACCGGCTCCATCGTGGGCGATACCCACGTGATCCACAGCTGGAACCGGGAGAAGACCCTCTCGGAAATTCAAAGGCTGGTCCGGGAGCAGGGGGCGCAGCGGATCGTCATGGGCTTTCCCCGGAACATGGACGGCTCCGAGGGTCCCCGGGCGGAGCTGTACCGGGCCTTTGCCGCGGATCTGGAGGGGCTTCTCGGCATGCCCGTCCGGCTCTGGGACGAGCGCCGCACCACCGTGGAGGCCCACAACATTCTCTCCGAGACCGGCTATCACGGCAAAAAGCGGAAGAACACCGTGGACGCCGTGGCGGCCAGCCTCATTCTGGAGGGCTATCTCAGTTATCTGAGACTGCACCCGGAGCCTTGACAAAAGACGCGCCGCAATGGACTGCGGCGCGTCTTTTGCGTTAATAGATCGTGACCGAGGTACCGGGGGTGACGGTCTGCAGGATCTTCACCATGCTCTGCTCGGAGACGGCCACGCAGCCGCCGGTGGGATAGTCCGGCTCCTTCCAGCAGTGGAGGAAGATGGCGTTGCCGGCGTAGGGGGCGTTGGCCCGGTTATAGCCCATGTCCAGGAAGTAGGCGTAGCGAATGGGGTAGTCCATCAGATGCTCGTCCTCGGAGTAGTCCCAATCGGGGTGCTCGCTCTTGTAGAGCAGCTGGTTGTAGTTCAGACCGTTGGAGCCGGTGGCGCACCAGTACATGTCGTCGGTGACCTGGGTATAGGGCAGCAGGCTGCCGGGATCGGCCTTGATGCCGTAGGCCTCCCCGACGGTCCAGGTGCCCAGGGGGGTCTTGGTATCCCCCTCGGACTGCTTGCCGGGGCCGTTCTTGCCCACCACGGCGGGGCAGGAGAAGACTTCCTCATATTTGCCGTCCCTGGCCTGGTAAAGCGTCAGGGTGGCGTGGTAGTCCCCGTCGATGGCAGTCTCGATGCCGATGCGGTACTCGCCGTTCCGCTCCGTGGAGATGGGCTGGCCGAAGAGGGTTTGGCGGACCTCCTCCTGGGAGATGATATTCCTGTAGCGCTTGTAATGGGCGGCGTCGATCCGGGTCCAGATCAGCAGGCCCGCCAGCACCAGGCAGAGGACTGACAGAAGGGCGATGATGGATTTAGCCTTTTTGTTCATATTCTTTCTCCTTTCTCAAATGATGCCAGCGTGCCTCCAGCAGCCCCAGGCAGAGCCAGAAGTAGGGCATGACGATGACGGACGAAAAGCAGAAGAGCATGGCGCAGAGGAAGCACACCAGCCCGCCGCCCAGCACCGCCGCGGCCCGGTCCCGCCGGGCCAGGACCCAGTGGCGCAGGGCCAGCCCCACCGCGCACAGCCAGCTCAGCAGGGCCGGCAGGCCCTGGCAGTAGAGGATATGCAGGGGGTAGCAGTGGGCGTCGGTGACGGTGGCTCTGGCCACCTCCGCCCCGTTCTCGTAGCGGATGAAGGGCTCCAGCCCGGAGTAGCGGGCCATATCCGGCCCCACGCCGAACCAGAGCTGCCTGGGGATCCGGTCCAGCATTTGCCGCCAGATGAAGAAGCGTCCGGTGCCGAAGCTGTCCTGGAAGCGGCCGTGGAGGATCTCGTGGAGCTCATGGAAGAGGCCCACCGGCAGATCCACGAAGAACAGCAGAACCAGCGCCCCCAGGCCCAGGCCC
Source organism: uncultured Clostridia bacterium (assembly GCA_946539175.1). Classification (GTDB taxonomy): domain Bacteria; phylum Bacillota; class Clostridia; order Oscillospirales; family Oscillospiraceae; genus JAFRPC01. Next base: position 19,050 of record CAMNHH010000013.1, on the reverse strand, counting down.
AGCAGCAGAAGCAGCAGCCGCGGCCGCAGCCGGTCCGGGCAGAGGACCAGCAGACACAGGGCAGCCCCCAGGGCCACGCCCACCAGGCCGCAGAGGACCCGGATCCAGATCAGAATGCCCAGACAGACCAAAGCCAGCGCCCAGCAGGGCCAGGCCTGCCGGGGCTTCTGCCCCAGGCTCCGCAGCACCGGCATGGGGGCCGCCAGGGCCAGGAAGGCGGAGACGATGTCCACGTTGCCGATGGTGCCGGCGTAGGCGCCCTTGTAGATGACGCCGTAGCCGTCGTAGAAGTTCAGCCCGCCGGGATAAAGCCCCAGGGGATTGCCCCCCAGCATCTGCAGCAGGCAGACCAGGCAGAAGGCCGTCAGACTCCAGAACAGCACCCGGAACAGCCGCTCCGTGGGCATGCCCCAGCGGGACACCACCAAAAACAGCAGCACATACAGGCTCACCGTCAGGGCCGCCTCGTGGGCCGTGGGGTCAAACCAGGGGTTCCCCCGCTCCACCGTGGACAGGGCCGCGGAGATCAGCGTAAAGCCCAGAAAGGCCAGGGCCGCGATCTGAGACGGGCGCGGCTTCTCCCAGCGGCGCATCCGGATATCCCGCGCCAGAAGCACGACGCCCAAGAGGATCAGCAGACCCGTCAGGCCGCAGAAGAGCCAGGTCTTGGTGGGGGAAATGGCGGAATAGCCGGAAAAACCGGGAAAGAGCAAGTAGCTCACCAGGAAGAAGCCGATCCACAGCTCCACCGGGTCAAGCCGCTTTTTGGGCGGGTTGGATCGCTTTGCCAAGGGCTTCGCCTCCCTTCCGTTTGTTCGCAGTTATGAAAATCGGCTCTCCGCTGCGGCGAAGAGCCGATCGCGCTTACTCCTCGGGAGAGAAGTCTTCCTTGCCCACGCCGCAGAGCTCGCAGGTGAAATCCTCGGGAAGGTCTTCCCACTTCACGCCGGCCTCGTCCTCGTCGTAGACCCAGCCGCACACGTTGCAGACATATTTCATATGACGGTCCTCCTGTTTTGGAATCGGATGCTTCGCACCCGTTTGTGTGATTATACCATTTCCCGCGGCCTTTGGCAAGTGGCAGACGGCGCTTTTGCGGAAAAAATCGCAAATGGGGATTTGGCGAAACGCCCGTAGGGGCCGATGTGGGCATACTTCGTGACGCTTCGAGTTCGGCCCCTACGATGAAGCAGATCCAAATTTACCGCGCAAAAAGCGGAATTTCCTATTCCCTTTTCCCGCGAAATCGGGTACAATATGGGCAGATCACAATGCGAGCCCGGAGGTACGACACATGGAACTGACCAACGTCCAGGAGATGAAGGCTCTGCTGGAGGCCAACGGCTTCCGCTTTTCCAAGGCCAAGGGACAGAATTTTCTCACCGCCGCCTGGGTCCCGGAGCGGATCGCCCTGGAGGCCGGGGCGGACCGGGACTGGGGCGTGCTGGAGGTGGGCCCCGGCATCGGCCCGCTGACGGAGCAGCTCTGTCTCCGGGCGGGGAAGGTGCTGGCGGTGGAGCTGGACCGGCGGCTGGCGCCCATTCTGAAGCAGACCGTGGGGCATTTTGAGAACCTGGAGCTGCGCTTTGCCGACGTGATGGAGCTGGATCTGGCCGAAACCGTCCGGGAGGCCTTCCCGGGCCTGCGGCCCATGGCCTGCGCCAACCTGCCCTATTACATCACCTCCCCCATTCTGACCCGGCTGCTGGAATCCCGGGCCTTTGAGACGGTCACCGTCATGATCCAGAAGGAGGTGGCCCAGCGGATCTGCGCCGCCCCGGGCGCCGGGGAGGGCAGCGCCTTCACGGTGTTCTGCCACTGGTACGCGGAGCCGGAGCTGCTCTTTGACGTGCCGCCCTCCTGCTTTTTGCCCCAGCCCAAGGTGACCTCCTCGGTGATCCGTCTGAAGACCCGCCCCGCGCCCCCCTGCCCGGTGGCGGACGAGGCCCTGTTCTTCCGGGTGGTCCGGGCCGCCTTCGCCCAGCGGCGGAAGACCCTCTCCAACGCCCTGGCCGCCGGCTTCCCCCGGCTGGGGAAGGACAAAATCCAGGGGATCCTGGAAGCCTGCGGCCTTTCCCCCAGCCTCCGGGGCGAGAAGCTCAGCATCCCCCAGTTCGCCGCCATTGCCAACGCCCTTGCGGAATAAGCCTCGGGCCGGACGCGCTGATTGCGTCCGGCCCGGTTTTTTATTCTTTTTAAGCTTTCAACTGACGATGGCGCTGCGGAGGCGCTTGAGGGCGCCCTTTTCCAGGCGGGAGACCTGGGCCTGGGAGATGCCGATGCTGCGGGCCACCTCGGTCTGGGTCTTGCCGTCGTAGTAGCGGAGGCTGAGGATCCGCTTCTCCCGCTCCCCCAGGCCGGCGATGGCGTCCTTCAGAGCCAGCTCCTCCAGCCAGCGCTCGTCGCTGCAGCGGGGGTCGCTGATCTGGTCCATCACCAGCAGCGGGTCCCCGCTGTCGCTGTGGACGGGATCGTAGAGGGAGACCGGGGCGGAGATGGCGTCCATGGCCTCCGCCACCGCGGAGACCGGCAGCTCCAGGGCCTTGGCCAGCTCCTCCAGGCCGGGCTCCCGGCCCTGCTCCGCCAGCAGCCGCTCCTTGCACTGCAAAACCCGGTAGGCGGTGTCCCGCAGGGAGCGGCTCACCCGCAGGGCCGAGTTGTCCCGCAGATATCTGCGGATCTCGCCGCAGATCATCGGCACCCCGTAAGTGGAAAATTTGACCTCCTGGTCGGGGTCGAAGTTGTTGACCGCCTTCAGAAGCCCCACGCAGCCCACCTGGAACAGGTCGTCCGGGTTCTCCCCCCGGCCGGCGAAGCGCTGGATCACCGACAGCACCAGCCGCAGATTCCCCTCGATGAGCCGCTGCCGGGCCGCCCGGTCTCCGGCCTTGCTGCGCCGCAGCAGCTGCTCCGTCTCCCCCGGCTTCAGGGTCCCCAGCCTGGCGGTGTTCACCCCGCAGATCTCTACCTTTTGCATAGCGTCCTCCCGTTCGTTTTTCCTCCCTATTATGCCCGGGCCGGGGAAAAACATGCGCGGAGGCAAAAAACAGGCAGCGACCGCCGACGCGGCCGCTGCCTTTGTGTCGCTCAGCCCTCCACGGGCTGCAGGGTGAAGAGATCCAGGATCTGCATATCGTCTCCGACGCCCCGTTGGATCGTCCCGGTTTCCGGGTCGATGCGGAAGCAGGCGCTGTAGTACGGCTCCGTCAGGGTGCCGATCACCTTGACGTTACCGTCCGGGTCCAGGCGGCATACGTCATAGGGCATCCGGCTGAACAGGGCGTCCCGCTCCTCGTCCGACATGGCCTCGATGGCCGCCGGGTCCTCCAGGCTGGGCGCGTAGATGAAATAGCAGCTGCCGTCCACCACCGCGGCGCCCCAGCTGTTCTGCAGCTCCACCCGGGTTTTGTCGTTGCCGTCGATGATCCGCAGGGAGACCATGCCCACGTCGGTGCGGCTCGTCTGCAGCACGATCCATCCGTCCTGGCAGAGGACGTCGCAGGCGTAGTCCGTCAGCTCCCGTCGGTCCTGACCGGCATAATCCACCGAGTAGACCATCAGGCCGCCCACATGCTCATAGACCTCCGCGTCGTTCCAGCCGAAGTACAGACGCTGCCCCGTCACAGCCACCAGCTCCGTGACAATCCCCGCCTGGGGCTCCAGCGTGAACAGGGTCTCGGTCGCGCCGGAGGCCAGGTCCTTCCGCATGACGGCGCCGTCCTCCAGCCAGATCTCGGTCTCGCCGTTGCTGAAGCGGCCGGAATTCGCCTCCCCGACCGGGGAGAAGCAGGGCACGCATTCGATGGGGGCGGGGATCAGCTCCCGCTGGCCCACGGTGATCTGCTCACCGCCGCAGTTGACCAGCAGCAGTTTGCAGCTGTCGGTCAGCCAGCAGAGGATCCGGCCCTCGTTCCGGCTGAAGTGGCAGGGGCCCAGCCGCTCGGTCAGCTCCTCCCGGCTCAGCTGCTCCAGTCCCGCCGGATCCGCCGGGGCAGGCCGGCAGGGCTCCACGCCCCAGGCTGAGCAGAACCAGGCGCCGTTGGCGGCGGGCTCCCAGCGCAGCAGGCCCGTGACGGTGACGCCGTTGTCGCTGAGGGCCGCAAAGACCTGTCCCGCCTCGTCCTCCCAGACCAGGGCGGAGGGGTCCTCCAGCAGGTCGTCCGCCCCGTGGAAGGCCTGGACCCAGGCAAAGGATCTGCCGAACCAGTTCCACTCCGATCCGCCCCAGAGCTGCCAGCCCTCGGGCAGCTCGCCGCCGTTCAGCAGCAGCTCGCCATCCTGCATGGTCACAGCGCAGGTCTGCTCCCCCCGGGAGACCTGGCTGCCTGTCTCGGCGTCGTAGCGCTTGGAGCTGTAGTGCAGCAGGATCTGCCCGTTCTCCTCCGTCAGCCGCAGCTCGCCCCAGTTCAGATTGTAGAGCTGGGCGGCCTCCAGCACCGGCCAGCCCTCCTCCAGTCCGTAGACGCAGATGGAAACTGTGAAGAGGCCGGAGGTGGGCCCGGTGCACCAGTAGACCAGCTCCCGCTGTCCGTCCCCGTCCAGGTCGGCCCAGACCGGGCTCTGGCAGCCGCCGCCCATGTATTGCAGGGCCTTCACGGCGCCGGCAGGGCCGGCGATCATGGCCGCGCCTTCCTCGTCCTCCCCGACCGGTACGGGCTCATGGCCGTCCGGCGGCGCCGTGGTCTCCTCCGGGCCGTCGGGCGCCTGGGGCTGGGTCTTCCCGGCGGGGAAGTCCGTCAGATAGTCCGGGCTTACCGCGGGCACGTAGAGCAGGGTGTAGCTATGGATCTCGCCCCTGGACTCGTCCAGGATGGGGAATTCATCCCCCTGGAGCATAAAGCGGTAGAAGGGCAGCAGCAGGCTGTGGTAGTTCTCGGTCAGATATACCAGCTCCGGGTCTCCCGGGTCGGCCTTGGCCGCGCTGCCGTCCAGCTCGACCTCGCAAAGACAGTCCCCCCGCAGCAGGGCCTCCTTCGCCGCCTGGGGCGAAATGATGGGGTAGTTCCCCACAAGCTCCATCCACTCGGGCCGGGCGGGGGCGCCCTTGCTGTCGGGGCTGCAGTACCACTCCAGGCCCGTCACGTTCCGTCCGTCCGCACTCATCATCCGGACGCACTCGAAATACCGGGCCGTCAGCTGCTCCGCGGGGTCATCCCGCGCCGGGTAGAGGAAGCAGGCGTGGTAGGCGCTGGAGGCGGCGTTCCAGTAGTCCCAGAGGGCCAGGCGGCACTCCGGCAGGCCCAGAATGGCCCGGACCTTCTCGGCGCAGTCCTCCATGGAGGCCCGCTGCAGGACTGCGGCTGTCTCCGCGGCGCTGAGCTCCCCGGACAGCTGCGGCTTCACGGTGGCGTTGATCCGGTGGGCCTCGTCGTAGAGCATCCAAACCCGTCCATCCCCGTAGACGGACAGCTCGCCCTGATCGGTCTGGGCCTGGAGGCCGACGGGGCTCCGCTCCCCCGCCTCGTCGTAGAGCAGCTCCACGTTCTCCGGCAGGCTCGTCCCCAGCAGGGCGGCGGCGTCCCGCAGCATGGTCCAAAGCTGGGTCTCCCCGTAGCAGCAGGCCATGCCCCCCGCCGCCGGGTCTCTGGTAAAGATCAGATTACCCTGGTACACCGGCAGCTTCGTCAGCGCCGGGTTTCCGGTCCAGACGTCGCTCCGGACCCGCAGGGCTTCAGCCTGGGTGCGGGTAAAGATGCCCTTCCAGTTCTCCCCCACCGCCAGCATGGGCAGGCCGGCGGGCTGGGGCTCGTTCATGGTCACGCTGGGCGCGTCGCTGCCCGGCGTCGGGGTCTCGGCGGGCAGGCGGCTGCGCAGCAGGGCAAAGCCCCCCACGCCCACGGCCAGCGCCAGCACCGCCGCCAGGGCGGCCTTGCGCCAGGGCCGTCTTTGCCGGACCAGCACGGTCTGCTCCGCCTGGGCCAGCAGGTCCTCCCCCACGTGGTCCAGACTGTACAGTAATTCTTCGGGTTTCACAGCAAGCCCTCCTTTTTTAAGTATGCCCGCAGGCGTTTTCGGGTCCTGGACAGGAGTACGGAGACCTGGGCCGCGGAGATCTCATAGCGCTCCGCGATCTCGCTTCGGCTGTCCATGAAGTAGTAGCGCCGGAGAAAGACACAGCGGGACTGCTCCGACTGGGTCCGCAGAAAGCGGTCCACAGCCCGGCCCAGCTCCTGGGCCGCCAGATGGCTCTCCACGTCCCCCCGGCCCGTCACCTGGCTCAGCTCCTCCAGGGAGACCGTGACGGCGCTGCCGCCCCGCTTGGCCGCCCCCTGCTGCCGCAGCCGATCCAGAGACAGATTTCGCACGATCCGGGCCAGGTAGCTGCCCAGGGCGGCGGGCCGCTCCGGGGGCAGTCGCTGCCAGAGCCGCAGATAGCCGTCGTTGACGCACTCCTCCGCGTCCTCGGGGCTCCGCAGGATCCGCCGGGACAGGGTCCGGCAGAGGCCGCCGTAGGCGCGCTCCGTCTCGTCCACGGCACGCTGGTCCCTGGCCCAGTACAGTTCGATGATCTGCTCGTCCGTCATGGGATCTTCCCTCCTTTTGGTCTGTTCACCCTGTAAGACGGGAAAACAGACGAGAGCTTGCAGCACCAGCATAACATTTTTCAGATATTTTTTCAAGCTCGCCTTGTGCGAAACGGGGATCCGTGGTAGAATGGGGTAAAATTGGGATTTGTCGAGCTGCGCCCGACAAATCCATGAAAATATGAAACTATGAAAAAATGAAAATATTGTGGTATTTTCCATATCTCCGATATGGAAAATGATTTCAAATCGTCCCGAAGGGACACCGAAATAGTTTCATAATTTCATATTTTAATAGTTTCATTCTCCGCGAAAAATCACAATCAGGAGGGCCTATGTCTTTTTACGGATCTGAAACTGTTTTTCCCCCGGTGGAAACCGGGCTGGCGGGGATCACCACGCCCCAGGCCCTCTATCGGGCCCTGTTGGGCTGCTGGTGCGCGGAGAGCTGCGCGCCCCGGATGCGGGCGCGCTGGAGCCCCGAGAACCCCACCCTGGGCCAGTGCTCCGTCACTGCCTTTCTGGCCCAGGATTTGTTCGGCGGGGAGGTCCTGGGGATTCCCCTGCCGGAGGGCGGCTTCCATTGTTTTAACGTGGTGGGGGGCCTGGTCTTCGACCTCAGCTCCGAGCAGTTCCGCGGCGCGCGGCTGGACTACGCCGGCGCCCTGCCCCAGAGCCGGGCGGAGCACTTCGCCAAGGCGGAGAAATACGAACGCTATCTGCTTTTGAAAAAACGACTGCTGGATCAATTGAGAATTGAAAATTGAAAATGATCGGAGTTTCGCAAATCTCAATTTGCGAAACACATTCATTTTCAACTTTCCATTTTCAATTTTCAACTCATTCTTGATACGAGGAGGCGTATTTATGAAAGATCACGGTCCGGACGTGGTCTGCGTTCCCTGCGCCGATTACGAGCCCGTCCGGGTGCGGGCGGCCCTGGAGGCGGCCGTCGCCCCCTTCGGCGGCCTGGACTGGGTAAAGCCCGGCATGAGGATCGGCATCAAGGCCAATCTGGTGGCCGCCATGCGCCCGGAGCGCGCCGCCACCACCCATCCCGCCCTGCTGCGGGCGCTGGTTGACCTCATCGAGGAAAAGGGCGCCGAGGCGGTGGTGGGCGACAGCCCCGGCGGGCTCTACAACGGGGCCTTTCTGAACCGGGTCTATCAGGCCGCCGGGCTCAACGCCGCCGGACTGCCCCTGAATCACGATTTCTCCACCAGGGAGATCCGTCTGCCGGAGGGAAAGCTCTGCAAGCGCGCCACGGTGACGGGCTGGCTGCTGGACTGCGACGGGATCATCAACTTCGCCAAGCTGAAATCCCACGGCATGATGGGCCTGTCCGCCGCGGCCAAGAACCTGTTCGGCTCCGTGCCCGGCACCATGAAGCCGGAGTACCACTTCCGCTTCCCGGACCCGGCGGACTTTGCGGACATGCTGCTGGACCTGGACGAGTTCTGGAGGCCCCGGCTGCATCTGGTGGACGCGGTGCTGGCCATGGAGGGCAACGGCCCCACCGCCGGACAGCCCAGGCCCGTGGGCTGCCTGCTGGCGGGGGAAAATCCCCACAGGATCGACCTGCTCTGCGCCGGGCTCATCGGCCTGGAGCCCGGCACCGTGCCCACCCTCCGGGCCGCCTGGGACCGGGGTCTCTGCCCCCGGACCCCGGAGGAGCTGGAAATCCTGGGTCCCTGGCGGAGCTTCGTGACGGAGGGCTTTCAGATCATCACCCAGCGCAACGGCCTGCAGTTTCAGAGCATCATGGGCGGAGGCCGGCGGGGCGCCCTCTTCAGCAAATTTCTCTCACGCTCCATCGCCGCCCGGCCCGGGGTGGACAAGGCCGCCTGCGTGGGCTGCCGCCGCTGCCAGCAGATCTGCCCCGCCAAGGCCATCGTCATGAAAAACCGGCGGCCCGTCATCGACCGGAAGGCCTGCATCCGCTGCTTCTGCTGCCAGGAATTCTGCCCCGAGGGGGCCATGCGGGTCAGGCGTCCGCCCCTGGCGCGGCTGCTGGAGCGCTGAGCCGGCCCACAAGAATCCAGGTATCACACATAAAATTTCTTGCAATTTTATGTGTGATACCTTATAATAGCACTGTTGCGACGCAACCTATACAGAAATGAAAGTCGAGATGAAACACTATGGGTATTTCCGCGCAGGCACCCTGGCTGAATTTCTACGGCGATATGCCGAAGCACCTGGACTATCCCAGGAAGACCATCTATCAGATCGTCCGGCAAACCGCCCGGGAGCATCCGGGTCTGGTGGCCTATGAATTCATGAACAAGGAGACCACCTACGCCCAGTTCATGCACCGGATCGACCGCACCGCCCGGGCCCTCGTCGCCCTGGGCATCGGCAAGGGGGATCGCGTCACCATCTGTATGCCCAACTGCCCCCAGGCCCTGGACACCTTCTACGCCCTGAACCGCATCGGCGCCGTGTCCAACATGATCCATCCCCTGTCCGCTCCGACGGAGATCGCCTTTTATCTGAATTTCTCCCACTCCAAGGCCATTCTGACCCTGGATCAGTTCTATCCCAAGCTGGAGGAGATCCGGGACCGGCTGGAAAACCCGGTGAAGGTGCTGATCGCCTTCATCAAGGACGAGCTGCCCGTTCCCCTGAATCTGCTCTACCCCGTGACCAAGGCCGCCCGGAAGATCCCCAAGCTCCCCAAGGACGGGGACTACATCCTCTGGCGGGACTTCCTGCGGGCGGGGGAGAAGGTGACGGAGCTGCCCGATGAGGACGTGATCCTCAGCCGGGAGGGCGCCTCCATCCTCTACTCCGGCGGCACCACCGGCACCACCAAGGGCATTCTCCTGTCCTCCGACAACTTCAACGCCACGGCCCTGCAGACCATCGCGGCCTCCGGCCTGCCCAGCATCGTGAACAAGAAGATGCTCTCCGTGATGCCCGTGTTCCACGGCTTCGGCCTGGGCATCGGCATCCACACTGCCCTGGTGGGCGGCGCCCGCTGCATTCTGGTGCCCCAGTTCAACGTGAAGACCTACGCCCAGCTTCTGGTGAAGAAGAAGCCCAATCTGATCCCCGGCGTGCCCACCCTCTTTGAGGCCCTGCTGCGGACGGATCTGCTGGAGGGGGCCGATCTCAGCTTCCTGGACGGCATGTTCTCCGGCGGCGACTCCCTGTCCGTGGAGCTGAAGCGGAAGGTGGACGCCTTCCTGAAGGACCACAAGGCCAAAATCCAGATCCGGGAGGGCTACGGCACGACGGAGTGCGTCACCGCCTCCTGTCTGACCCCCAAGGACTACGCCCGCTCCGGCTCCATCGGCATCCCCTTCCCGGACACCTACTACCAGATCGTAAAGCCCGGCACCGAGGAGGAGGTGGAGCCCAACATCGAGGGCGAGATCTGCATCTCCGGCCCCTCCGTCATGATGTGCTACATCGACAATCCCGAGGAGACCGCCCAGACCCTCCGCCGCCACGGGGACGGCCGCATCTGGCTCCACACCGGCGATCTGGGCACCATGGACAACGACGGCTTCATCTACTTCCGCCAGCGGATCAAGCGCATGATCATCACCTCCGGCTACAACGTGTACCCCAGCCAGCTGGAGAACATCATCGACGGCCACGAAAAGGTGCTCTACTCCTGCGTGGTGGGCGTGAAGGACAAGTACAAGATGCAGAAGGTCAAGGCCTTCGTGGTGCTGCGGCCCGAGTACAAGCCCTCCGATGAGATCCGGCAGGAGCTGATGGACCACTGCCGCAGGAACATCGCCAAATACGCCATGCCCTATGAGATCGAGTTCCGGGAGGAGCTGCCCAAGACCCTGGTGGGCAAGGTGGCCTACCGGGTGCTGGAGGAGGAAGCCAACGCGGAGGCGAAGGCATGAAGCCCTCCGACGGCCGGATCTGGGAGATTGACGCCCTCAGAGGCTTTCTGATCCTCTGCGTCATTCTCTCCCACTCCCTGTTTTACCTCTCCAACGTTCTGGGCCGCTTCGCCCTGCCCCCGGTGGTGGCCTTCGTGATGCAGTACGGCGGGCTTCTCTTCGTGCTGCTCTCCGGCCTGTCCGCCACGCTGGGCAGCCGGGCCCCGCGCCGGGGCCTGATGGTGCTGGCGGGGGGCATGCTGCTGACCCTGGGCTCCTTCGCGGGGGTCCTGCTGGGCTGGCTGGGGGAGGATATGATCATCCGCTTCGGGGTGCTGCATCTGCTGGGCGTGGCCATGCTGCTCTATCCCCTGCTGAAAAAGCTCCCCAATCCGGTGCTGCTGGCCCTGGGTCTGGGGGTGATCGCCCTGGGCTACTGGCTGGAGCTGGAGAACGTGCTGGTTTCCTCCCGCTTCCTTTTTCCCCTGGGCCTGCGCTATCCGGGCTTTTCCTCCGGGGACTACTTTCCCCTGGCCCCCCATCTGGGCTGGTTCAGCCTGGGCATCGTCCTGGGCCGCAGCCTCTATTCCGAAAAAAAGACCCGCCTGCCCGGCGTGAACCCGGAGACGCCCGTGCTCCGTCTGCTCTGCTGGTGCGGCCGCAATTCCCTGTATATTTTCATTTTGCATCTGCCTCTCGTGGGGCTGATTATGATGCTGCTATAGAAGTGAGGAAATCGGTATGGCAAAGAAAGAGAAAATCAAGCGCGGCGACCGCTTTGACGGAGTGTGGCTCCGGGACGAGCCCTCCATGAACCAGATCATGTCCTACATCTACCCCAACCGGGCGGACAACGAGGCCTACATCAACGAGGAGATCGACCTGCGGCCCATCGAGGAATACCTTGCCAAAAAGAACCAGGGCCGGGAGGGAGACAAGTACAAATACTTCCACGTGATCTGCGCCGCCGTGGCCAAGACCCTGATCCTGCGGCCCAAGATGAACCGCTTCGTGGCGGGCAACCGCCTCTACCAGCGGAAATACGCCTCCGTGGCCTTCACCATGAAAAAGCAGTTCTCAGACCGCTCCGAGGAGGGTCTGGTGATGAAGAAGTTCCGGCCGGACTCCACCATCGACAGCCTCTTCGACGACCTGGTCAGCGAGATCCACGCCATCCGGGAGGACCGGGTGGTGGACAATTCCACCAGCTTCATGGACAAGCTGGTGAAGCTGCCCCGGCCGGTGCTGAACGCCATCATGTCCATTCTGGTGCGACTGGACAGGAAGGGCAAGGTGCCCTACGATCTGATCAAAGAGGACCCCAACTACTCCTCCTGCTTTCTCACGAACCTGGGCTCCATCGACCTGAACTCCGGCTATCACCATCTGTCCAACTGGGGCACCTGCACCCTCTTCGTGGTCATAGGCAAGAAGCACTACGCCCCCGAATACCACGCCGACGGCAGCTTTGAGGTGCGGCCCGTCATCAACCTGGGCTTCACCCTGGACGAGCGGGTGGCGGACGGCTACTACTACTCCAAGTCCATGAAGCTCATCAAGCATCTGCTGGCCCACCCGGAGCTGCTGGAGCTGCCCATGGAAAGCCCCGTGGATTATCTGCCCAAGGACGACAAGCGCTTCGCCATTGATCGGAAGGCGGAGGCAGTTAACGTATAAGAAAGCTGGAAAAGTCTCATGAAGTTCTCTCTGATCGTTCCCATGTATAACGAGGCGGCCATCATCGAAGCCACCGCGAAAACCTATCAGGCATATCTGGCCGCCCACTTTGAAGACTACGAGCTGATCTTCGTGGACGACGGCTCCGCCGACGACAGCGCCGGGAAGGTCCGGGCCCTGGGCCTGCCCGGCGTCCGGGTCCTGGCCTACCGGCCCAACCGGGGCAAGGGCAGCGCCGTGAAGACCGGCATGCTGGCGGCCTCCGGGGACGTCCGCATGTTCCTGGACGCGGACGTGGCATACGGCACCGACGTGATCGTCCAGGCCGCGGAGCTTCTGGCCCGGCATCCCGACAAGGACGTGCTGATCGGCTCCCGGCCCCTGCACCCGGAGGGCTACGCGGGCTATACCCCCATCCGCAAGCTGGCCTCCAGGGTCTACATCCTGGTGCTGAACGTGGCGGGCGGCCTCCGGCTCTCCGACTCCCAGTGCGGCTGCAAGGCCTACCGGGGCAAGGCCGCGGAGGCCATCTTCTCCCGGACCGAAACCCAGGGCTTCGCCTTCGATTTTGAGACCATCCTCTGGGCCCGGAAGCTGGGCTTCGGCATCGTGGAGATGCCCGTGAAAATCGTCAACCACCGGGCCTCCAAGGTCAACGTGGTGCGGGACACTTTCCGCATGCTGTCTGAGCTGCGGCAGATCAAGGCCCGCGTGAAGAAGGGTTAGACTATGCACCCCATCAAGCACTTCAAAACCATCACAAAGCACCGGCACATGGTCATGGTCTCCTGCCTCAGGGTGGGGCTGATCCGCCAGGGGCTGTGCCACGATCTGAGCAAGTATTCCCCCGCGGAATTCTGGCAGGGGGCCAAATACTGGCAGGGCACCCGCAGCCCCAACGCCAGGGCCCGGGAGGCTGAGGGCTGGTCCACCGCCTGGATGCACCACAAGGGCCGCAACAAGCACCACTACGAATACTGGACCGACGTGCCCCCCGGCGGCCACGACTACCGGCCCGTGCCCATGCCCACCCGCTATCTGGTGGAGTCCGTCATGGACCGGATCGCCGCCTCCAAGGTCTACCGGGGCCGGAGCTATCAGCCCGGGGACGCCCTGGCCTACCTGGATCAGGAGCGGGCCCGGGATAAGCTGCATCCGGAGACCTATGAAAAGCTGCGCTTCCTGCTGACCCTGCTGCGGGATCAGGGGGAGGAGGCCCTCTTCCGCTTCATCCGGCGGACGGTGCTGCGGGAGCTGCCGTTTGCCCGGTGGCCGGAGGCGGCCCGGGCGGCCCGCCGCTGAGGGCGGGTCAATCCATGCACGGGAGGCTGCTGCTATGATCAACATTCTGCTCGCCGGCATCCGGGTGGGGATCGACAATCAGTACGATCTGATGCCCTGGCTCAGAGGCTGGCTGACCCGGCGGGAGCCGGACTTTACCATCCGGGTCAGCCCGGAGGAGCTGCTCCGGGAGGACGACGGCCAGGGCTTCCCCCCGGCCTACCTGGAATTCATCTGCTGCTACCGCCACATTGCCGAGCATCTGGCGGACTTCGACGCCTTCGTGTTCCACAGCGCCGCCCTGGCGGTGGACCGGCGGGCCTATCTCTTTGCCGCCCCCAGCGGCACCGGGAAGACCACCCACGCCCAAAGCTGGCTGAACCGGGTGCCGGGGGTGTCGGTCCTCAACGGGGACAAGCCCATTCTGCGCCGGACCCCGGAGGCCTTCATCGCCTGCGGCACCCCCTGGCAGGGGAAGGAGCGCTTCGGCTCCGACAGCAATTTCCCCATCCAGGGCATCTGCCTGCTGGAGCGGGGCTCCGAGGACCGCATCCGGCCCGCGGACCCGGCGCTGGCGGTGCCCCGGCTCTCCCGGCAGGTGTACTTCCCCCGGGACCCGGTCCGGCTGGAAAAGACCCTGAGTCTCATGGACGCCTGCTTCCGCAGCGTCCCCCTCTGGTCCATGGCCTGCACCCTGGATCCGGACTCCGGCCTGGTCTCCTACGAGGCCATGCGGCCCCGCGCATGCGATGGGGGCCCGGTACAAAACGAGCTGTGAGCAAGACTGCCCACAGCTCGTTTTGTATGCTTCTGTTTTCCGTTTTTTCCTATTTTTTCCGTTCGTAGGGGGTTCCCGTCAGGGGCAGGCTGCCGCGGCGGAGGCCGTCCAGCCGGTAGTAGGCCTCCGCAATGGCGGGGGCGGTGGGGATGGAGGTGATCTCCCCGATGCCGATGGCTCCGTTGGCCAGCTCCAGGCCCGGCTTGTCCACCACAATGGCCTTGATCTCCGGGATCTGGTCCGCCCTGAACAGGCCCAGGGTGCCGAATTTCCCGGTGGGGCGGCAGTTCTCGTCGATGGGATAGCGCTCCGTCAGGGCGAAGCCCATGGACATGACCATGCCTCCCTCGATCTGGCCCTCGCAGGACAGGGGGTTCACCGCCTTGCCCACGTCGTGGATGCCCACCAGCCTTTTGATCCGGCCCGTCTGACGGTCCAGCACGCAGAGCTGGGTGGCGTAGCCGTAGGCCACGTGGCTGACGGGGTTGGGGACGTCGGCCCCCAGCTTGTCGGTCTTGGCCAGGTACTCGCCGCAGAACTCCTGTCCCTTCAGCTCCTCCAGGCGTTTCCCCTCCAGGGCCTTGACCAGCTTCTCGCAGGCCCGGCGCACCGCCTCTCCGGTGATCAGGGTCTGGCGGGAGCCGGAGGTGTCGCCGGAGTCCGGGGCGATCCAGGTGTTGGAGCGCTCGTAGACGATCTGATCCGGTCTCAGCCCGGCGTTGCTCACCACCATCTGCACCAGCACCGTGCCCAGGCCCTGGCCGATGCAGGAGGCGCCGGCGTAGATGTGGAGCTTTCCGTCCTGCTCCACGATCAGCCTGGCCCGGCCCCAGTCCGGCAGACCCACGCCCACGCCGGCGTTCTTCATGGCGCAGGCCAGGCCCACCGGGTCCCCGTTGGCGACGGCCTCGTCGTAATACCCCTTGGCGATCTCCAGGGTCTCCACCAGACCCGTCTCCGGGCCCACGATCTGGCCGTTGGGCAGCACGCCCCCGGGCCGGATGGCGTTCCGCATGCGGATCTCCCAGGGGGAGATGCCCACCCGCTCGGCCATCTCGTTCAGCAGACTCTCGATGGCAAAGCAGGTCTGGGTGACGCCGAAGCCCCGGAAGGCCCCGGCGGGGGGATTGTTGGTGTAGTAGGCGGTGCCCTCGATCTCAAAGTTCTCGTAGGCGTAGGGTCCCGCCGCGTGGGTGCAGGCCCGCTCCAGCACCGGCCCGCCCAGGGAGGCAAAGGCGCCGGTATCGGAGACCACCCTGGCCTTCACCCCCTGGATCAGGCCGTTCTCGTCGCAGCCCAGGGTGAAGTCCATGGAGAAGGGGTGGCGCTTGGGATGCACCAGGATGGACTCGGCCCGGCTCAGCTTCACCTTCACGGGCACCCGGGCCACATAGGCGATCAGGGCCGCGTGGTGCTGGACGGACATGTCCTCCTTGCCCCCGAAGCCGCCGCCCACCAGCAGATTTTCCACCTGGCAGTGCTCGTAGTCCACCCCCAGCATGGCGGCGCACTCGTGCATGGTGGTGTGGCTGCTCTGGTCCGTGGTCAGCAGCTTCACGCCCCCGTTCTCCAGGGGCAGGGCCACGCAGCACTCCGGCTCCAGGAAGGCGTGCTCGGTCCAAGGGGTCTCGAAGTGCCGGGTGATGACGTGGGCGGAGCGGGCAATGGCCCCCGCCGCGTCCCCCCGGCTCACGTGCCTGTGGGCCTGGACGTTGTCCTTGTCCCCCTCGAAGACCAGGGGGGCGTCCGGGGCCGCCGCCTCTGCGGGATTGTGGACCGCGGGCAGGACCTCATACTCCACCTTCACCAGCTTCTTGGCGGTCTCCAGGGTCTCCCGGTCCCTGGCGCAGACCAGGGCCACAGCGTCGCCCAGATAGTGGGTCAGCTCCCCCACCCCGATCAGGGTGGGCTGGTCCTTCTTGATGTGGCCCACGTTCACCTGGCCGGGGATGTCCTTTTGGGTCAGGACGCAGACCACCCCGGGCAGGGCCTCCGCCTCGGAGCTGTCGATGGACAGGACCCGGGCTCTGGGGTAGGCGCTGCGGACCGCGGAGCCATAGCACATGCCCTCCACGTACACGTCGTCCGGGTACTTGCCCCAGCCCTGGACCTTCTCCGCCACGTCGATGCGGGGCGCCCGGGCCCCCACCCGGAAGTCCGCCTCCGGGGCGGCGGGCAGGCCCTCCCGGAAATAGCGGGCCGCCAGCAGGATGCCGTCGATGATCTTCACGTAGCCGGTGCAGCGGCAGATGTTGTTGCGGATGGCGTAGCCCGCCTCGGTGCGGCTGGGGTTCGGGTTCCCATCCAGCAGGGCCTTGGCCGCCATCACCATGCCGGGGATGCAGAAGCCGCACTGCACCGCCCCGGCCTCCCCGAAGGCCCGGGTATAGATCTCCTTTTCCCGATCCGTCAGGCCCTCCACCGTCAGCACGGACTTGCCCTCCAGCCTGTCCGTCATGGGGACGCAGGCCTTGGTGAGCTTGCCGTCGATCAGCACCTGGCAGGTGCCGCAGGCGCCCTCGCTGCAGCCGTCCTTCACGCCGGTGAGGCCCAGCTCGTCCCGCAGAAAGCGGATCAGCTTCTGGTTCCGCTCCGCCCGCACCGCCTTGCCGTTCACAAAAAACGCAGCCATATCCGTTCCTCCCCTTCTCCCCTGCCGGGGATGAAAAAGATTGATTTCTTCCATGGGCTTTTGTATATTATACCATGCAACGTTCCCCTTTGCAATCGGCCCGCGGCCGGGAACGGGGAAAATATTTGCAGAAAAACCGCAACACTTTTGCCGTCGTCGGCGTTCTTATTTACGAAGGGAGATGAGACCCATGACAGACGCGGCTTTGCTGGAACGGCTGCGGCAGCGGGACAGCCGGGCGCTGGAGCTGCTGACGGAGCGCTACCGTTCCTACGTCTGCACCATCCTGTCCAACATGCTCCGGGACGCCGGAGCCTGGGAGGACGTGGAGGAGCTCTGCGGCGACGTGTTCTGGACCCTCTGGCAGCACGCCTCAGAGCCGGAGCCCGGGCAGCTGAAGCAGTGGCTGGGCACCGTGGCCCGGAACAGGGCCAAGAGCTGGCTCCGGGTCCGCAGGCCCCTGCCCATGGACCTGGACGAGATTCAGCTTCCGGACCCGGCGCCGGGTCTGGAGGAGGCGGCCATCCGGAAGGAGCTGGCCGCCGCGGTCCGCCGGGCCGTGGACAGTCTGCGTCCAAAGGACCGGGAGATCTTCCTTCGCTACTATTTCTATCTGCAGCCCGCGGAGCGCATCGCGGCGGAGCTGGGTCTGGCCCCGGCCTCCGTCCGCTCCCGCCTCTCCCGAGGCCGGGAGACTCTGCGGAAAAAGCTGGAACAGGAGGTCAAGCCATGAAAATCACGGATCTGATGGATCTCTACGAGGACGAGCGGCAACCCTTCGGGGAGCCGTGGCGGGAAGGCGCCAGGTCCGATCCTCCCTCCGCTGACCGTGGGGAGGCCGCCGGAAAGGAGACGACGGAAGTGAAGCAGAGAACACGTCGCTTCGGCTGGAGAGAGGGTCTGTCCCTGGCGGCGGCCCTGGTGTTTGTGGTGTTGGGGGGCTTCGGGGTGAAAAGGCTGATGGACCGGAGCGGTTCGTCCGTTCAGCCCGGTCAGAACAGCAGCTCCTCCACGGAGGCCTTTGCCTCCACAGCCCCCAGGCCCACGGGCTTCGACCCGGTGCCGGAGCAGGAGTCGAGAGAGATGACCCGATTGCTGACGGCGCTGGCCCGGCAGAACGTCACGGATCCCGCCAGGGACCTGGACGAGGAATATGAGCTGGTCAGCTTTGCGCGTCAATATCTGAAACTCCAGGGGGAGGAGGCGGGCTCCATCGCGGAGAAGGACGGCTATGAAGCTCTGACCCTGGAGCAGGTCAACGAGACCCTGGGCCGGCTGCTGGGCAAAACCGTCTCCCCCGCCGAGGGTACGGACTACAGCGCCCTGCGGGGCGACGTCGGGCCCCTGCGCGAGAGCTTTCACGACGGCTGCTTCTGGTTCCCCGCCGCGGAGGGCGATCGCAGCACCCGCTTCGCGGTCATCGGCAGCGTCCGGGACGCCGGAGATTGGGGCTGGGAGCTGGGCTTTGAGCTGTTCGACGCCAACCTGGTCCGCTGGCCGGAGTTCCCGGCCTGGGATCAGATCTCTGACCTGGATATTACCGGCCTTCAGGAGGCGGGAAAGATCCGGCGCCTGGGAGCGGGTACGGCCCGGCTTTTGAAGACAGACGACGGCCTGCGGCTGGGCGACTACCGGCTCGAGGGCGGCGCCCGGCCGGAGGAAAACACGGGCAACACGGAGCCCACCTACTCCGTGGACCCCACGTCGGTCAACGCCCTGCTGTCCGCCTTTGCCGAGCAGGGGATCACGGACAGCGCGCTGGATCTGGCGGGCGAGTACGAGCTGGCCCAGTTCGCCCATATCTGGACCAAGCTCCACAACTGCGACGCCATTTCCTATCAAACGGAGGACGGCGAGAGCTATGAGACCCTGACCCTGGAGCAGGTAAACGAGACCCTGACCGGGCTTATGGGCAAGACCGTCTCCCCCGCCGAGGGCACCGACTACAGCGTTCTGCGGGGCGACAATTATGCCCAACATGAGAGCTTCCGGGACGGCCGCTTCTGGTGGCCCGCCGCCGACGGGGATATGCGCCTGGACTTTGCCATTTACAACGACCGGGATTCCTGCCTGGCAGCCAAGGGCAGCGAGGAGCTGGAGCTGGTTCTGCTGCGGGTCGTGCCGGAGCTCTGGCCCGAATGGGAGCAGACCGTCTTGACCGGGCTGTGTATGGAATCCCTCCAGCCCCTGCTGGATGCGGGCAAGCTCCTGCTTTGGGGCCGGGGCAGGGCGCTGATCCACTGGGAGGGCCCGGAGCCGGTGCTGGACTCCTATCATCTCGATCAGATCAACTACAGCGTGATCCAGGGGGAA
>CAMNHH010000012.1 GCA_946539175.1 uncultured Clostridia bacterium | reverse complement strand
AGCAGCGGTTCACCTGATAGCGGTGCAGCAGCTCCAGAATGGGCTGGCAGCGGTATCCCCGGTACACCGGCGGATAGTGGAGGAAGCACAGCTTCTCCCGGTCCCCCGCCGCCTTCAGGGAGGCCTCCAGCCGCATCAGCTCCCGATTCAGGATCTTGGCGTCGTGGGCCCCGCCCCGCTCCTCCTCGAAGAACCAGCCCCGGGTGCCGCAGATGGCGGCGTCCTCGTAGAGCCAGCAGTTGTTGTTGAGGATCTCCATGTTCCCGAAGCCCTGCAGGGCGCAGAACTTGTAGAATTTGGAGGCGGTGGTCCACCAGTAGTCGTGGTTGCCCTTGAGGATGATCTTCCTGCCCGGAATGGCGTTGATGAAGGCGAAATCCCGGACCGCGTGGTCCAGGTCCATGGACCAGCTCAGATCCCCCATCAGAACGGTGGTGTCCTCCGGGCCGACGACCGAAAGACCTGCCCGGAGCTTGTCCACGTAGCCGGTCCAGAGCTTGCCGAACACGTCCATGGGCTTGTCCGCCTCAAAGGACAGGTGCAGATCTCCGATGGCGTAAAGCGCCATAGTCTCAGCCTCCAACCCGCTTGCGCTGCAGATGCTGCAGGGCGAAGCGGACGGCGTTGTTGTTGAACACGTTGTTGACGGTCAGCTCCTCCACGCCCTGCTGCAGGAGCCAGCGGCCCAGGTCGTTCCAGCTCTCGACCCCCCGGAAGCCGGTGGGCAGGGCGTCGCAGCCGTCCAGGTCGCCCCCCAGGGCCAGGTGGTGCTGTCCGCCCAGCTCCAGGAAATGATCCATGTGCCGCTTGAAGTCGGAAAAGTCCGCCCGGCCCTCCTGCTTCAGGAAGGGGGCGTAGAGGTTCAGCCCCACCAGGCCTCCCAGGTTGCAGATCACCTTGAACTGCCGGTCCGTCAGATTTCGGCTATGGTCGCAGACCGCCCGGCTGTTGGAATGGGAGGCCACGATCGGCGCGCCGGTCACGTCGATCAGATCCCAGAAGGCCCTTTCCGACAGGTGGCTCACGTCGATCAGGATGCCCAGCTCCTGGGCCCGCCGCACGAAGGCCTTGCCCTGTGCCGTCAGACCCAGATCCGTGCCGTGGGGACCCGCCAGCTCGTTGGGGTGGTTCCAGGTGAGGGTGGTCATCAGAAAGCCCAGCTCCTTCAGTTCCTCCAGACGGCCCGGGTCGCAGTCGATGACCTCCGGCCCCTCCAGGGACAGGAAGACCCCCTGACGGCTGCCCTTGGCGGCGTCGATCAGATCCTCCACGTTCCGGCACAGCCGGACCCGCTCGGCGTTGGCGGAGAGCTGGGAATAGAACTCGGAGACCGCCGCATAGAAGCGGGACCGGGCCAGAGGCCGGGGCAGGGGCAGACCGCCCTTGTCATAGACGCAGCAGAAGGCATAAAACTGATGGTGGGTCAGCAGCCGTCCCGCCCGGTCCAGATCCACATGCAGATCGTTGGCGGCCAGCTGCTTGCCCTGCAGACTCAGCTCCACGGCGGTGTCACAGTGGAGATCAAATACAGGAAACTGTTCTCTCATTGAAACGCGTCCTCCAGATGGTTGATGGTGGGCTTTTTGGTGGCCTCCCCCTCCGGGGCGTAGATTTCGATCACGTCGAAGCGGGGCTGCAGCTCCGTCTCATGAAGGCTCAGCCACAGCTCCGCGGAGCTGCGAAGCCGGTTCTGCTTGCGCCAGTCCACGAATTCCGCCGCCCGGGCGAAGGCGTCGGATTTCCGCAGCTTCACCTCCACGAATACCAGGTACTCCCGATTCGCGGCGATCAGGTCGATCTCTCCGAAGCGGCAGGCGTAGTTCCGCTCCAGGATCCGGTAGCCCTTCTTTTTCAGATATTTGGCGGCCTGGTTCTCCCCCCAGGCGCCGATGCCCCTACGCCGGTCCATGGCGCTTGAGAAAGCTGCGGCGGTGAATGGGGCAGAGGCCCAGCGCGTCGATGGCGGCGTAGTGGGCCCTGGTGCCGTAGCCCTTGTGGACGGCGAAGCCGTAGCCGGGATATTGGGCGTCATAGGCCAGCATGAGCCGGTCCCGGGTGACCTTGGCCAGAATGGAGGCGGCGGCCACGGAAGCGCAGCTGGCGTCTGCCTTCACCACCGTCCGGGTGGGCAGGCCCAGGCCCGGGTCCCGGTTGCCGTCCACCAGGCAGAGCTCCGGCCTTATCTCCAGCTGTGAAACAGCCCCCCGCATGGCCCGGAAGGTGGCCTGGAGGATATTGATCTCGTCGATGATCCTCTCGTCCACCAGGCAGACAGCCCAGGCCAGGGCTTGGGCCGTGATCTGCTCATAAAGCGCCTCCCGGCGCTTCTCCGACAGCTTCTTGGAATCGTTGAGGCCCTCGATCTTCAGCTCGGCGGGCAGGATGCAGGCCGCAGCGCAGACCGGTCCCGCCAGAGGACCCCGGCCCGCTTCGTCGATGCCGCAGATCAGAGAAAGCCCCTGCTTCCGCAGCTCGTTTTCATAACTGTACAGATCGTTTGTTTTCATATTTCGCAGCACCTCTCATCCGCTCCGGCGCGCTTGGGTCTTCCCTCAAGGGGAAGGCTTTTCCAGCGTAAAGCGTCCCAGCCTGCAGGCGCGATATTCCTCCAGCAGGACGCCGGACATGCGCTCCAGGTCCAGCTCCGCCCCGGGCAGCAGGAAGCCCCGCTTTCTGGCCGCCTGCTCCAGCAGGGCGAAGCCCCGGGCGGCGGGGGACAGGCTGTCGAAGTCCGGCGAGAGCAGGGCCGGGTCCAGCTTATAGCGCTCGGTCAGCGCCCGGGGATAGTCCTGCCAGAGCTGGGCCATGAGCCGGGCCGCCAGGGTTTCGGTGTCCAGGATATCGTCCTTCACCGCTCCGGTCCAGGCCAGCCGCAGGCCCACCTCCGGGTCCTCAAACTTGGGCCACAGGATGCCGGGGGTATCCAGCAGCAGCAAGCCCTGGTCCACCGTGACCCACTGCTTGCCCCGGGTGACGCCGGGACGGTTCTCCGCCTTGGCGCCCTTCCGGCCCGAGACCTGGTTGATGAAGCTGGACTTGCCCACGTTGGGGATGCCCACCACCATGGCCTTCAGGGGCTTGCCGGCCATGCCCTTCTCGGCGTAGCGGCTGCGCTTCTCCGCCAGCAGGCGATTCAGCGCCGGGGAAAAATCCGAGATTCCCTTCCGACTTTTGCAGTCTGTCTGGATTACGGAATAGCCCAGCCGCTTGAAATGGTCGGCCCAGGCCCTGGTCCGGGCTGGGTCGGCCATGTCGATGCGGTTGAGTATGATCATCCGGGGCTTGTCGCCGCAGATGGCGTCGAGGTCCGGGTTCCGGGAGGAGACGGGAATGCGGGCGTCCAGAAGCTCGCAGACCGCGTCCACCAGCTTCAGCTCCGATTCCATCATCCGACGGGTCTTGGTCATATGGCCCGGATACCATTGAATATTCATATCCTCATTCATAGAGATCTCCGAATCGGCTCCAGGTCCTGGCGTTCCCCTTCCGGTAGTCCTGACCGGGGAAAATGATCCACAGGGCCTTGCCCACAATATAACGCTCGTCCACCATGCCCACGTCCTCGTAGCGGCTGTCGGTGGAGTTGTTCCGATTGTCGCCCATGATGAAGTAGCAGCCCTCCGGGACGGTCACGCTGTAGCCGTTGCCGTAGGGGCCCTTGATCTCCATGGGCTCGTTGATAAATGCCTCACTTTGCAGCGCTCCGTCCACGTAGACGTGCTGCCAACCGTCCTCCCCGGTCTCAAAGCGGACGGTCTGACCGCCCACGGCCACCACCCGCTTGACGATGGGCTTGCCGTCGTCAAAGCTGGGCACGCAGGCCACCACGATGTCCCCCTGGCGATAGCTGGCGGAGAGGAAATTGCTCCGCAGCACCAGATAGTCGCCCATGGACTCGGAGGACTCCTGGGCCCCCACCAGGGTGGGATACATGGAGCTGCCGGAGACCCCCACCAGCCGGGCAAGGAACACAAAGCCCACGATGATCACCGCCAGAATGCTGACAATGTCGTGGAGAACGGTATAGATTGTGCCGGATATCCCCTTGGGCTCAAAGGGATTGGGCTTTTTTTCCTGTTTCGGTTCCGCCTCCGGTCCCTCTCCCTCCGGGAGGGGACGGGGCAGGATTTCCTGCTTCAAATTAGGTTCCATGGACGCCTCCTGTGGTATGCCTCAGATATGCTCGAACTCTTTCATTTTATATTATATACGACCCGAGCGCAAATTTCCAGTCCTAAATTTTTATTTTTTTGGAGCACTGCACAAATCGGCTTTCTTTTTTTTGCGTAATCTGCTATTTGCCAGTTCCATATTTCCACTTGATTTTCCGGCCCGGAGCGGGTAAAATATAGGCAGTAATCAAGTGGAGGCCAATTGCATGAGCGAATTGTTTGGTGACGACTATATCACCATCACCGACGAGGACGGTGTGGAATACGAGCTGGAGGTCCTCTGCTCGGTGGAATATCAGGGCAGCACCTATCTGGGCGTTTGCCCCGCCGGGCAGGACGAGGAAACGGAGCTGGAGGTCAGCGTGCTGAAGGTCACGGAGGAGGACGGCGAGGAGCTTCTGGAGGCCGTCACCGACGAGGACGAGCTGGCCGCCGTGTACGAGCTGCTGCTGGATGAGTACGAGGAAGATCAGGAGGACGAAGACTGAGCCCTCCGCCCCGGTGCGCGCACCGGGACAGCTC
Organism: uncultured Clostridia bacterium; assembly: GCA_946539175.1. Taxonomy (GTDB): domain Bacteria; phylum Bacillota; class Clostridia; order Oscillospirales; family Oscillospiraceae; genus JAFRPC01. The sequence goes on along the minus strand of CAMNHH010000012.1, from coordinate 19,178 downwards.
CCCTGCCTGCAGGGGAGGCTTATCAGAAAAATGATAATTTAATCGGAAAAAACGCCCTGCTTGGTGCGTGATGTGCCCTTTTAGACCCACAACATTTTTACGGGACGCCTGATACTTTCACGGTGGATTGTAGACCTCCCGCGCGGCTTGCCCGCGGACGCTGGGAACAGTGAAGCCTTGAAGAGACGACCCACCTGCCTTATTCGTGCAGGTTATAAATGGGCGCACACGGCCACAGCGGGGTTTTTTTGCGCGTTTGCAAACTTTTTGTCAATTCCAAAACTTTCTCTTGCAAGTTCAGGGGAAACGCTGTATAATAGGTTGCAATCGGTCCCGGACAGCCGGGACAAGCTAATTATTTGAGAGGATTGATGAACAAATGAGCGCATCCGCATCCAAGAAGAAGCGCAAGGAGCTTGAGGCGCAGGGCCTGTCCCCCAGAGATCTGGTCGCCCGCGAGGAAAAGGAGCAGAGGAGCAAAACGCTCCGGAACGTGCTGATCGTCGTCCTGGCTGTGGTGGTCTGTATCGCCGCCGTCATCGGCGTGATCTCCCTGGTCAACCGCCCCTCTTATGATACGAAGGCCGCCGCCGTCACCGTGGGAGACGAGAAGATCACCGTTCCCGTCTACGACTACTTCTACAATCTGTCCGCCACCAACTTCTACAGCAACTATTCCTTCATGATCAAGCCCAACACCCCCCTGTCCCAGCAGAGCAGCTTCTTCGGGGAGGGCACCCTGGAGGATTACATGAAGGACAACGTGAAGAACTCCCTGCGGGAGGTTCTGAATCTGGTGGCCGACGCCAAGGCCAACGGCTACGAGCTGAGCTCCGAGGACAAGGCCAACATCGCCGCCAGTCTCAAGTCTATGAACGACGAGGCCGCCGCCTACGGCTTCTCCAGCGCCGACAAGTATCTGCGGGCCCGCTTCGGCGAGGGCTGCGACACCGACTCCTACGAGACCTACATGCAGCTCTACCTGACGTACGCCGGCTACGCCTCCAAGCTCAACGAGGAGTTCCAGCCCAGCGCCGAGGAGCTGAAGGCCGCCTATGAGAAGGACACCAGCGCCTACGACCTGGTGAGCTTCACCTATGCCACCTCCGCCGCCGAGTCCACCCAAGTGGAGTCCGAGCAGAGCGAGGCGGACAAGCAGGCCGACGACGCCGAGTCCACCGAGCCCTCCACCGCCGCCCCCACCACCTACACCGACGAGGCCAAGGCCGCCGCCAAGGAGAAGGCCGAGGGCTATCTGAAGGAGATGCCCGAGGACGCCACCACCACCAGCTACAACAAGACCAACGTCAGCTCCTACTTCACCGAGGAGATCGCGGAGTGGCTCTTTGACGGGGCCCGCAAGGAGGGCGACGTGAAGGTCTTTGCCCGGGACGAGAACGAGACCTACTTCTACACCGTCCGCTACGACAGCCGCGACACCAACGACTACTGCCTGGTGAACGCCAACGTCATCACCATCACCAAGGACAAGGAAGGCGAAGAGGTCAAGGAAGGCGAAGAGACCGCCAAGCAGAAGTTTGTGGCCCTGACCGCCGCCGTCAAGGACGGCATGAGCGACGAGGACTTCAACAAGGCCGCCAGCGACCTGGGCTACACCGTCACCACCAACAGCATCACCCGGACCTACTCCATGGAGGAGATCCGCGAGTTCCTGTATGACAGCAACCGCAAGGCCGGCGACCTGCTGACCACCTACGAGAACGACACCGCCTACTACGTGGTCCGCTACGTCTCCACCGACGAGGCCACATACCGTGATACCATGGTGAAGAACGCGCTCTGGAGCGAAAAGTATCAGAGCATCGCCACCGCCAAGGAGATCACCGTGAACGAGGATCTGCTGCGCTACGCCAACACCGATCTGAGCTTCACCGACAACAGCAGCACCAGCAACGGCTGATCCCCCGCCTTTGCGTGAAAAGACCGACCCGGAAAACCGGGCCGGTCTTTTCTCTTTGTCGCGGTTCAAAGCCCGCGGGTCAAAACCCGCTCCAGCTCCGCCATATCCCCGCAGACGCGGATCGCGCCGGCGGCCTCCAGCTCGCCGGGCTCCGCGTAGCCCCAGGCCACGCCAACGCAGGGGATGCCGCAGCGTGCCGCCCCCAGCGCGTCGTATTTGGTGTCCCCCACCAGGAGGCTTTCCTCCGGGCCGCTGCCGCAGAGGGCCATGGCCTTCTCCACAATCTGCCACTTTTTCTCGTTGTTCAGCTCAGGCCGGCTGCCCACGATCCCGTCGAAGCAATCCTTCATCTCCGCCCGCTCCAGCAGCAGCTCCGCCATGTTCTGGGGCTTGGAGGTGGCGACGCCCAGCTTCAGGCCCGCCGCCCGCAGCCGCTCCAGCAGACCGCGGATGCCGGGAAAGGGTCGGCTTTCGTAGACCCCGATGGGGACGTAGCGCTCCCGGAAGTCCAGCACCAGCTGCTCCGCTTCCTGGCGGCTGACGCCGTAGACCTCCATGAACTTGTCCACCAGGGGCGGCCCGGCGAAGCAGCGCAGACGGTCCAGGGGCTCCTCCCTGCCGTGCTTGCGCAGCGCGTATTGGATGCTTTTCGTGATGCCCTCCACGGTGTCGAAGAGGGTGCCGTCAAAGTCAAAGAGTACGGTATTTCTTTCCATGCTTTTCCACGTCCTTCTCTGTTTAATCAGTGGTCAGGCTGCTGCCCAGAATCCTGCGGAGCTGCTCCGGCTTCGCCTCCGGGAAGAGGGCCAGGAGCCGTTCCCTGATTCGGGCTGCCGATTGCTCCGGGCTCTCCCCGTAGGCCGCCGTCACCCGTCCGTAGCCCAGCTTGGACTCCGGGGTCTGGATCACGGCGATGTGCCAGCCATAGGGGCTGCCCAGCTTGTTCAGCCTCTGACGGAAGTCCCCGATCACCAGGAAGGTCTGGGCCTCCAGCTCCGTCAGCACCCCCTCGAAGTTCTTCTCCCCGCCCTTGCCGAAGCCCGCCTGGGCCTTCAGGGCGAAGCTGTGGAGGGCCGCGTCGTTGGGCATCCCGTCCTTGAGAAAGGGCTGCATCAGCTTTATGGCCCGGTGCGGGGCCAGACCCTCGTCCACCAGGGTATCAAAATCATAGCCGTTTCTGCGGTAGTTGGCAAAGTAGGGGAACCAGTCCGCGGAGATAAAGCCCGCCCTGCGGTCAAAGAACTTCCCGTAGAGCAGATCCGGCTCCCTGGCCAGCGCCTGCCGCCAGGCCCAGGGGTCCCGGGCCGGATCGTCCGTCCACCAGTCCCCCGCCCAGGTCCGCTCCTCCAGGGAGAAGCCCGGCAGTCCGTTGGAAAACAGAGGCAGAAAGCCGATCCGCCGCACCAGCTCCGCCGCCGATTCGGGGCTTCGCAGCCGATTCGGGTCCTCCGTGGCGCAGCCCTTCATATACCATTCGCCGTTGATCGTTTCCATACAGATCCTCCCGTAAAAGCTTTTTCCGCTCCGAGCGGCAAGCCGGCGGACAGGGGCTTATCTGGCCTCCAGCAGTTCCTTTGCCCGCCGCAGCACCGGCAGCTCCCGGTTGGCGATGAGCCGCCCCAGCCGGGATCCGGCCCGCAGTTCATATTCCGCCAGGGCCTCCTCGCAGCTCAGCCGCAGGGTGCTCAGATGGAACTGCTCCTTTTCCTCCTCGGTCAGATGCTTCTCCCCGCAGGACAGGACCCGGCAGAGGAAATAGTGGTTGATGTTGTGGCGGCGGATCAGATTGTAGTAATCGCTGACCACGCCGATCCTGCGAAGGATCTCCACCTCCGCCCCCAGCTCCTCCCGAAGCTCCCGGCGGAGGGCGTCCTCCAGAGACTCTCCCGGCTCCACGCCGCCCCCGGAGGTCTCGATGAGGGTCACGTTGCCGAAGGCGTCGTTCCGCCGTACCCGGACAAAGCAGAGCTTGTCCCCCTCCGTTACAATGGCCCGGACGATGGTCCGGTCATGGTCCGCGCCCTGCCAGGGCCACTGATCGTCCCGGAGCTCCAGCTCCAGCATCCCTTCCGCTTCCATCCGCCCTTCCTCCCTGTTTCCGTCCTTCCGGCGGAATTTTGCAATATCATACCACATTTGTCCTGCTTTGACAAGCCGGAATTCCCCGGGGAGAACAGATCTCTCCCTCCCGCTTGCTCTCCGGCGATGTGACATTTGCACATATTTCTCAGGGGCCGCTTATGCAGTACGACGATTATTCGGCCGCTTCCGGCCTTTTTCGTTGACAAATCCCTTATGTAAGACGTATAATAATTACATTCGCACAGTCAATTGTGCAAATGAAACTTTATCTCATTCTATTACGGAGGCTGATCATGAAACGCACAATGTCGATCCTGCTGCTTTTGCTTCTGACTCTGAGTCTGCTGTCCCTGGCCGGCTGCAGAGAGGCCCAGTTCAAAAGCAGCGACAAGCGCTTTGAGGGTCTGGACCCGGAGGAGCAGGAGGAGGCCTACGAATACCGGCTCTTCTTCCGGCCCCAGGACTTCGGCGGCGCCAACGCCTACGTGGGCGATCCCATGCCCTACTACGAGGACGGCACCTATTACATCTTCTACCTCAAGGAGGGCGGCGACTCCTACAACCACTCCATCTTTTTGACCACCACCAGGGACTTCCTCCGCTATCAGGAGCACGAGGGTCCCATCCTGGAATCCGGCAGCGGTCAGGACGCCTGGATCGGCACCGGCTCCGTGGTGAAGGTGGGCGGCGCGTATTACCTGTTCTACACCGCCCACGCGGGAGCAGGCGAGTATGAATTCAAGGAGACCATCCGGGTGGCCAAGGGCAGCAGCCTGACGGACTTCAGCCGGGTCAGCGACTGGGAGCTGACGCCCCCGGAGGAGCTGGGCCAGAAAAACGACTTCCGGGACCCCCAGGCCTACTATGACGCGGACAGCGACAGCATCGTTCTCACTGTCACCGCCGCCCAGGACGGGGTGGCCCGCATTTTGAAGTATACGCTCAGCGCCGATCTGGGCGAGGCCCGGTACGACGGCGTCATCTTCACCGACCCCACCAAGCAGTTCTGGAATCTGGAGTGCAGCGACACCTTCCAGCTGGGCGGACGCTGGTACATCACATACTCCGGCCAGGACGATACCCTCTGGTACGCCTTCTCCGACAATCGCTACGGCCCCTACGGGGAAGCCCGCCGCATTGACGGCAAGCTGTTCTACGCCGCCAAGCACGTCGAGGACGGGGAAAACAGCTACATGGTGGGCTGGGCCCGCCGCTCCGAGTCCCCCTATTCCACCGGTCCCGTCACCGGCTGGGCCGGTAATCTGCTGATCCAGAAGCTCCGGGCGGAGGAGGACGGGACGCTGGTGCTGGAGGCCCCCAAGGCCCTGGCCGACAGCTTCACCCAGGAGCGTCCCCTGCTGCTGAAGGACCAGAGCTGCACCCTGGAGGCCCAGGCAGACCCGGTCTACACCGAGGCCTTCACCGCCTATGAGCGCTACATGCTCACCGGCAGCTTCACCTGCACCGGTGAGGGCGAGTTCGGTCTGGCCTTCGACTTTGACGGCTCCGAGGCCCAGTACAAGCGCATCAGCCTGGATCCCGCCGACGACCGGATCCAGCTCAGCTTTGCCGACGGCTACACCGAGGCCGCCGACACTGCCGCGGTTCTGGACCCCGGCAAAAGCTACTCCTTCACCTACTTCCAAGAGGGCTCCGTGGGCGTCTTCTACCTGGACGGAGAGGCCGCTCTGACGGTGCGGCTCTACGGCTCCAGCGGCAAGTCCGTCCGACTCTTCGCTGCGGACAACAGCGTCACGTTTACGGATCTGTGCGAATACACCATGCCGTGATCCCCGCGACAAGCAAAAAGGAACGCCCCGGCGGCGTTCCTTTTTGCTTTACGCAAGCGTTTCCATCCGTGCCTTCAGGGCGGAGACCAGATGCCGGTCCGCAGGCAGCCAGTTGACGCTGTCCAACTCCTCCGGCCCCAGCCAGCGGGCGGCCTCGTGCTCCTTCAGGGTCAGGCTGCCCGCCGTCACTGCGGCCAGAAAGCAGACCATGCTCAGATGAAACTCCGGGTAGTCGTGCTCCACGGTCGTCAGATATTCCTCCACCCGGATCTCCGTCTCCAGCTCCTCCCGGATTTCCCGGCGCAGGGCCTCCTCCGGGGTCTCGCCGGGCTCCAGCTTCCCCCCGGGGAACTCCCAATAGTCCTTGTAGGCGCCGTATCCCCGCTGGGTGGCAAACACCCTCGCTCCGTCCCGGATTACGGCCGCCGCGACTTTGATGGTTTTCATGCTCCTTCTCTCCTCTTTGATTCCAGTATAGTTGGCGAGGGCTCCGTATCAGAACAGCGTCGGCGGATCTCAGGCGTTTCCGCCCAGGCACCGTACGGGGGGCAGGGCTTCGGGCCGCTCGCCCGGTAACGGCGGGATATCCCCATCCACATTCACGTCCCTTCCAGGTTCCGTTTCCGCTCGATCTGATTCAGGGTGTTGAAAAAGCGGAGGGTGGCGATCATGGGGCCGCAGCAGGGGCAGCCCAGCATATTCCACCAGAACATGTGCCGCCAGGAGGTATGGGGACCGGGGATGCCCATATCCTCCGCGATCCCCTTCAGCTCCTCCGCGATCCGGGCCATCCATACCAGAGTATAGATAAACAGGCTGGGAATGCCCCAGAGATAGGCCTGCCAATAGGGCTGGACCTTGTGACCAAGCAGCTCCTCCAGCTCCTTTTGCAGGCCGCCGAAGGGCATATACAGCAGAAAGAACAGCCCGGCTGTGAAGAAATCCACAAAGCCCAGCCAGAAGCCCTTTCGGTTCGTGTGTTGAAATTTCATGGGTCAGTCTCCTTCGCATGACGGTGGGCGCGGCTCGATTATAGCATGGCCGCCCGGATTCCGCAAGCCCTTTCACCGGATCGGAACGCCAAAATGCCGCAGGCTCCGGTCAGGACAAAAGGATGAGCAGGGTCCTGGTCAGAGCGCAGAGCAAGACGCCCACAGCACTGGGCAGCAGCAGAGCCAGCAGGGTCCATTTTGGGCTTTTGGTCTCGTGCCAGACCGTCTGCAGCGTGGTGGAGCAGGGCCAATGGAACAGGGTAAAGACGGCGGCGCAAAGGGCGGTATGGGCGGAAAAGAGGACAGCGGGCTCCCCCGCTCCGGTGATCAGCAGGGCCAGGGGCAGCAGCAGCTCGTTGGCGGGAAAGCTCAGAAGGAAGGCCAGCAGCAGCGGTCCCGTCAGACCCAGCAGCCTTGCCGCCGGGTCCAGGCCCCGGGCAAGCAAAGGCAGCAGGGCCTGATCTCCGATCCGCAGGCGGCCCAGCAGCCAGATCAGGGCCCCCGCCGGGGCCGCCACGGTGAGGGCCCGGCCCAGGACCCGCAGCGTCTGGTCCAGCAGAGAGCGGACAAGCAGCCGCCCCAGCCGGGGACGCCGGAGGGGGGGCAGCTCCAGGCTGAAGACGCCCTCCCTGCCCCGCAGGACCGTTTTCCGCAGCAGGGCCGTGAGCGCCAGGGTCACAGCCGCGGAGAGGAGCATACAGAGGGTCAGGAAGGCCGCCGTCTCCACCGGGGAGGCGGCCCGGCCCAGCAGCAGCCCCGCCAGCAGGATCAGCGTGGGAAAGCGGCCGTTGCAGGGGGTCAGGGCGTTGGTGAGAAGGGCGGCCAGCCGCTCCTTCCCGTCGGGGATGATGCGGCAGCCTGTGACCCCCACGGCGTTGCAGCCGCAGCCCATGCACATGCAGAGACCCTGCCGGCCGCAGGAGCCGCAGGCGGCGAAGGGACGGTCCAGCAGCAGGGCCGCCCGGGGCAGCAAGCCCAGATCCTCCAGCAGGGAGAACAGGGGGAAGAAGATGGCCATGGGCGGCAGCATCACCGCCGTCACCCGGGCGGTGGTGCCGTAGATCCCATCCAGCAGCAGGCTTTTCATGCCTTCGGGCAGGCCGCCCATCCGGCGGCCCAGCAGCTCCCCCAGCCGGTTCAGTGCCCGCTCCAGCAGCGCGGAGGGCAGGTTGGCGCCCCGGACCGTCAGATAGAACACGGCAAATAACAGGGCCAGGAGCAAGGGCCAGGCGCTCCGCTTTCCCAGCAGCAGCCGGTCCCAGTCCCGGCGGGGACGACCCGGCTGCCGGGTGACGGCGGCGGCGATCCGGGCAGCTTCCAGAATCGGATTCCCGGCGGGAACGGGGATCGGAGCGTCCCGTGTCGCCGCCCGCGCCGCGATCACCCGGCGCAGCCGCTCATAGCTCTGCTTCCGGTCGGCCCGGGTGGGGACCACCGGGGCGGAGAGGGCCTCGGAAAGGGCCTCTGTGTCCAGCTCCAGGCCCAGGCGTTCCGCCTCGTCCATGAGATTCAGACAGATCACCAGCCGGGGATGCGCGGCCCGCAGCTCCAGGGCCAGGCCCAGGCTTCGCTCCAGGGCGGTGGCGTCCAGCACCACCACCAGCGTCTCCGGGGAATTCGCCTCCAGCCAGCGGGCCGCCACCCGCTCCTCCGGGCTGCCCCCCGCCAGGGAATATACGCCGGGCAGGTCCACCGCCTCATAACGCGCTTCCTCCAGACTCCAGCCGCCCCGGGCCGGATCCACGGTCTTGCCGGTCCAGTTCCCCGTGTGCTGCCGCAGACCCGTCAGGGCGTTGAAAACCGTGGATTTCCCCACGTTGGGATTGCCCGCCAGGGCTACGCTATGGATCATTTCCATCCTCCCTTCCGGGGCTGTCATCACGGGGCGCGTCGGCCGCTTCGACGGAGCTCACCCGGATTTTTGCCGCATCCCTGCCGCGCAGGGCCAGGTCCGTGGCCCGGAAGCGATACACCGCAGGATCTCCCAGGGGACAGCGGCGCAGACAGCGAAGGGTTGTGCCGGGGATCAGCCCCAGCCGGGCCAGAGCATCCGCCAGAGCCGGGTCCACCCGGGTCACGATTCCCCCTTCCCCCGGGCGCAAACAATCCAGTCCCCGCTCCACGGCCCATCCCTCCTTTGGCTTATTCTATTCCTGTACGGTCCGGGAGGTTCTGTATTTTTTCCCGGAATTTGTGGAAAAGTCCCTTTTCTGCGTTGCATTTCCGTGGATTATCTGCTAAAATATATAGTATCTATACGCAATGGAGGTTGATCCTATGGACAACAGACCCAACAGCGGCCGTGGCAAAAATGTCATCGGCAAAACCGGCAGCTTCGGCAGAAAGGGCAGCGGCCTCGGCAGCGGCAAGCCCGCCGGGAAAGATGTCAGTTATTCCAAGCGGCCCTCCGGCAGCTCCTACGGCAGCGCCGGCGGACATAACCGGGCAGTGACCCGGGGCCTGGGCGGCGGCGGTCTGATCATCGTCATCGTGCTGGCCTTCTTCCTTTTGAAATCCTGCGGCGGCAGCGGCGGCGGGCTTCTGAGCAGCCTGCTGGGCGGCGGCTCCGGGCTCAGCGGCTCCGGCTTCAGCATTCTGGACGGTCTGGGCGGCAGCGGCGGCAGCAGCGCCTCCTCCTCTGCCTCCTCCGGCGGCCTGGATCTGATCAGCGGCCTGGGCGGCCTGCTTGGCGGCGGCGGCAGCTCTTCCTCCGCCTCCTCCGGCATCGATCTGAGCTCCATGCTGGGCGGCTACTCCGGCGGCGGCTCCACCTCCACCGGCTGGGCCCGCAGCGCCAACACCGGCAAGCTGGACACCACCGTGGCCTCCGGAGCCCGGGCCAAGCGCACCCAGATTCTGGGGAACGGCAAGGACGTGTGGACCATCATGGTCTACATGTGCGGCACGGACCTGGAGTCCAAGTCCGGCATGGCCTCCAACGACATGAAGGAAATGGCCTCCGCCAGCCTGAACTCCAACGTCAACATTCTGATCTACACCGGCGGCTGCAAGCAGTGGAAGATCAACGGCATCTCCAACACCGTCAACCAGATCTACAAGCTGGAGAACGGCTCTCTCAAGCTGTTGGTCAACGACGACGGCAAGGACTCCCTGGTGAAGCCCGCCACCCTGACCCGCTTCATCCAGTTCTGCACCAAGAACTACCCCGCCAACCGGCAGGCACTGATCTTCTGGGATCACGGCGGCGGCTCCGTATCCGGCTACGGCTACGACGAGAAGAACGCCTCCCTGGGCTCCATGGGTCTGGGCGGCATCGACTCCGCTCTGAAGAGCGCGGGCACGAGCTTTGATTTCATCGGCTTCGACGCCTGTCTGATGGCCACCCTGGAAACCGGTCTGATGCTGGACGACTACGCCGACTACATGATCGCCTCCGAGGAGACGGAGCCCGGCATCGGCTGGTACTACACCAACTGGCTCACCAAGCTCTCCGCCAACACCTCCATGCCCACCATTGAGCTGGGAAAGAACATCGTGGACGATTTTGTGGACGAGTGCAACCGCCGCTGCGCCGGTCAGAAGACCACCCTCTCCGTGGTGGATCTGGCGGAGCTCAGCGCCACCGTGCCCGCCAATTTCAAGAGCTTTGCCTCCGGCACCTCCAAGCTGCTGTCCGGCACCGAGTACAAGACCGTCTCCGACGCCCGCAGCGCCACCCGGGAATTCGCCTCCTCCAGCCGCATCGACCAGATCGACCTGGTCCACCTGTGCTACAATCTGGGCACCGCCGAGAGCGAGAGCCTGGCCAAGTCCCTGCTGGGGGCCGTGAAGTACAACAAGACCTCCTCCTCCATCAACAACGCCTACGGCATCTCCATCTTCTTCCCCTACAAGAACAGGAGCTATGTGAAATCCGCCGTCTCCACCTACAACGCCATCGGCCTGGACAGCGAGTATTCCCGCTGCATCCAGCAGTTCGCCACCCTGGAGCAGGGCGGCCAGCAGGGCTCCAGCTCCAGCTACGCCGACTTCGGCGGCCTGGACATCGGCAGTCTGCTGGGCGGCGGCTCCAGCGCCGGCGGCGGCAGCGCCGACTTCGGCAGCATCCTGGGCTCCCTGCTGGGGGGCCGCAGCCTGGAGCTGGATCCGCAGACCGCGGCCCAGACCCTGGAGGCCAACCAGTTTGACGCCTCCCAGCTGGTGTGGACCGCGGAGAACGGCCACAAGCTGCTGAAGCTCCCCGCCTCCCAGTGGGAGCAGGTCCACAGCCTCCAGCTGAACGTGTTCTACAACGACGGCGACGGCTTCATCAACCTGGGCCTCGACAATATGTACAGCTTCACCAAGGACGGCGCCCTGCTGGGCGAGTACGACTGCACCTGGGTGGCCGTGGCCGACGGCGACACCGTTCAGCCCGTCATGTTCAACTACCAGGATTGTCTGGTGGAGGGGGACGTGATGACCACCACCGGCACCGTGCCCGTGCTGCTGAACGGGGAGCGGGCCAATCTGCTGGTGGTCTTCGAGGACAAATTCTCCACCGGCGAGCCCATCCGGGCCTACATTGCCGGCGTCCGCTTCGACTATGAGAAGCCCGAGGGTGAGGACGCCGTCTACAACCCCGAGGCCAAGACCGCTTCCCTGGAGGCCGGCGACAAGCTGCAGTTCATTGCCGACTACTACAGCAAGGAGGGCGAGTTCGAGGACAGCTACCCGATCAGCGACGAGATGGAATGGTCCGGATCCATGATCGTGGGCTATACCGACATGAGCGAGCTGAAGGACAGCCTGGTCGCCACCTTCCTCTTCACCGACATCTACAACAACGAGCACTGGTCCGCCCCCCTGAACAACGTGGCCTACGCGGAATAAGAACAGACGTGCCCCACAGAAAGGCACGACGCGTCCGGAAAACCGTGAACCCCATGAAAAGGATGTATTGCAGATGCAACACGCAAAAAATCATTGGCCGTGCTGCTGACGCTGGTATCGGTGACAGGGCTTCTGCGTATGGCCGCGCCGCCCGCTGAGGCGTCCCCCAGCTGCTCCGGGTGGTGCGGCGTGGACTGGTCCTTTGACCCGGGCACCGGCACTTTGACCTTTTCCGGCTCCGGCAGTAAAATTGAGGATTGTGAATACGCAGGGGACGCTCCCTGGTACAGCTATTGTACTGCCGTTCGTTCCGTCGTTCTTTCGGATACGCTTTACTTCTACAAGCCGGTGCTATGGGCCGTGCAGAACGGCATCCCCGGCGGCACCTCCGCCAACAGCTTTGGCCCCTACGACGTCTGCACCCGGGGCCAGGTGGTCACCTTCCTCTACGGCTATAAGAACCTCAATCCATAAGCTCCCAGCGCCCGGCTTTCCCATGAGCCGGGCGCTTTTTTCTCCGAAATCGGCAGTCACATCTTGAAAAAGCGGGTAATGTGTGGTATGATGACTCAGTGGAAAGCTGTTTCTTTCCGCGGAAGAATGAGACGAAAGAAAATGGAGGTACTACTATGAAAAAGATTCTGGCATTTGTCCTGTGTCTGGCTCTGGTTGCCGCCCTGTTCGCGGGCTGCTCCGACTCCAAGACGCCCGACGAGGGCGGCAAGGGCAACGCGGAAACCATCAAGGTGGGCCTGATCTGCATCGGCGATGAGAACGACCAGGGCTACACCTACAACTTCATCCGCGGCCGCGACGCTGCCACCGAGGCGCTGAAGGCCAAGGGCATCAACGTGGAATGGGTCACCAAATGGAACATCGGAGAGGACTCCTCCTGCGAGGACGCCAACATCGAGCTGGCTGAGGCCGGCTGCAAGCTGATCATCAACAACTCCTTCGGCTTTGAGGACTACATGCTGAAGGTGGCACCCAACTACCCCGACATCCAGTTCGTGTCCTGCACCAACCAGGCCTCCTGGGGCGACGAGCTGCCCAACACCCACAACGCCTTCGCCAGCATCTACGAAGGCCGTTATCTGGCGGGCATCGTGGCCGGCATGAAGCTGCAGGAGCTCATCGATAAGGGCGAGATCAAGGCCGAGGAAGCTGTCATCGGCTACGTGGGCGCCTTCCCCTTCGCGGAGGTCAAGTCCGGCTACACCGCCTACTTCCTGGGCGCCCGGAGCGTCTGCCCCAGCGTCACCATGAAGGTCCAGTTCGTCAACTCCTGGTCCAACGCCACCGAGGAATCCAACGCCGCCTCCGCTCTGTGCGACGCGGGCTGCAAGCTGATCTCTCAGCACGCTGACAACTCCTCCCCCGCCACCACTGCCCAGTCCAAGGGCGCCTTCTTCACCAGCTACAACAACGACATGATCTCCGTGGCTCCCGCCGCCTGCCTGGTGGGCACCCGGATCGACTGGAGCATCTATTTCACCGAAATCATTGAGGCCGTTGCCGGCGGCAAGGAATTCCCCCAGGATTGGTGCAAGGGTCTGGCGGACGGTGCCGTTGTGCTGACCGAGCTGAACAAGGACATCATTGCCCCGGGTACCGAGGAAAAGCTGGCTGAGGTCGAGGCCAAGCTGAAGGACGGCTCCCTGCAGGTCTTCGACACCAAGACCTTCACCGTGGGCGGCCAGGAGCTGACCCAGGCCTTCGCTCTGGACAGCGACGGCGACTTCGTCCCCGACAAGGAAGAGGCTGTCTACGACGGCGCCTTCCACGAGTCCACCGTTCAGTCCGCTCCCTACTTCGCCATCGACATCGACGGCATCACCCTGCTGAACTGATCCCGGGTTTTTACGGGCGCACGGCCCAATCCGCCGTGCGCCCGTTTATTACTCAAAAGAAAGGATGACAGCCTTGGAAAAAAACTGTTACGCCATTGAATTGCGGGGCATCACCAAGCGCTTCGGCCCCGTTGTGGCCAACGACGGGGTGGACCTGGGCCTGCGCCGGGGGCAGATTCTGGCCCTGCTGGGGGAAAACGGCAGCGGCAAGACCACTCTGATGAATATGCTGGCCGGCATCTACCTGCCCGACGAGGGCGAGATCCTGGCGGAGGGACACCCCATCTCCATCCGCTCGCCCAAGGATTCCTTCGCCCACGGCATCGGCATGATCCATCAGCACTACAAGCTGGTGGACGTGTTCACCGCCGCGGAAAACATCGTCCTGGGCCTGGAGGACGAAAAGAAGCTGGATCTGAAAAAGGCCAACGCCAGGGTCCGGGAGATCTGCCAACGCTACGGCTTTGAGATCGACCCGGAGAAGAAGGTATACGACATGTCCGTCTCCGAGAAGCAGACGGTGGAGATCGTCAAGGTGCTCTATCGGGGGGCCGAGATCCTGATCCTGGACGAGCCCACCGCCGTGCTGACGCCGCAGGAGACGGAGCGCCTGTTCGCCGTGCTGCGGAACATGCGGGACGACAACAAGGCCATCGTCATCATCACCCACAAGCTGGGCGAGGTCATGGCCATCTCCGACGAGGTGGCGGTGCTTCGCAAGGGCAAATACATCGGCACCGTCACCACCGCCGAGACCAATCCCCAGGCGCTGACGGACATGATGGTGGGCCGCGCCGTGACCCTCAACATCGACCGGCCTCTGAACGAAAACCAGGTGGACCGGCTGGAGGTCAAAAATCTCAGCTGCTACGACCATGAGCACGTCAAGAAGCTGGACCGGATCAGCTTCACCGCCAAGGGCGGAGAGATCCTGGGCATCGCCGGCATCGCCGGCTCCGGCCAGAAGGAGCTGCTGGAGGCCATTGCGGGCCTTTACCCGGTGGCGGAGGGCAGCGTCAGCTACTATCCCCCCGCAGGCGGCAAGGAGGAGCTGGTGGGCAAGACCCCCATGCAGATCCGCCGCTGCGGCGTAAGCCTGGCCTTTGTCCCCGAGGACCGGCTGGGCATGGGCCTGGTGGGCTCCATGGGCATGACCGGCAATATGCTGCTGCGGAGCTGGCGGAAGGGCAAGAGCCCCTTCGTCAGAAGAAAGGACCCGGAACAGCTGGCCAAGCAGATCTTCCGGGATCTGGAGGTGGTGACCCCCAGCATCGAGTTCCCGGTGCGGAAGCTCTCCGGCGGCAACGTGCAGAAGGTGCTGGTGGGCCGGGAGATCGCCTCCAGCCCCAACGTGCTGATGTCCGCCTACGCGGTGCGGGGCCTGGACATCAACACCTCCTACACCATTTACAATCTGATGACCGAGCAAAAGATGAAGGGCACGGCCGTCATCTTCGTGGGCGAGGACCTGGACGTTCTGCTGGAGCTCTGTGACCGGATCCTGGTGCTCTGCGCCGGGCAGGTCAGCGGCATCGTGGACGCCCGCAGCGCCACCAAGGAAGAAATCGGCCTTCTCATGACCAGCGTGGGCGGAAAGGAGGAAGCCTGATGGATGAAAAAATCAAAACCCCTCTGATCCGCCTTTCCAAGCGGAGCCAAAGCAGCCTGTCCCCTGCCGCCGCCTGGCTGATCCGCCTGGGCTCCATCCTGCTGGCCCTGCTGCTGGGCTGTCTGGTAGTGGCCATCACCGGGAATAACCCCATCAAGGCCTATGGCACCATGATCAGCGGCTCTCTGGGCTCCAAGGTCTACTTCCAGCAGACCGTCAAGAAGGCCATCCCCCTGCTGGGCTGCGCCCTGGCCATTGCCCCCTGCTTCAAGATGCGCTTCTGGAACATCGGCGCCGAGGGCCAGATCACCGCGGGGGCCCTGGCGGCCACCTTCGTGGCCCGGACCCTGGGCGCAAAGCTGCCCTCCCTGCCGCTGCTGCTGATCATGGCCGCCGCGGCCATCCTGGGCGGGGGTCTCTGGGGCCTGATCCCCGGCTTCTTCAAGGCCAAGTGGAACACCAACGAAACGCTTTTCACCCTGATGATGAACTACATCATCATCGGCGTGGTGGCCTGGCTCCAGGCTGGGCCCTGGGAGGCCCGGCAGGGCCGTATCGCTCAGTTTGACGCGGCGGCCCAGTTGCCCCGGGTGGCGGGCATCCACTGCGGATGGATCATCGTGCTGCTGCTGGTGCTCTTCATCCACGTTTACATGCGCCACACCAAGCAGGGCTACGAGATCGCCGTCATCGGTGACTCCATACGCACCGCCCAGTACGCGGGCATGAACGTGGGCCGGATCATGATGCGGACCATGTTCCTCTCCGGCGCCATCTCCGGTCTGGTGGGCTTCATCATCGTGGCGGGCGCCAACCACACCCTTGCCCATGACGTGGCGGGGGGCGTGGGCTTCACCTCCATCACCGTGGCCTGGCTCAGCCAGTTGAACGCCTTTGCCATGATCGCCATCTCCATGATGCTGGGTGTTCTGACCAAGGGCGCCGACACCCTGCAGACGGTGATGAACATTCCTGCGGCCATCTCCGACATCATCATCGGCCTGCTGCTGTTCTGTATGCTGGGCTGTGAGTTCTTCATCAACTACCAGATCATCTTCCGGCACAAGGCGGGGAAAGGAGGCGCTGAGAAATGAGCTTTCTGAATCTGATCCTGAATCTGGTGATCGCGGCCATTACCTTCGGCACGGCCCTGCTCTTCGGCACCCTGGGCGAGATCCTGACGGAGAAATCCGGCAATCTGAATCTGGGCGTGGAGGGCATCATGTTCATGGGCGGCGCCTTTGGCCTGGGCGGTGTGTTCTACTATGAGCAGCTGGCCGGGACCCCCAACGGCTTTCTGGCGGTGCTGATCGCCCTGCTCTGCGCCTTCCTGGCGGGGGCGCTGGCCTCCCTGATCTTCAGCTTCCTCACCACCACCCTGCGGGCCAATCAGAACGTGACGGGCCTGGCCCTGGCCATTTTCGGCACAGGCGTCGGCCAGTTCGTGGGCGAGATGATGCGGGTGAAGGCCGGGGGCTACGTCAGCCTCAGCAACGCCATGAAGGACGTGTTCACCATGTCCCCCTTCCCTGCCTTCCTGAAGGACATCCCCTACGTGGGGAGCGTGCTCTTCGGCAACAGCCATTTCTTCTATCTGGGCATTCTGCTGGCCATCGTCATGCACCTGTTCTTAAAGAAATCCCGCAAAGGCCTGTATCTCCGGGCGGTGGGCGAGAATCCCGCCACAGCGGACTCCGCCGGCATCAACGTGACCCGCTACAAGTACCTGGCCACCATCATCGGCGGCGGCATCTCCGCCATTGGCGGCGTGGTTTATATCACCACCACCGCGGGCTGCACCTGGAACAACGAGGGTCTCTCCGGCGTGGGCTGGCTGGCTGTGGCGCTGGTCATCTTCTGTCTGTGGCGCCCCCTGTCCGCCATCTGGGGCTCGGTGCTCTTCGGCGCGCTGATGATCCTCTACATGCGGCTGCAGCTCTCCTTCATCCCCACGGAGCTCTACAAGATCCTGCCCTACGTGGTAACGGTTATCGTGCTGATCATCTCCAGCCTCCGAAACAACAAGGAAAAGCAGCCCCCGGAGGCCCTGGGCCTGGCCTACTTCCGGGAGGACCGATAGGGCAATTGAGAAGTTCGAATTCAGCGTTGTCGGTGCTTCGCAAATTTCAATTTACCAAGCAAAAGGATCTCCCCGCCTCAGGACGGAGAGATCCTTTTCATGTTCTTTTTCAGGGCAGCACTTCAAAAATCAAAAGCGCGCCGACGGCATTGATGGCGACGTTCGCGCAGGCATGGATCAGCCAGCTGGCGGCGATGGTCCGATATTGCTCCGACACCCACTGCAAAAAGAGCCCAACGGCAGCCAGTCCCACCACGCACAGGAGAAACAGGAGGGGGTTGAACCAGGTTATGAAGATGCCGATGTGGTAGACGGAGAACAGCACGGCGCTGACAAGGGCTCCGATCCTCTTGTTCTGAAACAGCCCGAACAGGAAGCCCCGGAAAAAGGCCTCCTCCAAAAACGCGTTGCAGAGGATGATATAGGCAAACACGAAAAGGCAGTTTTGCCGGGTCAGCTGCTCCTTTTGCGTCAGACTTTCCCGGATTCCGGCCAGATCCAGCTGACTCCGGAACAGCACAAACAGCAGGACGGCGCCCAGAAAGAACAAGCCCATGCACCAGAGCAGCGGCTTCGCCCTCGTCAGCCTCCGCAGCCGGATCGTCTCCAAAAAGCCCCGTCTGCTGACGGCGGCGTAGGCCAGGATCACCCCCAGAAATGCCGCAGCCTTCAGTATGCTTTTGATCCAGTAGGCCGGCTGGAGGAGCTGCTCCACCAGGAAGACCGCAAGCAGCGCGGCCAGGGCTCCAAAAAGGCCGATCTGTCTATGTTTCATTTGGGATCTCCGAATCTTCCGGCAGCTTCGCTCCGGTCCGGGATCATACCCTGCGCCACTTGGCGCCCTGGGGGGTGTCGATGATCTCGATGCCCCGGGCCTTCAGCTCGTCCCGGATGCGGTCCGCCTCCGCAAAGTTCTTCTCCTTTTTGGCGGCAGCGCGGGCGGCCAGCAGGGCCTCGATCTCGGGGTCGTGCTCCTCCAGGGCAGCGGCCTTTTCCTGCTCCGCCCGCTTCTTTGCCGCGGCCTCCAGGAGGCTCAGGCCCAGCACCCGGTCAAAGTCCCCGATGGCGGCCAGCTTGGTGGCGTCGTTGGTTTTGGCCTTCAGCACGTCGTAGAGGGCGGTGATGCCCAGGGAGGTATTCAGATCCGCGTCCATGCCCTTCATGAAGCGGGCCTTCAGCTGCTCCAGCACGGCGGGATCCGGCTCCCCCTCCGCCTTGGGGTCCAGGGCGGCGATCTTGTCGATGAGCTTGCCGTAGGCCGCCACGGCGTTGTCCAGGTTCTCCCAGGAGAAGACCAGGTTCTTCCGGTAGTGGCTCTGCAGGCAGAAGAAACGGTAGGCAATGGGATCGTAGCCCTTCTGCTCCAGCAGGCTGACGGTGAGGAATTCGCCGGAGGACTTGGACATCTTGCCGGCGGTGGTGTTCAGATGCAGCACGTGGAACCAGTAGTTCACCCACTTGTGGCCCAGGTAGGCCTCGGACTGGGCGATCTCGTTGGTGTGGTGGGGGAAGGCGTTGTCGATGCCGCCGCAGTGGATGTCCATATCCTCCCCCAGGTGCTTCAGAGAGATGCCGGTGCACTCGATGTGCCAGCCGGGATAGCCCACACCCCAGGGGGAATCCCACTTCAGAGCCTGGTCCTCAAACTTGGACTGGGTGAACCAGAGGACGAAGTCGTTCTTGTTCCGCTTGTTCACGTCCTCCTCCACGCCCTCCCGGACGCCCACGTCCAGGTCCTCGGCGTTGAAGTCGTTGAAGACGTAGTAGCGCTCCAGCTTGGAGGTATCGAAGTACACGTTGCCCCCGGCCCGGTAGGCAAAGCCCTTTTCCAGCAGGGTCTCGATGATGTGGATGTACTCGTCGATGCAGTTGGTGGCGGGCTCCACCACGTCGGGCCGCTTGATGTTCAGCTTGGCGCAGTCGGCAAAGAAGGCGTCGGTGTACATTTTGGCGATCTCCAGGACAGTCTTGTGCTCCCGCTTGGCGCCCTTGAGCATCTTGTCCTCGCCGGTGTCGCCGTC
>CAMNHH010000011.1 GCA_946539175.1 uncultured Clostridia bacterium | reverse complement strand
GGTGAACGAAGACGGTCGGGATCTGGCCGAGCGGCTGAAGGTACTGGCGGAGCTGGGCCGGGAATATCGGGCCGCCTACACGGGTCTGTCCGAGCAGACGGAGGGCGAGCTGCGCTTCATCTATCGCGGCGCCTCCATTGGAGAATAAAACCGGGATCGTTTCGCGGTCCCGCCATAAGCAGACGGCTCCCGGCCCGACAGGGCCTGGGGCCGTTTGCTTTTTGGAGGAACAGGTTTTTTCGCGGCGCCACAGGCGAGGCAAACCCTTGCGTGTGGGGGCGGAATGTGCTATGATGGAGCAAAGCGAGCAACGAGGATCGGAAAAGCGGGACCCGGGATCGATCTGCATCCGGGACGGCATGAGGCGGGGGCGGAAAAGTATGCATTTTGTTGAGGCGAAGGGGATCCTAAGCTGCAGCGGCGGGCGGTACGGCATGAATCTCTACCGGGGCTGCACCCACGGCTGTATCTATTGTGACAGCCGCAGCCGCTGCTATCAGTTCGACCATCCCTTTGAGGAGATCGAGGTGAAGCGGAATGCGCCGGAGCTGCTGGAGCAGGCCCTGAGATCCAAGCGGAGCCGATGCATGATCGGCACGGGCTCCATGTCGGACCCCTATATGCACTGTGAGCAGGAGCTGGGCCTGACCAGACGCTGTCTGGAGATCATCCGGGACCAGGGCTTCGGCGTGACGGTCCAGACCAAATCCGACCGGATCCTGCGGGATCTGGATCTGCTGGAGGAGATCAACCGCCGGGCAAAATGCGTGGTGCAGATGACCCTCACCACCTGGGACGACGCCCTGTGCGCCGTTTTGGAGCCCGGGGTCTGCAATACGAAGCGCCGGGTGGAGGTGCTGCGCAGGCTGCGGGAGCGGGGCATCCCCACTGTGGTCTGGATGACGCCCATTCTGCCCTTCCTCAACGATACGGAGGAAAACGTCAGAGCCATTCTGGATGCCTGCGCCGGGGCCGGTGTTTGGGGCGTCATCGACTTCGGCATGGGCATGACCCTGCGGGAGGGGAACCGGGAATACTTCTACGGGGCCCTGGACCGAAACTTCCCGGGGCTGAAAGAGCGCTATATCCGGCGGTACGGAAACGCTTACGAGCTGGCCAGCCCCAACGCGCCGAGGCTGCGAAGACTGTTTGAAAAAATCTGCCGGGAGAACGGCATGCGCTCCACCCCGGAGGCCTGCTTCGCCTATCTGCGGGAGCTGTCGGAGCAATACCAGCAGATAAGTCTGTTTGACTGAGATCGGACGCTTCGGACAGGGAAACAGAGCAAGAGCGCTGACAGCCGGAAAAATCGGAAAGTTTTATCTGGACATTCCGGGAAAAATCCGGTATGATACAAGTAGGATGGAATCAGAAACCGCTGCGCTCGGCCGGCGGCGCGGCGCCGGGGCAGGGAAGCGCCCGCCCCGAAAACACCGGACCATCCGAAAGGAGGCATTTCTGTGTATCTGTTGGCAAACGGAAGACTGATTACCCGGGACCCTGCCCGGGGCTATATCCGGGACGGGGCGGTGGCCATCGAGGGCCGCGGCATCCTGGAGATTGGAACCACCTCCGAGCTGCGGGCAAAATATCCGCAGGCGGAGTTCATCGACGCCAAAGGCGGCGTGATCATGCCCGCCTTCATCAACGCCCACACCCACATCTATTCCGCCCTGGCCCGGGGCCTGTCTATCAAGGGCTACAACGCCACAAATTTCTACGAGGTCCTGGACGGTCAGTGGTGGGCCATTGACCGCAGGCTCCGCATGGAGGGCACCAGAGCCTCTGCCAACGCCTTGATGATCGACTGCATCAAGCAGGGCGTCACCACGATATTTGATCACCACGCCTCCTTCGGGGAGATTCCCGGCACCCTCCACACCATCGCGGAATCCGCCAAAAGATTTGGCCTCCGGGCCTGCCTCTGCTACGAGGTCTCAGACCGGGACGGGGAGGAGAAGGCCCTGCAGTCGGTGCAGGAGAACGCGGATTTCATCACCGAGTGCGAAGCCCGGCAGGATCCCATGCTGGCTGCCATGTTCGGCGGACACGCCCTCTTTACCATTTCAGACAGGACCTTTGACCGGATGACCGCCGCCAACAACGGACGCACCGGCTATCATATCCACGTCTCCGAGGGCATGAACGACGTATACGACAGCCTGCAGAATTACGGCCGCCGTCCCGTTCAGCGGCTCCACGACCACGGTATCCTGGGGCCCAAAACCCTGCTGGGCCACTGCATCCACGTGAACACCGCCGAGATCGAGCTGATCCAAAGCACCGGCACCATGGTGGTAAACAACCCCGAATCCAACATGGGCAACGCCGTGGGCACCTGCCCGGTGCTGCAGCTGGCCAAGGCCGGGGTCCTGCTGGGTCTGGGCACCGACGCCTATACCAACGACATGCTGGAGTCCGTCAAGGTGGCTCTGATCGCCCAGAAGCAGAACGCCTGTCTGCCCAACGTGGGCTGGCAGGAGGTCACGGACATGCTCTTCCGCAACAACGCGAAAATCGGCGCCCGGTATTTCCCAGACGAGCTGGGCGTTTTGAAGCCCGGGGCCGCCGCGGACGTCATCGTCATGGACTATAAGCCCTTTACCCCCTTCTCCGACGCCAACATTGACGGCCACATTCTCTTCGGCATGACGGGCCGTCAGTGCCGCACCACCATCGCTGCAGGCAAGATCCTGATGCGGGACGGAGAGCTGATCGGTGTCGACGAGGAGGCGGAGAACGCCCACATTCTGGAGGCTGCGCAAAGGCTTTGGGGGGATCTGAACCACTGCGCCTACGGCCCTGACGGGGAGCTGTGATTGGTGAGACCGATATGAAAACAAAACAGCAGGAGATCTTCTGCAGGACCGCGCTTTTCTTCCTGCTCAGCCTGTCTCTGCTCGTTTCCTTTCTGCAGTGCTTCCAGTCGCTGCCGCCCTATCTGATCGGCTCCGTTTCCCTGCTTTGGGAGGTGCGGCTGATCCCGCTGACGGGCATGCTCTATCCCCTGACCCAGATCGGCAGCGCCATTTCCGGCATGCTGGCCTGGATCATGGTTCGGATCTTTGGCGCGCCCTACCAGATCGGCATCCTTTTGCCGCCGCTGCTCAGCTACTTTGGCGCGGCGCTGGTGGCCCGCCGGGTGGAAGCGGGACGGGCCATGTTTCTGGGCGTTCTGATCCCTTCCACCATTCTGGCCGGGATCCCGGCCCTGTTCAGCCTGATCACACTGCCCTCCGCCAACGATTTTCAAATCCAGCTGCAGCAGACGCTGTATTATCTGATGATGCTTGCCATCCCCGTCGGGGAAATGATCCTGCTCCACGGCTGGCTGGTGAGCAGGCCCAATCGATGAGAAAACAAGCTTGCAACGGGAGGTGCTGTTCCAATGTCTGAAAAAATGTACCCCATTCCCTTTGACCGGCTGATGCGCTGGCTCCTGGCGGAATACCGGCAGGAGGGAACCGTGTTTGGGGTCCGACGCTTCTACAAGGCGGATCCAAAGAAGACGCTGCCCATTTTTGGGGAGAAGATCGAAACTCCCTTCGGCCCCGCCGCCGGCCCCAACAGCCAGCTGGCGCAGAATATCATCGCGTCCTATGTGGCCGGCGCCCGCTTCTTCGAGGTGAAGACGGTCCAGAAAATGGACGGCGAGGAGCTGGCCCGCTGCGTGCCCCGTCCCTGCATCCTGGCGGAGGACGAGGGCTACAACCAGGAATGGTCCACGGAGCTCACCGTGGAGCAGGCCCGGGACGAATACATCAAGGCCTGGTGCGCGCTGAAGGTCCTCTCCGGCCTCTGGGGTCTGGGAGATCCCGATGGCTTCGTCGTCAACATGTCTGTGGGCTACGACCTTGAGGGCATCCGGGGGCCCAAGGTGGACGGCTACATTGAGGCCATGAAGGACGCCTCCGGCACCGCCCAGTTTGCGGAATGCAAGCGGGTGCTGAAGCAGCTGCTGCCGGAGCATGAGGCCTGGATCGACGGGATCTCCCCCCGGGTGTCCCGCTCCGTCACCCTTTCCACCCTCCATGGCTGTCCGCCGGAGGAGATTGAGCGCATCGCCTCCTATCTGATCCGGGAAAAGGGACTGCACACCTTCGTCAAGTGCAATCCCACCATCCTGGGCTACCGTACCGCCCGGGACACCCTGGACGCCATGGGCTACGACTACGTGGTCTTCGACGAGCACCACTTCAACGAGGACCTGCAATGGGCTGACGCCGTTCCCATGTTCCGGCGGCTGAAGGCCCTGGCAGGGGAGCGGGGGCTGGAATTCGGCCTCAAGCTCTCCAATACCTTCCCGGTGGACACCACCCGGGGCGAGCTGCCAAACGACGAGATGTATATGTCCGGCCGGGCCCTCTTCCCCCTCACCATCGAGATGTGTGCCCGGATCTCCAGGGAGTTCGGCGGCAGCATGAAGATCTCCTTCGCCGGCGGCGCCGATTACTTCAACTGCGACAAGCTCTTCTCCGCCGGAATCTGGCCCATCACCGTGGCCACTACGATCCTCAAGCCCGGCGGCTATAACCGGCTGGCCCAGCTCTGTGAGAAGACGGAGCAGCTGCCCTTCGGGCCCTTTGCGGGGACGGACAGCGAGGCCATAGAGGCGCTCAGCGCGGCCTGCCACGGAGACCCCCGCCACACCAAGCCGATCAAGCCCCTGCCCAGCCGGAAGTCCCGGGAGCCTGTGCCCTGGTTCGACTGCTTCCAGGCGCCCTGCCAGGGCGGCTGCCCCATCGAGCAGGATATTCCCGAATATATGGAGCTCTGCGAAAAGGGCCTGTACAACGATGCCCTGGCGCTGATCACCGAGAAGAACCCCCTGCCCTTCATCACCGGCACCATCTGCGCCCACCGCTGTATGGGCAAGTGCTCCCGGACCTTCTACGACGATCCGGTCCACATCCGGGCCGTGAAGCTGCTGGCAGCGGAACGAGGCTTTGAGGCGCTGATGGACTCCATCCGCAGGCCGGCGCCCGTGCCCGGCAAGCGGGTCGCCATCGTGGGCGGCGGTCCCACCGGCATGGCAGCGGCCTTCTTCCTTAGCCGGGAAGGCGTGGCCTGCACGGTCTTCGAGCGGGAGGACAAGCTGGGCGGCATCGTTCGCCAGGTGATCCCCGGCTTCCGCATTTCAGAAGATGCCATTGATCGGGACGCGGCCTTGATCGCCGCCTACGGCGCGGAGATCCGCACCAATACCCCCGCCCCCACGGCGGCGGAGCTGAAGGCCATGGGTTATACCCATATCTTCTACGCCGTGGGCGCCTGGAAGGCGGGCCGTCTGGAGCTGGAGGGGAACGTGAAGCCTGTCATCGCCTGGATGAAGGCGCGGAAATCCGGGACGGATCAATCGCCGCTGGGCCACGTGGCGGTCATCGGCGGCGGAAATACCGCCATGGACGCTGCCCGGCTGGCCCTCCGCAGCGGCGCCAGGAGCGCAACCCTGGTCTATCGCCGCACCAAGCGCTATATGCCTGCCGACCCCCAGGAGCTGGAGCTGGCTCTGGCGGACGGGGTCCGCTTCCTGGAGCTGGCCGCTCCGGTGAAGCAGGAACAGGGCAGACTGATCTGTGAGAAGATGCGGCTGGGTGAGCCGGATGCCTCAGGCCGCCGCAGCCCCGTACCTACGGGAGAATATTGCGAGATCGACTGCGACCTGGTGATCTCCGCTGTGGGCGAGCAGGTGGACCCTGCCATCTTTGCTGCCTCCGGCGTAGAGCTGGGGGCCAGGGGACGGCCTGCCTTCCGCACCAATCTGGAGAACGTCTACGTCGGTGGCGATGCCCTGCGGGGTCCCGCCACCGTGGTGGAGGGCATTGCCGACGCTGCCAGATTTGCTGAGGCCGTCATCGGCGGCAGGCACAGCTATGAGATTCCCGCCGCGGCCCGGGCCGGGCTGGAGCAGGCCACCCGGAGGAAGGGCGTCCTGGCCGCCGCCGGGGCAGCGGAGCAGGAGCCGGCCCGCTGCCTGCGCTGCGATACCGTCTGCGAAAACTGCGTGGACGTGTGCCCCAACCGGGCCAACGCCGCCATTCAGCTGCCGGATGGCAGGATACAGATCCTCCATCTGGACGAGCTTTGCAACGAATGCGGCAACTGCACCGCCTTCTGCCCCTACGCCTCGGAGCCCTGCAAGGACAAGCTGACGCTCTTCCGTACCCCGGAGCAGTTTGCGGACTCCGACAACAAGGGCTTTGTATTCCTGCCCGGCGGCGGGCTGCGAACCCGGCTCTTTGAGGGGATCCGGGATCACGCGCCCGGCGATCTGTCGGCTTTGCCGGAGGACTTCCGGACGCTTGTGGAGACGGTGCGGAATCGTTACGCGTATCTCTGGGCCGACCCGGAGCAAAAGGAGGAAAATCCGTGAACTTTTTCTCAGCTCATCCCCTGACCATTGTTCTGGCCCTGGTCTCCATGGTGATCTGGACCTCCGGCAACCGGAGCAGGAATAAAACCCAGGTCTATATCGGGATCGCCCTTTCCGTCGCGGCCACCGTGACCTTCTTTCTGGGCCTCTGAAACCGGGGATCCATCCAAAAGCAAATTCAGAAAGGAAAACAAACATGGACAAAATCGTCGAACTCTTCAAAACCTACACCGCCGGTATGCCCACCGCTCTGGTGGCCGTGATTCTGCTGCTGGTGGGCTTGAAGGTGAAAAAGGCTGTTTTCAAGCTCCTGGGCCTGGCGCTGATCGCCGCCGCCGTTCTCTTCTTCGTACTGAAGGTCTGACGTGTCAGAGCAGAAAAACAGGGACCGGACTTCCCAAAACGGGAAACCCGGCCCCTGTTTCATTTGTCATGAAAGGAAGGAGAAGTTCTTACTCAATGTGCCAAAGAGGCGTGGCGTCGTATTCCTCCGGCAGTTGGATCCAATCGCCGTAATCGATCTCAATGTACCACTGGCCGTCCTCGTACTCCATCCAGCCGAAGTTCTCAAAGTCCCCGGAGATGGGCTCGTACCAATACTGCCAGAGCGGTGGATCCACCTCAGTGTTGTACCAGAGCCACATGCCGCTTTCCGCTTCGTAATAGCTCTGCTCCGCATCCTGCCAGACGGGCTCCAGATCGTGCTCCGGGTTGCCGGTGATCACATAACTGCCATCCCCGCTGCGCTCCAGATAGATGATCTCGTTGAACATCTCGGGATTGCTGAGGTTTTCCGACGAATCGTCCCCATGGATGGGAACGATGTGCAGGTCCTCGGCCGGATCCTCGTCCAAATCCTCCGGCGAAGCGTCAGAATACTCCGTCATATCGATGTGCCAGAGAGGCTCGGTGTCATATTCCTCGGGCACCTGGATCCACTCACCTTCGTCTGCTTCGATGTACCACAGACCGTCTTCGTACTCCATCCAGCCGTAATCGCCGTAGTCCTGGGAGATGGGCTCGTACCAATACTGCCAAAGGGGCGGGTCCACCTCTGTATTGAACCAGGCCCAGAGCTCGGAATCCTGGTCGTAATAGCTGCTCTCGCCCTCGTCCCAGACCAGGACCCGGTCATAGTTTGCTTCGTCGGAAATGGCATAAGTCTGATGTCCCAGATCCCGGAGCCAGATCTCCGTTCCGAATCGGTCCGGATTGTAGGAAGGATCACCGTAGGAAGAATTGCCCTCGCTGCCGGAGCCGTCGTTCTGCTGCCAGTGCCCGTTCTCCCACTTTTTGTACTGGACCCAGGTGCCGTTGCCGTAATAGACCCATCCGTCCTCGGCCGGGTGCGCGGGATCGTAGCCGCCGTCATTGTTCCGGCTGGAGCCGCTTTCGCTGGCGGCAAAGGCGATGAAACCAAGGATAATCAGAAAGATCACAGCGATCGGGACGAAGATCCTTGGCGTAATCTCACTGTAGCTGCCGCCGTCGTCATAGCCGCCCTCATCGTCAGCATAGTCCACGTAGTCCTCCTTGGCCTTGACCTTTGGATACATGGGGTCCTGGGTGTATTCATCCAGATTGGAGAGGATCTTCATGGTGCCGCCGCATTGGGGGCAGATCAGTGGGCCGCCCTCAGTCCAGTCGATCTTGCTGATGGTGTCGCAGTATTCGCACTGGCAGACCACGTTTTTGTAAACACCGTCGGTCCGGCGAAACACCACGGTTTCGTAGTACTGGCCGTTCTCGTCGTAATAACCCTTCTTGTACTCCTTGCCGGTTTTTACGTCGGTCCAGCTCAGCGGATAATAGAGATAGTTGTGCTTGACGCCGTAGTGGGGAATGGGATTGATGCTGTAGTGCTCCCGGGCTACGTAACCCTCCGGCTGATTGACGCGGCTGCGCTGGATCACGCTGCCCCGCATGGAGCCGCTGCGGACGTAATTGGAGCGGTAGGCGGAGGAGGAACGGCTGCTGCCGCTGTGCCGGGAGGGACTGCTGCGGGAACTGCCCCAGAAGCCGCCGGAGCCGGAGGAGCCGGAGCTGCCCCAGCTGCTGGAATGGCTGGTGGAGGAATGGGAGGAAAAAGAGCTGGAATGGGAAGAACTTGAGGAGTGCGAGGAGCTGGAATGGGAAGAGCTGGAATGGGAAGAGCTGGAATGGGAAGAACCGGAATGAGAGCTGGGCATGATAGAATACCTCCATAGGGTCGATCAGACCAGAGCGAAGAGCTGCGGCTTTCAACTGCGTTTATAAATTATTGTTTCGCGTCAGACGTATCAGCCAGGATATACCATAGGGGAGTGGGATCATATTTTTCGGGCAGCGCGATCCATTCTCCTTCCGTCTGCTCCAAATACCAAAGTCCGTCCCGGTACTCCATCCAGCCGTAGTCTCCGTAGTTCCCGGAAATCGGCCCGTACCAGCACTGCCATTTGCCGTGGGCTTCGTTTTCCTGATACCAAAACCATATCCCGTCGGTCATGCATTGATAATAGGAGACCAAAGAATCGTATTCGATCGTTTTGCTGCCGCTTCCGTTCTCTGCGATCTGCCAGAGGCCGGGTGCATGCTCGGTCAGAGAGATCCGATCCCCAAGCCGGGAAACAACAGCCTCATGCTGGCAGATTATCACCGAGCTGTGTGTTTCTCCTCCCCGCCACAAAGCGGGAGTGCTGCGTTTATCGCTGCCCCGGAAGAGCAGAAAAAAGATCCCAAATACCACAACCACAAAGGCGCCTGCGGCAAGCAGATACTTCAGCGCACCGCCTGTCCGGCTGAAACCGCCGGAGTCGAGACCGTCCTTGGCGCGCAGTCCTTCGTGATCGTGGAGGCTGCGGCGGATCTCATCGCCCACCACGTCCTGACCGGAGCCGCTGAGGGCGCCGTAGGAATCGTTGCCGCTTGGTTGAATTGCCATGCTGCTGACCTCCTCCGTCATTCTGCATGGAGCGAAGAATCCGTTCCGCTTTCATTGATTTGTTGGATCAGGGCCTCCGCGCAGAGCATACCGTCCACGGCGGCGGACATGATACCGCCCGCGTAACCGGCACCCTCGCCGCAGGGATAGAGACCCTTCAGGCAGACGGACTGCTTGCTTTCATCCCGCAGAATGCGGACGGGGGAGGAGCTGCGGGTCTCCGGCGCGGTCATCACCGCGTCCGGATCGTCGTAGCCCTTGAGAATCTGCCCCAGAGCGGGAATGGCCTGCTCCAGCACTCCGGTGAGCCGCTGCGGCAGCACCTCGTGAAGCTCGCAGGGGGTGACGCCGGGCTGATAGCTGGGCGTTACGCGGCCCCAGGTCTCCGTGGGCCGCCGGGCCAGAAAGTCTCCCACCCGCTGGGCGGGGGCCCGGTAATTGCCGCCGCCGGCCCGGAAGGCCGCGGCCTCAATCTCCTCCTGCCAGCGCATACCGCCCAGGGTGGATTTGTCCGGGAAATCCTCGGGCTCCAGAGTCACCAACAGGGCGGCGTTGGCGTTTACCCCGTCCCGGGCAAAGTTGCTCATGCCGTTGGTCACCACCCGGCGCGGCTCCGAGGCGGCGCCCACCACGTAACCGCCGGGGCACATGCAGAAGGTATAGGCGGAGCCGCCGTCCGGCAGACGGACGTTCAGTTTATAATCGGCAGGCGGAGCCGCTTCCGTCTGGGGGCCGTACTGAGCGCGGTCAATATCGGCCTGCAAATGCTCCACCCGGACCCCCATGGAGAAAGGCTTGGGCTCCATGGACAGGCCGAAGGCCTCCAGCATCCGGAAGCTGTCTCTGGCGCTGTGGCCGGGGGCCAGGATCAGCTGCTCGCAGGGAAGAAGGCTTACCTGCCCGTCCTGGGTCACCAGAGCGCCGGAGAGGACGCCGTTTTCCTGCCGCAGCCCGGTGAGCTTCGCACCGAAGCGGACCTCGCCTCCCAAGTCAATGACACTGGCCCGGAGCTTCTGCACCACCTGCCGCAGCACGTCGGTGCCCACGTGGGGCTTGGCGTCGTAGAGAATGCTCTCGTCCGCCCCGAAACGCACCAGCTGCCGGAGGATCCAGCCCTGCCGCTCGTTCTTTGTGCCGGTGTTCAGCTTTCCGTCGGAGAAGGTCCCGGCGCCCCCCTCACCGAATTGGACGTTGTTCTCCGGGTCCAGGTTCCCGGTTTTCCAAAATTCTTCCACGGCCCGGTGACGGGTCTCTGCGTCCTGACCCCGCTCCAGTACGATGGGCCGCAGCCCAGCCTGGGCCAGCACCAGAGCGGCGAACATCCCGGCGGGGCCGAAGCCCACCACCAGGGGCCGCAGCCGGGGCTGCGCGGCTGCCTTGGGAGGCTTGTACCAAATCTCCTTCGCGGGAGCGACCTTGGGGTTGCGGCAGGCCCGAAGGATCTGCTTTTCGCTTTTCCGGGTGGCCACGTCCACGGTATAGCTCCAGCGGAGCTCCGGCTTTTTCCGGGCGTCCAGGGAGCGGCGGCGGATGTGCAGCTCTGTAATCTGGGCCGCCTGGACCCCCAGGGCCTGGGCTGCCAGATAGTAGAGCATGGATTGGTCGTGTCGCAGGGGCAATATGATATCTCGTATCGTCAGCATATCTTCTCTCGTTTCAAAGGCGAAGGATATTAGGTCAAATCCTTCAGATTTCTCATTTGCTGTTCAGCTTCCCCGCCAGGATGCCGGAGGACCAGGCCCATTGGAGGTTGAAGCCGCCGCAGTCCCCGTCCACGTCCAGCACCTCCCCCGCGGCGTAGAGGCCGGGGACGATGCGGCTTTCCAGGGTCTCGGGGTCAAATTCCTTGGTGACGATGCCGCCCGCCGTCACCTGGGCGCCCTCCATGCCCATGTTGCCCGTGACGGGCAAAGCCAGCTCATGGCAGCTGTCCACAATCTGGGTCAGCTGCTTCCAGTTCAGCGAGGTGAGGGGGGTGTTCAGGGCAATGCCGCAGTTCTTCACCAGCACCCGGCCAAGGCGATTGTGGAGGATGCCGGTCAGCAGGTCCTCCGCCAGCAGATTCGGGAAGCGGGAGATGCGGATGCAGAGAGCGGAAAGCAGGTCCTCCGCCCGGTAGTCGGGCAGCAAATCCAGATGCAGCACCGTGCCCTCGGCGGTGGCGGCAGCCCGGGACAGATCAAAGACCGCTGGTCCGGAGACGCCGTAGTCCGTGAACTGCACCTCGCCACAGGCCTTTGCCAGCAGGGCGTCGTTGACGCTGAGCTTCAGGGCCGCCATGGCCCGAACGCCTTTCAGACCCCGGATGGGCTCGGTGTCGGTCTTCAGCTGGACCAGGGAGGGGTAGAGCTTTGTGCAGTGGTGGCCCAGGCTCCGCAGAAGCTGATAGCCGGACAGGCCGCCCCCCAGCTTGGTCCCGGCGGCGCCGCCGCAGGCGACGATCAGCCGGTCTGCCTGATGGACGGCTCCGTTCTGATCCTTGATCCGGAAGCCTTCGGCGGTCTTTTTGACGCTGACCACCTCAGTGCCGGTGATCAGGCTGACGTTTTTTCGATCCAGAGCGAAGCGCAGCACGTCTACCACGGAGTTTGCCTGGTCGGACCAGGGATAGACCTTGCCGTCCGGCTCCGTGACGGTGTAGAGGCCCAGGGCCTGGAAAAAGTCCAGGGTGGACTCCACCGGGCAGGCCTCCAGGGCGGGCCGGACAAAATCCGGGCTGTTGCCGTGATAGCGGGAGGGGTCCGTATGGCGGTTGGTGAGATTGCAGCGTCCGTTGCCGGTGGCCAGCAGCTTCCGGCCCACCCGGGCCTGCCGCTCCAGCAGCAGCACCTGATTGGCGCCGGAGGCAGCCGAGGTGATGGCGGCAGCCATCCCGGCAGCGCCGGCGCCGATGATCGCGATTCTCATGGCAGCACCGTCCTTTTTTCTTTTTATTATAATCGAAAAAAGGCGGCATGACAAGACTTCATGAAAAAAATCCAGGGCAAATACTACCAAGAGCAGACAAAATGTGATATGATAAGGAGCAGAAAGCGAGATGATCGAATGCTTACGGTACATTACAGCCCGGAATGGCGCACCAACAGCCGCCTGGCGGTGGAGGAGCTCTGCGCCATCCCGGATGGCAGCAGGGGGATCTGGATCGTCCCTGAGCAAAATTCCTTTGACGCGGAGTGGGCCCTGTGCCAAAAGGGCGGGGATTCCATCAGCCGCCGGGCGGAGGTGCTGAGCTTCACCCGCCTGGCCTCCAGAGCATTTTCCGTGGCGGGAGGCGCAGCGAAGCCCGTGCTGGACAAGAGCGGACGCCTGATCGCCATGGCGGGGGCGCTGGAGCTGCTGCGGCCCAAGCTGCGGCTCTACGGCGCCCATATCGCCAAGCCGGAGTTCTTGGAGCAGCTTTTGCAGGTGGTGGATGAATTTCACGCCTACGGCCTGGACGCGGAAGCAGTGCGCAGCGTCCGGCAGGAGCTGACGGAGCCCCTTTCGGAAAAGCTGGAGGAGCTTTGTCTGATCCTGGAGCTCTATGATACGGTCTGCGCCAAGTCTGCCCTGGATCCCGCCACCCGGCTGGACCGGCTGCGGGACGCCCTGTATGACAGCAATTTTGCCAAGGGCCTCCATCTGGTGGTGGAGGGCTTTACGGATTTTACGACCCAGGAGCTGGGGGTTCTGGAGGCTCTGGCGGAGCAGGTGGCCTCCGTTTCAGTCTGGCTGAGCTGCGACAATCTGCGCCGGGGCCAGACGGTCTTTGCCGTGACCCGGGCCACGGCCCGGAGCCTGCGGGAGCTGGCCCATCGCGCCGGCATTCCCTATCGGGAGGTGGCGCATCCCATCGACGCCCGCCCGGCACCGCTGGAGCATCTTGCCCGGGAGCTCTTTGCGCCCAGACCCGAGCGCTGGCAGGAGGAGGCAAGGCAGATCGGCCTTCTGACCGCCGCGGACCCGGCAGAGGAGTGCGACCTGGCCCTGGGCAGGATCCAGCAGCTGATCCAAAGCGGCGCCCGCTGGCGGGACGTGGCCCTGGTCTACACAGACGCTGCCGTCTACGAGCCCCTGCTGGAGAATCTGCTGGATCGTTACCGTGTCCCGGCCTATTTTTCCGGCAACCGGGATCTGATGCGCCACGGCGTGGTCCGTACCGTAGTCTTCGCCCTGGAGGCTGCCGCCTGTGGCATGGAGCCGGAGCCTGTTTGTGAATATCTCCGCTCCGGCTGCGCTCCCGTCACCCTGGACGAGGCGGACGGACTGGAGAATTATGCCTTTGTATGGGATCTGCGGGGCAGCCGCTGGGATAAGCCCTTCGACAAAAATCCAAACGGGCCCAGCGTGGAGCGTCTGAGCCCGGAAGCGTTGGAGGAGCTGCTGGCGCCGCTGAACCGAGCGAGAGAAGCGGCGGTAGGGCCGCTGCTTCGGCTGCGGGACAGGCTGGGGAGCGCAGCGAACACCGGCTTGCAAATCAAGGCGCTGCAGGACTTTTTCGAGCAAATCGGACTGGAGCGGCGAATCGGGGAACAGGCCGGAGCGCTGGCCGCGGCCGGAGACCGACAGAGAGCCCAGGCGCTGACCCAGCTCTATGAGCTGCTGCTTTCCACCATGGAACAGATCTATGGAGTCCTGGGCCAGAGCAGCCGGACCCCTGAGGAGTTCTGCCGCTTCTTCCGGGCAGCCCTGACGCAGGGCAGCGTGGGAACCATCCCCGCCACATTGGACAGCGTACTGGTGGGGCAGCTCGCCGCCATGCGAAACGCCCGCCGTGGACATTTTATTCTCCTGGGAGCCAATGACAGCCTGCTGCCCGCATGGTCCGCGGGAGCCGGACTGCTCAGCGAGGCGGATCGGCGGAGCATGAAGGCGGCCGGTCTGCCTGCAGCCCCGGATGGAGAGGAGCAGATCGACCGGGAGCTTCTGACGGCCTATACCGTTCTGACGGCTCCGGACAGGAGCCTGCAGATCAGCTGCGGCCGAGACGCGCCAAGCTATCTCTTCTCCCGACTGGAGCAGCTGTTTCCCCAATGCGGGCGGGATCGGGTCCTCCCGATGCCGACGGAGCCGGAGGCAGCGGCGGCCCTGCTGGCCGGAAGTCCCGATGCCGAGAAGACGCTGCGGCAGCTGCCGGAGCTTGCTCCGGCCCTCCGGCAGCTGGAGCGGCGGGCAGCATACAGTCCCGGCAGTCTGGACCGTGCCGCGGTGGAGGCCCTTTACGGTCCGTCGCTGAGCCTGTCCGCCTCCAAGGTGGACAAGCTGGCGGCCTGCAAGTTCGGCTATTTCCTCCAATACGGCCTGAAGCTGAGGGAGCGAAAGCAGGCCTCCGTGGACCCCGCCATGTACGGCACCCTGGTCCACTACGTGCTGCAGCACACCGTAGAGGACGTGGAGAATGAGGGAGGCTTCTCTGCCGTGGCGGAGGAGCGGGTCCTTGCGTTGGCCCACGACTGGTATGAGCGCTTCGTGGAAGAGGTGCTGGGGGGGCTTTCCGCCTGGACCAAGCGGGGGGCCTATCTGCTGGAGCGCAGCTTCGGAGAGGTGGAGCAGGTGGTCCGGGAGCTGTCCCGGGAGCTGGCACAGTCCCGCTTCATCCCCAGTTATTTTGAGCAGGAATTCAAAAATCAAACTGCCATCCCCATTACGGGAAACCTGGCGACAGGCAGCCTGATGGGCGTGGTGGACCGGGTGGACCTCTATACCACAGACCGAGGCAAAACCTATCTCCGGGTGGTTGACTATAAGACCGGCCAAAAGGATTTTGACTACACCGACATTCTCAGCGGCATGGGGCTGCAGATGCTGATCTATCTCTTTGCCCTGACCCGGGAGGCGGCCCGCTTCTATGGCCGCAGCCTGGAGCCCGCCGGGGTGCTCTATTTCCCGGCCCGCTATGACGTTGAAGTGACCAAGGGACGGGTAGAGCCGGAGGAGGCGGAGAAGCAGCGCCGCAAGAAGCTGCGCCGTAAGGGCTTGCTGCTGGACGACGAGGAGATCCTCCAGGCCATGGAGCCGGGAAGTGACCCGGTGTATTTGCCCTATAAGGTCTCCAAGAAAACAGGAGAACGCAGCGGAGATCTGGCGGACGAGCGGCAGCTGGATCTGGTGGAGGGGCATGTACGTCATACCTTAGGTGCCCTGGCCGACAGCCTCTGGTCCGGCACCATCGCCCCGGATCCCTATTGGCGGGGGGAGGAGCACAACGCCTGCCGCTGGTGTCCCTACCGGGAGGTCTGCCGGGTGGACAGCGGGGAAGTGCCCCTGCGGAAGCTCCGCGCCGTGAAGCGGGAAGAATTCTGGAAATCCTTGGAGGAGGAGGCGAAGGAACGTGGCTGAAACTTTGACGCCAGCTCAAAGGATGGCGGTAGAACGCCCCGGCGGGCCTATTCTGGTGGCGGCCGCCGCCGGCTCCGGCAAGACGAAGGTCATCGTGGAGCGCCTCATGGGCCAGATCCTCCGTCGGGACGAGGAATGCTCCATCAACGATTATCTCATTATCACCTTTACGAAGAAGGCCGCGGCGGAGCTCCGGGCCAGGATCGCCCGGGAGCTGACCGCTCGCCTGGCCCTGGACCCGGACAACCGACACCTGCAGCGGCAGCAAAGCCGGGTCTATCTGACCCAGATCTCCACCGTCCATGCCTTTTGCGGAGAGCTTCTGCGGGAGTTTGCCTATGATCTGGATATTCCGGCAGATTTCCGAATGCTGGAGCAGAGCGAGGCGGACGGTCTGCGGGAGCAGATCGCGGCGGAGCTGCTGGAGGATCGCTACGGCGAGATCGACCGGGACCCCGCCCTGCGGCATCTGGTGGACGGCCTGGGGGCCGGACGGGATGACCGCCGGATCCCGGAGCTGATTCTTGGAGTCTTCGGCACGGCCCAATGTAATCTGGCCCCGGAGCGCTGGCTGCAAAGCTGCGAGGAGGGGCTGGAGCTGGAGGGCGTACAGGGCGCGGAGCATACCGTCTGGGGCGAATATCTGCTCTCCGGCCTGCGGCACTGCGCGCAGGAGCAAGCGGAGATCCTGGAAACTATGAAAACGCAGCTGGAGCGGAGCGACAGCCTGGTGAAATACGCGGCGCTGTTCGGCCAGAACGCGGCCATGCTTCGGGGCCTGGCGGACTGTGCGGGTTGGGATGAAACCAGGAGGGTGTGCCGGGAGGAGCTGAGCTTCGGCCGCCTTCCCCCGGTACGGAATTGCGACGATCCCGCGCTCCAGGAGCGGGCCAAGATTCTGCGGAAGCAGGCTGCTGATCTGGTGGGCAAGTGGAGCGAGGAGCTCTACGGCGATTCTGAAACAGTTCTGGAGGATCTGCGCCAGACCGCCGATACCTTGAAGGCGCTGTTCGCCCTGACCCGGGATTTCAGCGCCCGCTACGCGGCGGAAAAGCGTCGGCTCCACGCGTTGGACTTCGGGGATCTGGAGCATCTGGCGCTGAAGCTGCTGCTGGAGCCGGACGGGGTGAGCCCCAGCGCCGTGGCCCGACAGATCAGCGGACGTTACCGGGAGATCATGGTGGACGAGTACCAGGACACCAACCAGGTCCAGGACGCCATCTTCCGCGCCGTCTCCAAAGACGGTACGAACCGATTCATGGTGGGAGACGTGAAGCAGTCCATCTACCGCTTCCGCCTGGCGGACCCGGCAATCTTTCTGGAAAAATACGGCTCCTATCCCGACGCGGAGCGTGCCGCGCCAACAGGACGGCAGCGGATTCTGCTGTCCCATAACTTCCGTTCCGGCGAGCCGGTGCTGGAGGCAGTGAACGCGGTCTTTTCCCGCTGTATGTCTCCTGCCGTGGGCGGATTGGACTACGGTCCGGAGGAGGCCCTGCGGCCGGGAAGACCCATGACGCCGCTGCCCCAGACCCAGGTGGAGCTTCACTGCGTCTCCACCTGGCAGCAGAGCGAGGAGACGGAGACCCCGGACAAGGACCGGGCGGAGGCCGCCTTTGCGGCCGGCCGTATCCGGGCGCTGCTGGACAGCAGGACGCTGATCCGGGAAGGGGAGGGCAGCCGCCCGGTGGAGCCGGGAGACATTGTGATCCTCCTTCGCTCCCCCAAAAATGTGGCCGCCTTTTATCTGGAGGCGCTGCAGCGGCAGGGCATCCCCGCCGCCAGCGACCTGGGGCAGAGCGTCCTGGACGCAGCGGAGGTACAGGCGCTGCTGTGCCTTCTGAAGGTGATCGACAACGCCCACCGGGATATCCCGCTGACAGGCGCGCTCCTGAGTCCCCTGTTCGGCATTGAGGCCGGGGTCCTGGCCCGGGCCAGACGGCAGGCGGGGAGCGGGCCCCTCTACGACGCCCTTCTCGAGGCCTCGGTATCGGAGCCCGCTCTGGCGAAGGCCCTGGAGACCATCCGCAGCCTTCGCGTCCAGGCCCAAAGCCTTCCCCTGCATCTTCTGCTGGAAAGGGTCCAGCAGACCACCGGTCTGGAGGCGGTCTATGGGGCCATGGAGGGGGGGCCTGCCCGGCTGCAGAATCTGCGGGCCTTTTACAGCCTGGCCGCGGCTTTTTCGCAAGGCGGGGAAGGAAGTCTGCATCAGTTCCTGGACCACGTGGAGGAGCTGCGGGAGCAGGGCGGCGTGACAGCCCAGAGGCCCCAGTCCAATGCCGTCACCGTCATGAGCATCCATAAGTCCAAGGGACTGGAGTTCCCGGTTGTGCTGCTCTGCGGTCTTTCCCGCCGCTTTAACCTGGAGGATCTGAAGACCCCCGTTCAATTTCACGCCCGGCTGGGCGCCGGCTGCGCCGTTTATGACAGGCCCACCCACACCCGCTTCAATTCCATCGCGAAGGCGGCAATTGGACGGCAGATCAAGGCGGAGAATATCTCCGAGGAGCTGCGGGTGCTCTACGTGGCCATGACCCGGGCCAAGGATATGCTGATCATGGTACATTGCGCCGAGAATCTGGCCTCTCATCTGACAGACCTGGCCCTGCGGCTGAGTCCGGACAGCATCCGGCAGCAGGCGGCCCAGGCGGGCTGCATGGGAGATTGGGTTCTTCTGACGGCCCTGCTTCGGACCGAGGCGGGAGCCCTTCATGCTGTGGCGGGCAAGCCGGAGGGGACCGCAGTTTCCGAGATCCCCTGGCACATCGCATGGCATGAGGCCCAGACGGCGGAACAGGGTTCGGCGCCCTCTGACGCACCGGAATACGCGGGTCTGCCCGTAGACCCGACCGCGCTGGCAAATTGCCTCAAATTCCGTTATCCCCACGCTGCGGCCCAGTTCCTGCCCGCCAAGCTCACCGCCACCCAGCTCAAGGGTCGGGCGCTGGATCAGGAGACGGACGACGGAGCGCCTCGGGAGGACTATCAGCGGCTCAGGCTCCGAAAGCCCGCTCTGCTGTACGCCGAAAAACCGCTGACCCCCGCCCAGCGGGGAACTGCCGTCCACCAGGCCATACAGTATCTGGATTTTAACCGGGTTGCGTGTTTGGAGCAGATACAGGAACAGCTCCGGGAGATGGTGGAGCGGGAGCTTCTGACCCCGGCCCAGGCTGCAGCAGTCTCCCCCGAGAAGCTGCTGCGGGTCTTTCTTGGCCCTCTCGGTGAGGAGATCCGGGCCGCGGATCGGGTACTGCGGGAATTCAAATTCTCCATGTTGACGCCGGCGGAACGCTGGTTTCCCCAGGCGGACGGAGAGGAGCTGCTGCTGCAGGGCGTCACGGATTGCTGCCTGTTTCGCAGCCGACGGCTCACCGTGGTGGACTTCAAAACCGACCGGATCAAGCCGGGAGACGAGGAGAAGGCAGGGGAGAAGTACCGTCCCCAGCTGGAGGCCTACTCCCAGGCCCTGTCCCGGATCTTTGGCCTGCCGGTGGAGCGGAAGCTGCTCTATTTCTTCGCCACCGACTGCCCGGTGGAGCTTCCATAGCGCCGAAAAAGGATTGCGCCCTTCGACAAAATGTGCTATGATAAAGCAAATCACGCAAAAGGAGAGAAGCGAAGATGTTCAGAAGCCTGTCCCGTGTCCGCCAGCAGCTTTCGGAGGCGGAGTGCCTGGAACTGCTGCGGACCAGAGTCCGGGGCGTCCTCTCCGTGCTGGGAGACGACGGATACCCCTACGGCATGCCCATCAACTATTACTATGAGCCGGAGGATGGGAAGCTGTATTTCCACACCGGAAAGACCGGACACCGCAGCGACGCCATCTCTCGCTGCGATAAGGCCTCCTTCTGCCTCACCGACGGCGGCGTTCAGCTTCCGGGAGACTGGTTTCTGACCTTCCGCAGCGTCATCGTATTCGGCAGGATCGAAATGATTGAGGACCGGACGCGGATCTATGAGATTGCCCGCCGTCTGAGCCGAAAGTTCACCTCGGACGAGGATTATATCGAACGTGAGATCCAGCAGTCCGGCCCCGGCACCCTGATGTTCGCCCTGGTGCCGGAGCAGATCACCGGCAAGCGGGTCCGGGAAAAATAATACGAAATGTTCAGGAGGCAAAGCTATGGACACCACGCATCTGAAGCTGCAAAAGCTGGAGCAGTCTCTGCGGGAAATGGGAAGCGTCGCGGTGGCCTTCTCCTCCGGCGTAGATTCCACCTTCCTGCTGGAGGCCGCCCATCGGGTCCTGGGAGAACGTGCCATCGCTGTTACGGCCCGATCCTGTTCCTTCCCCCGGCGGGAACTGGAGGAGGCCAGGGCCTTCTGCGAGCGGGCCGGTATTACCCAGCTGATCCTGGATTCCGAAGAACTCTCCATCGAGGGCTTCTGCCAGAATCCGCCGAACCGCTGCTATCTCTGCAAGCGGGAGCTGTTCACAAAAATTAAGGCGGAAGCCGCGGCCCGGGGCATTGCCTGGGTGGCGGAGGGTTCCAATCTGGACGACAACGGGGACTACCGACCCGGTCTGATCGCCGTGGCGGAGCTTGGGATCAGAAGCCCTCTGCGGGAGGCTGAACTGACCAAGGCTGAGATCCGCACCCTCTCCAGGGAGTGGGGGCTGCCCACCTGGGAAAAGCCCTCCTTTGCCTGTCTGGCCTCTCGCTTTGTCTACGGGGAGACCATCACGGCGGAAAAGCTGTCCATGGTGGAACGGGCGGAGCAGCTGCTGTTGGATCTGGGTTTCCGCCAGATGCGGGTCCGCATTCACGGCACCATGGCGCGGATCGAGGTTTTGCCGGAGGATTTCCCACGGCTCATCGAGCCCGGAACCAGAGAGCGAATCTGCAAGACCTGCAGGGAGTTGGGCTTCAGCTACGTCAGCATGGATCTGAACGGCTACCGCACCGGCAGCATGAACGAGACACTGCCGCAGCAGTAAGAGAGCGCAGACAGGAAAGGAGACAACTATGGAGGAGCAGGGCAGCCGGCTGCCGGAGCAGCACCCGGAGGACGCGGCGCTGCGGGAGGAGATCGCCCGGCTGCGGGCCTCTTTGACGGCGCTGCTGCTGCAAAAGGACGAGCTTCTGATGGTTCAATGCCGACGCATCGAGGCCGCCTATCTGCGGCGTTTCGGTCCGCTGGAGGTGAAGGTCTACGAGCGTTGGTGCGCCTGCCTGCGGGCAAAGAAGAAGGCCCGTCTGATCCGGGCCAGCAGCAATCGCCGCAGAGCCGCGGACTTGCCGGAGATCGAAGCGGAATTGGACCGGGAGCTGTCCGGCTATCGGCAGGAGTTGGAGAATCGCTTTCAAAGGGTGGCCGGCGCCATGGAACGGCGGGAAGGCCCCGGTCTGAGCCAAAAGGGCCGCAGGGAAATGAAGGAGCTGTACCGCCGGGCTGTGAAGGCCCTGCACCCCGATCTGAACCCGGAGGAGGACGAAGCGCAGCTTCGCACCCTGGCCCAGGCGGTCCGCGCCTATCAATCCGGGGATCTGCAAACCCTCCGGGATATCTGCGACAGCCTGGCGCCCGCCCAAGCGGAAAACGGCTCTACCCTGGAGGAACTGCGGCAGGAGGCCAAACGTCTGCGCCACAGTGTCCGGGAGCTGGATGCCCAGCTGGAGGAGATCAAAAGCAAATACCCCTACAACGCCCGCCCCTATCTGGAGAACGAGGAGCTTGGCAAGGCCCATGAGGCGGAGCTGCGGGAGAAGCTGGGCCAGCTGCGGGACATGACGACCCACTATGAGGAGCAGATCGCGCGGATGCTGGACCCGGAGCCGAAAGAAGGAGATACGGAATGAAAGAGCTGACCACATCGGAATCCGGCGGTCTGATCCGGATGCTGCACGAAGAGCTTCCCGGCCGGAAGCCCTATGCCTCAGATCTGCTTCTTCTGTCCACCATCGTGGCTGGAACCACCCATGTGGTGGGAATTGAGGAGCTTGAACCCTTTCTCCGGCCGGGAGAGCGACTGGAGCTGGTTCGGATTCCGGACAATCCCTCCGATCCCAACGCCATCAAGATCTATACCAAGGATCGGGTGAAGCTGGGCTACGTGCCGAGGAAGGACAATCAGATTCTGGCCCGTCTCATGGACGCGGGGAAGCTGCTCTACGGAACCCTGCGAGAGAAGGAATGGCAGCAGGATTGGCTCCGCCTGGGGGTCGATATCTACATGACAGACGATTGAGGAAGAACGATGCAAAATACCTACGTGGCCTTCGACGTGGAGACCCCCAACAGCCGCAACCATCGCATGAGCGCCATTGGCGTGGTTCTGGTGGAGGACGGGGTCCAGACCGACAGCTTTTATTCCCTTGTAAACCCGGAAACGGAATTTGATGCTTTTAATATCAGCCTCACCGGAATCACACCCCGCATGGTCCGCAACCAGCCCAGCTTTCCGGTGTTGTGGGAGCTTCTGCGGCCCTTGCTGGAGCGGGGCGTTCTCTGCGCCCACAACGCGCCCTTCGACCTGGGGGTCCTGGGTCGCTGTCTGCTGGATTACGGCATTCAATGGCAGCCGATGGGGGAGTACGTCTGCACCTGTCAGATGGGGCGACGGCTTTTGCCGGACGCGCCCAATCACAGGCTTGACACCCTGGCGGAAATGCTGGGGCTGCCGCTGCGGCACCACAACGCCCTCAGTGATACCAGAGCCTGCGCGGGACTGCTGCAGTATTATATGAGCCGGGGTGATATCAGCCGTTTTCACCGCAGCTATGATTTCCGTATGCTTCATACGGTTTCCCATGAGAAATGAGAAATTGCATCGAATCATGGCGAATATTAGAATATTCGTTCAAAATATTTGCATATTACATGCGTTTTTTACGATAATAGCCTTGACATCCCCTCCAAAATAATGCTATAATTAAAATAATAATTGGCATTTGACCGATTGGAGGGCATAATCATGAAAAACCCGCTTTCCCCCAATGAATTTAAAATTATGCAGCTTCTCTGGAAGGAGAACAGGCCCCTCTCCCGACCCGAAATCATTGAGCTGATCCCAGATCGTGATTGGAATCCCAATTCCATCCATCTGATCCTGAACAATATGATCGAGAAGGGTGTGATTCAGGTAGATGGAATGACCCGCTGCGGGCGGGGCTATGGACGGACCTATGCAGCCACCGTGACAAATATGGAGTACGCTGCGGGCATTTTGAAGGATGCCACGCCGGAGCTTTCCACGGATGAGCGTCTTCTTGGCGTCCTGTCCGTTTTGCTGCGTGATCCTCTTTCCGAGCACACGATCCAGGAGCTCAAAACACGGGTAAACGCTCTGTAAGCGAACCGCGTCAGCGCAGGAGCCCCGCCTCGGCCCAATCGAGCAGGCGGGGTTTTCCTATGATATACCAATTATAATATACAAAGCATAAACATGGTGAAGGAGATTCAACTATGATCACTGTATCAGATCTTGGTATGCAGTTTGCGGGTTCCGTCCTGTTCCAGCACGTGGACCTGCAGTTTACCGCGGGCAACTGCTACGGCGTCATCGGCGCCAACGGGGCAGGGAAGTCCACCCTGGTGCGGATCCTATCCGGGGAGCTGGAGCCCACCCGGGGTTACGTGGCAGTCCAGCCGGGGGTCCGCATGTCCGTTTTGAAGCAGGACCAGTTCCGCTACGACGCCTATTCCGTGATGGATACGGTGATCATGGGCAACCAGCACCTGTATGATATCATGAAGGAGAAGGACGCCATCTACGAGAAGCCGGATTTCTCCGACGAGGACGGCATCCGGGCTGCGGAGCTGGAGGCGGAGTTTGCTGAGCTCAACGGCTGGGAGGCAGAGTCCGATGCCAGCCGGATCCTGCAGGGTCTGGGCATCGACGTCGGCAAGCATTACGATCTGATGGCCGACACGGACCCCCGGGACAAGGTGAAGGTGCTGCTGGCCCAGGCCCTGTTCGGCAATCCCGA
The DNA here is from genome assembly GCA_946539175.1 of uncultured Clostridia bacterium. Classification (GTDB taxonomy): domain Bacteria; phylum Bacillota; class Clostridia; order Oscillospirales; family Oscillospiraceae; genus JAFRPC01. The sequence continues at coordinate 449 of CAMNHH010000011.1, read as the reverse complement.
TATCATCATTCTGGACGAGCCCACCAACAACCTGGATATTGAATCCATCAATTGGCTGGAGGATTTCCTGCTGGACTATCCCGGCACCGTCATCGTGGTCTCCCACGACCGGCATTTTCTGAACACGGTCTGTACCAACATCGTGGATATCGACTACGGCAAAATCAAAATGTACGTGGGCAACTACGACTTCTGGTACGAATCCAGTCAGCTGGTCCAGGCCTTGCTGCGGAACAAGAACAAGCGCAACGAGGAAAAGATCGCGGAGCTGCAGGCCTTTATCTCCCGTTTTTCCGCCAACAAGTCCAAGAGCAAGCAGGCCACGGCCCGGCGCAAGCTGCTGGATAAGATTTCTCTGGAGCAGATCCCCGCCTCCACCCGCCGCTATCCCTTCGTGGGCTTTACCCGGGAGCGGGAGGTGGGCAAGGACGTGCTGTTCGTCACCGAGG
>CAMNHH010000010.1 GCA_946539175.1 uncultured Clostridia bacterium | reverse complement strand
CTTCCTTCTTGGGCAGCATGTCGAAGGTGCCGTCTTCCTGCATCTTCTTGAGCTGGGCCAGACGGTCCACGCGGGTGCGCATGGTCTTGAAGTTGGTGAGCATGCCGCCCAGCCAACGGGCGTTGACGTAGTACATGCCGACGCGCTCGGACTCTTCCTTGATGGCGTCCTGCGCCTGCTTCTTGGTGCCGACGAAGAGGATGCTCTCGCCGTTCTCGGCCAGCTGACGCACGAAGGAGTAGGCCTCCTCCAGCTTCTTCACGGTCTTCTGCAGGTCAATGATGTAGATACCGTTGCGCTCGGTGTAGATGTACTGGGCCATCTTGGGGTTCCAGCGGCGGGTCTGGTGGCCGAAATGCACGCCGGCCTCCAGCAGCTGCTTCATAGATACGACTGCCATTTTGTTAATCTCCTTTTTTGTTTTTTCCTCCACCCCGATCATCTTCTCCGTCCACCTTGCGGCACCGAACGGAGAATCCCCGGGTGTGTGAGTTGCAGCGTCACGGGCTTTTTCACCCATGCCGATGTATTATACATGATTTGCTCCGGGATTGCAAGCATTATTTTGCCCAAAATCCGGGATTTTTACACGGTTTTTTTCAGCTTTTCCCGGTCCGGGCCGGGCGCTGCGGCCTTTTACGCCAGCATCCGGCAATCGAAGAGCCGGGCGCTGTGGGCCGGGACGCTGACGAGGACGCCTTTGCCCTCGGGCAGGGGCCTCCAGTCCAGGGCCCTGCCGAAGAGATCCGTCCCTCCGGCGGGGGCCGCCGCGCCCACGGCGGCCAGAGGCAGACGAACGCTGCGGGCCGAAGCCTCGGTGGAGACCAGGGCCACCAGGACCTCATCCCGGGTGAAGCGGGCCAGGGCGGCGACGCCGCCCTCCGCCAGCAGGAACTGCATCCCGCCCCGGCGCAGGGCCTCCCGCTGCCGCTTCAGGGCGATGAGCCGCCGGTAGAAGCGGAAGCGGGGCCCCTGCTGAAAGTCGCTGTCCCAGGGCATGGGCCAGCGGCAGCCCTCGTTGCTGCCCAGGCTGCCGCCCACGCCGGCCTCGTCTCCGTAGTACAGGCTGGGGGCGCCGATCAGCAGAAACTGCAGCATGGCAACCCCCTCCAGGACCTCGGGCCGCAGGGCGGGGTCGTTGTGCAGGCGGCTCACGTCGTGGGAGTCCAGCAGATTGAACTGGTTTTCCCAGAGGGCGAAGGGCAGCTTGCCCAGATGCTGGAGGACCCGGGCCTTCAGGGCGGGGGCCGACAGGCCGCCGGGCAGGGCGGCCAGGGCGGGGCTCCGTTCCATAAAGAGATCCCGCTGCCCCGCAAATTGCCGCAGGGGCCGGGCGCAGCCCCAGTAGTTCATGGGGGCGTCCCACTCTCCGCCCTGGAGATACTGGGCGCAGTCCCCCCAGTCCTCCGCCAGGATGTAGGCCTGGGGATTCTCCGCCCGGATGGCGGCCCGGATCTCGGGCCAGAGGGTATGGGCCAGCTGCAGCTCGTCGCAGCGGGCAAACACGTCCGCCACGTCGAAGCGCCAGCCGTCGATGGAATAGGGGGGCCGCAGCCACTTCCGAAGCACCGCGTCCCGGCCCCGGTAGATCACGTCCCGCAGTGCCTGGGAGGAATAGTTCAGAACCGGCAGCTCCGGCAGGCCCCACCAGCCCCGGTAGCTGTTCTCCGGGCCGAAGAAATAGTACCCCCGCTCCGGGCTTTGGGGATTGTGGTAAGCCCCCTCGCCCTGGTCGAACCAGAGGCAGTCCCGGTTGAACCAGCGGTGGGCGGAGCCGGTGTGGTTGATGGAGATGTCCAGAATCAGCCGCATCCCCGCGGCGTGCAGGGTCTCGGAGAGCCGGGCCAGGGCCTCGTCGCCGCCCAGGTGAGGATCCACGTGGAAGTAGTCCACGCAGTCGTACTTGTGGACGGAGGGGGCGGTGAAGATGGGATTCAGATACAGGGCCGTGACCCCCAGCTCCTTCAGATAGGGGATCTTCTGCCGGATGCCCTCCAGGTCGCCGCCGTAGAAGTCCAGGCAGCCGCCCTCCCGGTAGGGCAGGGGCTCCGCGTCCCAGTCCATGTGCCGGGCCCGGAAGCCCCGCAGGGAGTATTCTCCGTCCCGCACGTCGTTGGCGGGGTCCCCGTTGCAGAAGCGCTCCGGGAAGATCTGGTAGAACACCGCCTCCTTCACCCAGGCGGGCTGCGCGTAGTCCGCCAGCAGGACGAAATCGTGGGTGTCGTCGGGCAGCAGCTCCGAGACCCCGGTCTGGGTGTAGAAATACACCCGGCTGCCGCTGACCAGATAGAACTGGTAGGGCACCCTGGGCTCGTTGATCCGCAGGGCCGCCTCGTAATAGACCAGACCCCGGCACACCGGGCCCCGGGTCATCTCCCGCAGCTGCTCGGCGCCGTTGGGCAGGCTCCGCAGGATCACCCGGTCCACCGGGGCGTCGGCGTAGACCCGGAGGCGGACGGTGACGCTGCCGCCCAAACGCGGGGCGGGGGAGACGAATTCCTCTGTGCCGTCGGAATAGACGCTTTCCAGCCAGTGCTCCATGATGGGACCTCCCGTTCGTTTTTTTTGTATCATAACACAGAAGCCGGACCGCCGCAAGCGGGAAATGCCGTTTCCGCCGGATGAAGCATTGACAATCCGGGGAAATGGGCGTATAATCCAAATATCAGAAAAGAAGAAAAGGAGGCCTTACCTATGATTTGCCCCAATTGCGGGAGAGAAAGCGAAGGCAAGTTCTGCCCCTACTGCGGCACGGCCCTGACGGGAGCGCAGGAGCCCGCCGGCGGTGAGACCGCGGTTCCTGCTCCGGACGCGCTCCGGCAACCGGCCCCCAATGCCGGCCAGAGCTCCGGCGCCTATGCCGAGCCGAGCCAGGCACCGGAGCCCGCCCGGACCTATGGCGCCGTTCCGCCCCAGGGCTATGGGCCGGTGAACCCCGGCTACGTGCCCCGGCAGGGCTACAACCCCGGCGCTGTCCAGACGGGCGCCTATATCCCCGGCCAGCCCGTTGACCCCGCGGTGGAGACCCCGGCCCGGACCGCCCTGCGCCGCTCCGGCGCCTCCGGCGTCTTCCTGACGGCGATCCTGAGCTATACGCTGGGGATGGTGCTGAGCCTGACCCAATCTGTGATGAGCCTGGTGCGCTATGGCAGCGCCAATCTCTCCACCGGCGTGAACATCCACATCACCGGCGCGGCCCGGACGGGGGAGATCATCTCCCTGATTCTGACGGCGATGGTGATGCTGACCATGGTGGGCGCCCTCTGGAGCATCCGGGGGAACGCCAGGAGCGGCAATCCCCTGAAAACCGGCGGCCTGACCTGCCTGAAGGTCTTCGTGGTGATCGCGCTGGTGCTGGTTTGCCTGGCCGCGGTCATTGTGACGGCGGGCCTGCTGATCGCCTATTCCCGCAGCGACCTGGGCAGCCTCAGCATCTCCGTGAACGGCATCGCCGACGAAGCGGTGATCCGGAAGCTGGAGAGAGCGCTGCAGGAGTATTTCTGGGTGTTCTTCGCTGTGATGGCGCTGATCATGGCGCTGGTGATCCTGTACTTTGCCAAGCTGGTGCAGTCCCTCAACGCCGCCAAGCGGATCATCCGCAGCGGCATGCCCGACAAGCGGATCTCCGCCTTCGTGGGGGTCATGTGCTTCCTGGCGGCGGCCGGCCTTCTGATCGGCAACGCGGTCAATCTGGCGCAGATCCCCTCCTACGTCTGGGCGGCCCTGGACGCCAGCTTCTATCTGCTGAGCGTCCTGCCCGCGCTGTTGAACCTGGCGGCCCTGTTCTGCTTCGGCATGACCGTCTTCAAGGCCCTGGGCGATCAGAAGGCCCTGCTGCCCTGATCCCGGGACAAAAAACGAGCCCGTCCCACCGGACCAATGTCATGAAGATCGTGACATTGCCGGTGGGACGGGCTTGCTTTCGCGCTTTGCTTCGCGCTCAGCGCTTGAAGATCCGGAAGATCTCGTCGATGTCGTTGATGTCCCGGTTGTCCACCTGGGCGGGGGCGGGGGCGGGACGGGTGCTGCCGCCGGCGGGGCGGCTGCCGAAGTCGTTGTTCAGGTTGCTGAAGGCCTTGCGCTCGGGCTTGGGCTCCTCGGGCTTCTGCTCGGCGTCAAAGCCGGTGGCGATGACGGTGACCCGCATCTCGTCCTCAAAGTCCTCGGAGAAGGTGGCGCCGAAGATGATGTTGGCCTCGGGGTTGGCGGCCTCCATGACGATGTTGGAGGCGGTCTCCACGTCGTCCAGGCTCAGCTCCTGGGAGCCGGTGACGTTCACCAGAACGCCGGTGGCGCCGTTGATGGAGGTCTCCAGCAGGGGAGAGGCCACGGCGGCCATGGCGGCCTGCTCGGCCTTGTCGCGGCCGGAGGCGGTGCCCACGCCCATATGAGCCCGGCCCGCGTTCTTCATGACGGCGGAGACGTCAGCGAAGTCCAGGTTGATGATGACCCGTTCGGAGTAGCTGACCAGCTCGGAAATGGAGGTGACAGCCTGCTTCAGCACGTCGTCAGCGATGCCGAAGGCGTTGGCAAAGGTGATCTTCTGGTCGGTGACGTATTTCAGCCGGTCGTTGGGGATCACGATGAGGGAATCCACCTTGTCGGACAGGGCGGCGATGCCCGCCTCGGCCTGGCGCATCCGGTTGGCGCCCTCAAAGCGGAAGGGCTTGGTGACCACGCCCACGGTGAGGATGCCCGCCTCGTGGGCCAGATCCGCAATGATGGGAGCCGCGCCGGTGCCGGTGCCGCCGCCCATACCGGCGGTGATGAAGACCATGTCGGCCCCCTCCAGGGCCTTGGCGATGGCGGCCCGGGATTCCTCCGCGGACTTCTTGCCGATCTCGGGCTTGGAGCCGGCGCCCATGCCGCCGGTGAGCTTCTCACCGATGGGGAGCTTGTTGGGACAGTTGGATTTATTCAGGTCCTGCCGGTCGGTGTTGACCACGAGGAAGTCCACGCCCTCCACGCCGGTCTTGAGCATCCGGTTGACAACGTTGTTGCCGGCGCCGCCGACGCCGATGACCTTGATATTTACGACTTTTTCAGGGTAGTCTGCCATGAGTTCGTCCTCCTATGTATCTGTAATCGTTGGAACAAGTCCGAAGTCAGTATTTGCAAATTGCGCGCTTTTATACTGTTCTATTTTACCCTGCGTTTTCCGTTTGGTCAATAGAAATTTCTCGTTTTTTGTAAATATTTTTTAACTTTTTCGGGGCGCCTCAGCGGAATTCCAGAAAATGGACCCGTTCGTCCTCGTTGAAGCTCAGGTCAATGGTACCGGATTTGTGCTGCACGTCGCTGTTGTTCAGGGTCTCCCGGAGGAAATTCAGCTTGTAGTCCAGCCGCTCCGTGGTGCCCAGGCGGATCTCATAGCGGGTGCCGTACCAGAGCTTCAGATCGTAGGAGGTGGACACGTCCACGCTGACGATTTCCTTGGCAAAGGGGCTCTCCTCCAGGGCGGGCAGCAGCTCCAGCACCACCTGCTGCTTGGCGGCAATCTCCGACATGTCGGCGCCCTCGGTGGCGGCGGGCTTGAAGTAGTCTCCGGGCTCCGGCACCTGGATGACCATGCCGGTCACCTGCAGATGGCCGTGGATCCCCTCCTGGTCGGAGGCCTCCAGGATCCGGCCGTCCCGGCTCATGAGCCACCAGCCGCCGGTCTCGTCCTGGACGGCGTAGGTCACCTGGAACTCGGAGAAGCTGATGATCACGGTGCCGGGCAGCTGCTTCTTCACCTGCACCTCGTTGACGTAGGGCAGGGCCGCGTGGATGCGGGCGGCCACCGTGGCCTTGCTGAGACTCAGCAGATTCTCGTCCAGGTTGACGCCGGAGGCATCCCGGATCTCGTCGGCGCTGTAGTAGGCGGCGGCCTGGCCCGCCTCGTCGGTGGGCAGCACCACCTCCACGTGCTTGACCTTGAAGAAGATGATCATGCTCAGCACGATCACCGCCACCACAGCCAGCATCACGCCGAATTTGAAGCCGAAGTTGGTGTTGTAAACCCGGTGGGGCTTTTTCTTTCTGCCCCGCCTGGGGGCCGCCTTTTTGGGCGCGGGGGCCTTGGCTTGACGTCCGGTTCGCTCCCGGGCGGTTTTTCGGTCCGGGGCGGCGCGGCGGGACTGCCGCTGCTCCGGCTGCCGGGTTTCCTCTTCGGGGGCCTGCCGGGCGGCGCTCCGCTCCCGCCGGGCGGCTTCCCGGGAAGCGGCGTTTCCGGTTCGGGGCCGGGAATCCCTGGGCCGAGCAGCCGGGGTCCGGGGACGTTCCCGGCTGACGCTGGTTTTGCCCCGCTGGGAAGGCCGTCTGTTTTCGTTCTGTTCCATAGCTTCCTCCGGCGTAAGAATGAAAGGCAATTCTGATTCTTGCCCATTATAGATCGTTTCTGGATGATTGTCAACCGCCCTCCGCCTCGACCAGCGCGCCCAGACAGCGGAGACGGCGGACGAAGTCGCCGTAGCCCCGATCCAGGTGGCGGGCCTCGGTGATGGCGCTCTCGCCCCGGGCAGCCAGGGCGGCGATGACCATGGCCGCCGCCCCCCGCAGATCGGTGGCCCGGACAGCGGCGCCCCGGAGGGCCTTCACGCCACGGACCCGCGCCAGGCTGCCGGCGGTCTCGATCTGCGCGCCCATGGCCCGCAGGGCCGGCACGTGGCGGTAGCGGCCCTCAAAGACGGTTTCGCGAAAGAGAGTACAGCCCTCCGCCCGCAGCAGGGCCGCCATCATGGGGGCCTGGGCGTCGGTGGGAAAACCGGGATAGGGACCCGTCACCACGCTGCCGGGGCTGCGGAGAGGGCCCGCCGTGAGCCGCAGGGCATTGGCGCCCCGCTGGACGCGGCAGCCCGCCTGCTCCAGCAGGGCCAGAACCGGCTCCAGATGGCCGGGCCGCAGGCCGGTGAGCGTCAGACAGCCGCCGGTGGCCGCCCCGGCGCAGAGCCAGGTGGCGGCCTCCATCCGGTCCGGCAGGATCCGGTGGACCGCCCCGTGAAGGGGCGCCGGGCTGATCTCCACGCAGCTGCTGCCGGCGCCCCGGAGCCTGGCCCCGCAGGCAGTGAGAAAGTCGGCCAGATCCCGGATCTCCGGTTCCCGGGCGGCGCCCAGGACGCGGACGGGTCCGGCGGCTCCCAGGGCTGCCAGCATCAGATTCTCCGTGGCCCCCACGCTGGGATAGCGCAGCAGCACACTGCCGCCCCGAGGCCTGCCCCGGCAGAACAGTCGGCCTGCCTCGCATTGGACCCGGACGCCCAGCTCCTCCAGAGCCCGCAGATGCAGATCCAGAGGTCTCGCGCCCAGCACGCAGCCCCCGGGCAGGGGGATCTCCGCCCGGCCCAGCCGGGCCAGCAGAGCCCCCAGCAGCAGCACCGAGGCGCGGAGCTGCCCCGCCAGAGCGGGGTCCGGGGCGGAACCCGGAGCTTCGCGGCTGTCCAGCTCCAGACAGCCGCCCCGTCGGGTCCAGCGGACGCCCAGCCCCTTCAGAAGGGCCAGGGTCACGTCCACGTCCCGGATGGAGGGGCAGTTGGAGAGGGCAAAGCGGCCCGGGATCGCGGCGGCGGCGGCCAGAATGGGCAGCACCGCGTTCTTGCTCCCCTGTACCGCCAGCGTTCCCCGCAGCGGCACGCCGCCGGTGATATGTAAGCGTTCCAAAAGCCGGCCCCCCTTGTGGCATGATAAGCCATACTATGCGGGGGCCCGCCTTTTCGTGATTCGTTGGTTTATTTTCCCGCCAGCTCCAGGATCGTGTGATAGATCCGCTCGGCGCTGTCCACCACGGCCATCCTTTGCAGATTGCGCCGCATTTCGGCCCGGCGGGGGGCGTCGGCCATCAGAGCCTTGGCGGTCTCATAGAGGGCCTGGCCGGTGAGGGTCGGCTCCAGCAGCACCACAGCCGCTCCACTCCGCTCCAGCACCCGGGCGTTTTTCTCCTGGTGGTTGTCGGTGACGTTGGGGGAGGGGATGATGACGCAGGGGGTCCCGGCGGCCTCGATCTCGTTGAGGGAGGAGGCTCCGGCCCGGGTCAGCACCAGGTCGGCGGCGGCCAGCAGATCCGGCATGTTGTGGATATACTCCCGCATATCCAGCTCCGGGTGGGCCTTCAGATCCACGCCCTTCTCCGCCAGCAGATCCGGCATCCAGCGCCAGCCGTAGGAGCCGGTGGCGTGGACGTGGTGCCAGGGACAGCCGTCCCTGACCTCCAGGGCGATGAAGTCCGCGATGCGCTTGTTCATCTCCCGGGCCCCCTGGCTGCCCCAGGCGGAGACCACCAGGGGCTCGTCCTTCAGACCCAGCCGTTCTCTGGCCTGGGCCCTTGTGGTATAGAGGAATTCCTGCCGCACCGGCATGCCCACCACCTGCACCCGTTCCGGGTGCTTGTAGTAGGCCTTGCTCTCCTCAAAGCAGACCATGATGCAGCTGGCGCTGTCGGCCACCATGCGGGTGGTGAGCCCCGGCATGGCGTTGGCCTCATGGACCGCCGTGGGGACGCCCCGCCTGGCGCCCTGCCGCAGCAGGGGGTAGGAGGCGTAGCCGCCGGTGCCCACGATCACGTCGGGCCGGAAGTCCCGGATGATTCGGTCCGCCTTGCTCCGGGCGGCGGTGAGATTTTTCAGAGTGACCAGATTGTGCCAGATCCCCTTGGGGCTGAGCTTCCGGGAATAGCTGGATATTTTCAGCGTCTCCAGCCGGTAGCCCTCCCGGGGCACCAGCCGGGTCTCCATTTCCCCCTCCGCGCCCACGAAGAGGATGTTGGTTTCCGGCTTCCGCTCCCGCAGCAGATTGGCCACGGAGATGGCCGGATTGATATGGCCCGCGGTCCCGCCGCAGGTAAAAATCACGTTCATGCTTGTCTCCTCCCCACCGCGTCCTTGTTGACGCACCAGCGGGATACGCTTAATACAATGCCCATCTCAAAGAGCTGCAGCAGCAGGGCCGTGCCGCCGTAGGAGAAGAAGGGCAGGGAAATGCCCGTGGGGGGCAGCAGGCCCGAGACCACGCCGATGTTGAAGAACACCTGCAGGGCCAGCTTGGTGATGATGCCCGCCGTCACCAGGGTGCCGAAGCGGTCTCTGGCGTGGATGGCGATCCAGTAGCCCCGGATCACCAGCAGGGCGAAGAGCAGGATGATGCCCACGGCTCCCACAAAGCCCAGCTCCTCGCAGACGATGGCGAAGATGTAGTCGTTGTGCTCCTCCGGCAGATACAGATACTTCTGCCGGCTGCGGCCCAGGCCCAGGCCCAGAAAGCCGCCGGAGCCGATGGCGTAGCGGGACTGGATGCCCTGGTAGCCCTTGCCGAGGGGATCGCTGAAGGGGTCCAGCATCACGGAGAAGCGCTCGCCCGCGTAGCCCTTGATCTGCATGTAGGCAAAGAGGGCCAGCACCGCCGCCAGAGCGCCCAGCAGCAGCCAGCGCTTTTTGGTGCCGCCCAGCAGCATCATGGAGGCGCCGGTGATGCCGATGATCAAAGTGGCGGACAGGTGGGGCTCCAGATACAGCAGGCCCGCGATCAGGCCTATGATGATCACGTAGGGCAGCACTCCGTAGCGGAAGCTCTCCATCTTGTCCTGCCAGGCGGACATCATGGCGGCGAAGGAGAGGATGACCCCCAGCTTCGCCACGTCGGAGGGCTGGAACTGGATGCCCAGCCGCAGCCAGCGCTTGGCCTGGTTGACCTCCACGCCGATCAGAGGCACCAGGGCCAGCAGAAAGATGGAGACGCCCAGGATTAGAATGGCGGTGCGGTACCAGATGAAGTAGTTGAGCCTGCCCACCAGCAGCATGGCCGCCAGACCGCCCAGGGCGAAGCCCGCCTGCCGCACAAAGTAGTAGGCGGAGTTCCGGCCGTCGGTGTCCCAGTTGGCCCGGGCATAGCTGGCGGAGAACATCATCACCAGGCCGATGATCAGCAGGATCACCACCAGCAGCAGGAAGGGCATATCCAGCTGACCCGTGGTGTCCGCCCGCAGGGCCTTGGCCTCCGACTGGGGATCGGGCTTGTTGTGTTTGAAAAGTGCCATAGGCACCTCCTGAATTTCCTGTCAATAAAGGGGACCGATCGCAAGGTAAGCCACGACGCACATGACGACGCTGACGGCGGTGAAGACCGTCCAGATCTTGACCTCAGACCAGCCGCACATTTCAAAGTGGTGGTGGATGGGGGCCATCCTGAAGATCCGCTTGCCGTGGGTGAGCTTGAAGTAGGTGGTCTGCATGATGACCGAGAGGGTCTCGACGATGTAGATCAGACCCACCAGCACCAGAATCAGGGGCATATCCAGGGCAAAGGCCATGCCGCAGACGGCGCCGCCCAAAAACAGGGAGCCCGTGTCGCCCATGAAGGTCTTGGCGGGGTGGAAGTTATAGACCAGAAAGCCCGCCAGGCCCCCCAGCAGCACCGCCGGGAAGATGGCCAGCTCCGCCTTTTTCAGCAGAATGGAGGCCACCAGGAAGAAGATCATCACCGGCATGGTGACGCCGGTGGCCAGACCGTCGATGCCGTCGGTGAGATTCACCGCGTTGACGGTGCCCACGATGACGAAGACCGCGAAGAACAGGTAGATCCACAGGGGGATGTGCCAGGTGACGTCGGTGAAGGGGATCCACAGATCCGTGGTCATGTGGCCCATCCGGAAGAGAATGTAGAGGTAGAGGGCGGAGGCCGCCAGCTGCAGCATGAATTTCTGGGGGGCCGTCAGGCCCTCGTTCTGCTTCTTTTTGACCTTTTTGAAGTCGTCCAGAAAGCCGATGGCGCCGAAGATCAGAGCAAAGGCGAAGACCAGGGCGGAGGACCATTTGCCGAAGGCGATGCCGAGGCCCACCACGCCGAGGCAGGCCGTCAGAATGAAGATCAGACCGCCCATGGCGGGGGTGCCGGCCTTGGAGTTGTGCCACTTTGGGCCCACCTCCCGGATGGTCTGCCCGGCCTTCAGGGCCCGCAGCCAGGGAATGATGAAGCGCCCCGCAATCAGAGCAATCAGAAAACATGGCGCGATCATGGCGATGGTCGCGAAGATTTGTCCGTCTTTCATGGAAATTCCTCCGTATATCTGTATATGACTTGGCGGGAAGCGCCGTCCGTCAGGCTAAAAATGCGTCCATGACGGCTTCCAGGTGCATGCCGTGGCTGGCCTTGAAGAGGACGGAGTCCCCGGGCCGGGCCTGCTGCCGCAGGGCCTCCAGCAGGGCGTCCCGGTCCGCGAACCAGCGGGCCTTGCCGCCCGCGGCCTCCGCCAGGGCCCGGCTCTCCGGCCCGAAGGCCAGCACCAGGTCGGCGCAGCGGGCGGCACATTCGCCGATCTCCCGGTGGAAGTCCCGGGAAAAGGCCCCCAGCTCCAGCATATCCCCCAGCACGGCGATGCGGCGGCCCCGGGCGGGCCGGTCCCGCAGGACCCGCAGGGCGGCGGCGGTGGATTCCCGACCGGCGTTGTAGCAGTCGGCCAGCACCGTAAAGCCGTTTTTCAGCTGGATCGCCATCCGGTGGCCGGTGTTTTTGAAGTTCCGCAGGGCCTCGGCGGCGACCCGCAGGGGCACGCCCGCGCAGTGGGCGGCCAGCATGGCGGCCAGGGCGTTTGCGGCGTCGTGCAGGCCGGGCACGGGGAGCTCCACCGGCACCCGGCAGCCCAGGCCCGCGGCGGTGAAGGCGATGCCCGAGGGCGTGTAGCGGAGCTCCTCCGCCCGCAGATCATTCTCCGGCCCCAGGCCGAACCACAGGGTTTTGCAGCCGGGGGCGGCGGCCCGCAGCAGGGGCTCGTCGCCGTTCAGCACCGCAACGCCGTCGGGGGCCAGGCCCTCCAGAATCTCCAGCTTGGCCTTGCAGATGTTCTCCCGGGAGCCCAGCTGCTGGATGTGCATGGTGCCGATCATGTTGATGACCGCCACGTCTGGCCGGGTGAGGGCCGTCAGCCGGGAGATCTCCCCCCGGTTGCTCATGCCCATCTCCACCACCGCCAGCTCCGTCTCGGGGCGGAGATCCAGCAGGGTCTTGGGGACGCCCATCTCGTTGTTGTAGTTGGCCTGGGTCCACTGGGACCGCAGCATGGCGCTGCAGATCTGGCCGGTCATCTCCTTCACGGTGGTCTTGCCCACGCTGCCGGTGACGCCGATGAAGCGGGTCCCGGTCAGGGTCCGCCGCCAGCCCGCCGCCAGCCGCTGCCAGGCCGCCAGGCTGTCGGGGGCCGTCAGCATGGGCACGCCGGGCAGCTGGGCCGCGCCCAGGGCCGCGGCGGCGCCCCGCTCCATGGCGGCGGGGATGTAGAAATTGCCGTCCTTTTTCTCCGGGCTTTGGCCGGAAGCGCCCTCATTGCTCTGAATCGCCACGAAGAGCTCCCCCGGCTTGATGACCCGGGAGTCCACCTGGGAGCCCGCAAAGGCGATGTGCTCAAATTCCGGCAAAACTGCCGCACCGCTCCAGAGGGCGGCTTGCTTCAGCGTAATCACAGGTTTTTCGCGACCTCCTCCCGTTCGTCCAGATGGGTCTTTTCCGTTCCGATGATCTGATAGCTCTCATGGCCCTTGCCGCAGAGCACGATGATGTCCCCGGCCCGGGCCTCCCGCATGGCGCGGGCGATGGCCTCCCGGCGGTTTTCCACCACCAAATAGGTCTTGCCGATCTCGTCCGCCCCCTTGCGAATGTCCGCGATGATCTTCATGGGGTCCTCGGTGCGGGGATTGTCGGAGGTGATGATGGGCAGATCCGCGTATCGCACGCCGATCCGGCCCATGATGGGCCGCTTCAGAGCGTCCCGGTCCCCGCCGCAGCCGAAGACGGCGATGAGCCGCCCGGGGCAGAAGCTCTTGACGGATCTCAGCACGTTTTCCAGGGCGTCGGGGGTGTGGGCGTAGTCGATGAGGACGGTGTAGTCCTTGCCGGGGGTGGGGACCACCTCCATGCGGCCCTTGACGCCGCTGGCCCTGGAAAGGGCGTCCGCCGCGTCCCGGACGGGGATGCCCAGGCCGATGGCCATGCCCAGCACCGTCAGGGCGTTGTAAACCGAGAAGCCGCCGGGGATCCCCAGGCGGACCGGGAAGTCCTCTCCCTTATAGTGGCCGGTGAAGGCCACGTGGTCCGCGCCAAGATGCAGGTCCGTGGCAGTCAGATCCGCGGGCAGGCCCTGGACGGAGCTGGTCAGCGTCCAGCAGGCGGCGGCATCCACCGTCCGGGCCACGGCCTCGTCGTCGATGTTGAAGACGGAGAACTGGCACTTGCGGAAGAGCAGGGCCTTGGCCTGCCGGTAGGCCTCCATGGTCTTGTGGAAGTCCAGGTGGTCCTCGGTGAAGTTGGTGAAGGCGCCCACGGCGAAGGGCACGCAGTCCACCCGATGCAGATACAGGCCGATGGAGGAGACCTCCATCACCACGTGGGTGCAGCCCGCCTCCAGCATCCGGGCGAAGAGGCCCTGGAGCTCAAAGCTCTCGGGGGTGGTGTGCTCGGTGGGCAGTACCTCGCTGCCGATCATGTTCTGGATGGTGCCGATGAGGCCCACCTTGGCCCCCAGCAGCTGCTCCAGCACGGACTTCATCAGATAGGTGATGCTGGTCTTGCCGTTGGTGCCGGTGACGCCCAGGATGGTGAGCCGGTCGGCGGGATGGCCGTACCAGTTGGCGCCCAGGACGGCCAGGGCCACCCGGGAATTGGGCACCAGCACGTAGGGGATCCGGCCCTCCGGCCTGCGCTCGCAAAGAATGCAGCCGGCGCCCGCCGCCAGGGCGTCGGGAATAAACTTGTGGCCGTCCTGCTTGTAGCCGGTGATGGCCACGAACATGCCGCCGTCCTTCACCTCCCGGGAATCGTAGCAGACTCCGGTGATCTCGGTGTTCGGATCGCAGCTGCTCTCCAGAACGGGAATATCTTTTAACAGATCGGATAGTTTCATTGTCATAATCTCCTTAGTCCAGGACCGTCTGGTCCGTCAGCTCCACCGTGACGGTGGCGCCCCGGGCAAGCTCGGTACCGGGGGCCGGGGACTGATCGGTGACGGTGGCGTAGTATCGGCCGGAGCCCTTGGTCTGCAGGTAGAGACCGATGCTTTCCACCACGTCTCTGGCCTGAGACACGCTCATGTTTTTCAGATTGGGAACCGTGACCCGTTCCAGGGGCAGGTCCGCACCCATGTAGAGGATAACCTGGGAGTTGCCGGGCAGCAGCTCGCCGGGACCGGGAATCTGTCCCGTGACGCTTTCGCCGTCGCCCTCGGTGCGGTAGCGCAGGCTCTGCTCCTTCAGCAGCTCCGCGGCCTCCTCCTCGCTCAGATCCCGCACGTCGGGCATCTGCACGTTGACGGTGGCCATGTCCACGTTGCTGTAGTCGGGCTGGACGCCCAGATAGAGCAGGGTGTCGGAGAAGATGTCCCGCACCACCGGGGCTGCCATGACGCCGCCGGAAATGTAGATGCCGGTGGAGCGGCTGGGGGTGTCCAGGGCCACCAGGCAGATATACTGGGGATTGTCCATGGGTGCGATGCCCACGAAGGATACGATGCGGTCCTTGGTCAGGGTGCCGTCGGCCTCGTAGACGTCCAGCTTCTCCGAGGTGCCGGTCTTGCCGCCGATGCGGAAGCCGGCCAGCTGGGCGTTGCCCGCAGTGCCCTTGGTGACCACGCTCTCGATGAGCTCGCACATGAGCTTGGAGGTCTCGGCGCTGATGGCCTGGCGGATCACGGTCTTGCCGTGCTTTTCGATGACGTTGCCGTTCTCGTCCAGCACCTCGGAGACCACGTAGGGCTTGAGCACGTAGCCGCCGTTCACCACGGCGGAAATGGCCCGGACCATCTGGATGGGGGTGGGCTTCACGGACTGGCCCGCCACCACGGCGGTGAGCTGGGCGTTGGACATGAGCTTCTCCCGGCTGTGGAAGACGCCCAGGGCCTCGCCGGACATGTCCACACCGGTGCGCTCCAGCAGGCCGAAGGCCTCAATGTAGTCATACAGGCTGCTGCCCCCCAGCTGGAGGCCGATGTCCGCGAAGGCGATGTTGCAGGAGTTCTGCAGGGCCTGGGCCAGGGTCTCATAGCCGTGGCCTCCGTCCTTCCAGCAGTGGAGGGTGGTTTCCCGGCCGGGGTAGTCCTTGGCGCCGCCGCAGTAATAGGCGGAGTTCAGATTCACGGCCCCGTCCTCCAGGGCGGCGGCCAGGGTGATGGTCTTGAAGGTGGAGCCGGGCTCGTAGCCGTCGGAGACGCAGCGGTTGCGCCACTGCTTCAGCCGGGCGGAGGCCTGGAGGGTGTTGTATTCGTCGGCCAGGGACTTGTAGCTGGCGCTGCCCTTTTCCACCCGGTGCAGCTCCTCGGAGAGCGCATCCAGCTTCTTTACCACCTCCAGATCCGTGATCTCCAGGTAGTTGTTGGGGTCGTAGCTGCCCTCGGTGGCCATGGCCAGGATGGCGCCGGTGTTCACGTCCATGATGATGCCGAAGGCGCCGTTCTGCACGTCGTATTTCTCGATGGCCGCCTTCAGATTCTTCTCCAGGTACATCTGGACGGTGGAGTCCAGGGTCAGCACCAGGGAGCTGCCGTCGGTGGCCTCATAGTATTTCTCGTAGGAGTAGAGCATGGGGGTCTCGTAATTGCCCTTGGTGGTGATGATGGAGCCCGCGGTGCCCTGAAGGATGTCGTCGTAGTAGGATTCCAGACCCTCCGCGCCCTTGTTCTCGCCGTTGGTGAAGCCCAGGACCTGGGCCGCGGTGGTGCCGGAGGGATAGTAGCGCTTGGCGTCGGGGCTGATGTGGATGCCCGCGATGTCGTGCTCCTGCTTGAAGGCCCGGACCTGCTCGGCCACCTCCGGCTCCTGCTTGGCGGCGATGACCTCGTAGCGGCGGTCCAGCTTGGCGGCCTTCTCCCGGATCATCTCCGGGTCCACGTCCAGAATCCCGCCCAGGGTCCGGGCGATCAGATCCACGTCCTCCTCGTCGTTGTGGAGCTCCCAGGGGTCCAGAAAGATGGTGTCCACGGTCTTGGAGGCCGCCAGAATGTTCATGTTGCAGTCGTAGATCACGCCCCGGTTGGCCTCCACCCGGGTGGAGCTGGTCTGGTTGCTGATGGCCTCGGACTCATAGCGGTCGTGCTCCAGGATCATCAGCCGGAACAGCTGCCAGATCAGGGGCAAAAACAGCAGCACCCCGCAGAAGACCATCAAAAACGTGGTCCGCCGCAGCACCCCGTGCCCGGCCTTTTCCCGGTCGTAAGCCGGAACCTTCGCGGGGGCCTTCAGGAGCTTGATTTTGGATTTTTTAGACACGGGATCACCTCATTTGCTTTACAGGGAGAATGGGCGGGAAGGATTTGGGCCCGGAAGACGGGGAACCGAAATCGTCCAAAAAGGGGCGGCACCGGGTGCGCGCCCCTTTTTGGTATATGTTCCGTCAGCGGAAATATTCCAGCATGCCGGAAAAGCTGCCGGTCAAGGCGTCGAAGGCCTTCTCCAGATAGCTGCGCTGATCCACCTGCAGCACCTCGGCGTGGTCGGCGCCCGCAATGTTCAGGTACACCGTCTGCCGGGCGGAGGGGAGGGTCATGCCCAACTCCTTGGCCCTGGCCTCGATCCGGGCCAGGTCGATGCGGCTTTCGTAGGTGGAGCGGAGCTTGGCGGTGTCCGCCTGGGCCTGGCTCAGCTGGCTCTGGAGCTGCCCCACCTGGGTGCTGGTCTCGTAGAGCTGCACGTAGCTGTATACCACCATCAGGAGCAGCACCGCGGTCAGCACCAGACCGATCACCGCCAGTGGCGCGATGACGGGCCTGGCGTGGGCGACTGTTTTGGGCTTGCGGAGCGGCTTTTCCTCCGGCAATACCCCGGGCCGCGGCTGCGGTACCGCGTTGGAGCGGTAATCATAGGCCGCGCTGCCGTTGAAATTGTATCGGGTATCAGGCATTTCAATTACCTCTTTTCAGGTTGTAGGGACAAGCCCTGCTTGTCCGTCGCTTACAGCGTTTCAGCCACGCGCAGCTTGGCGCTGCGGGCGAAGCCTTCCCCTTGAGAGGAAGGCGGCATCCGGCGTCTCACGGAAGCCGGATGACGGATGAGGTGGCGTCAGAGCGGGCTTACAGCCGCTCAGCGACTCTCAGCTTGGCGCTGCGGGCCCTGGGATTTTCCTCCAGCTCCTTCTCGCCCGCGGTGATGGGCTTTCTGGCAATCAGCTTCAGCGTGGGCTTCTTGCCGCAGACGCAGACCGGGAATTCCGGGGGGCAGGTGCAGCCCCTGGCCGCCTCGGCCATGGCGTTCTTCACGATCCGGTCCTCCAGAGAGTGGAAGGTAATCACCGCCAGCCGTCCGCCGGGCTTCAGCCGGTCCACGGCCCGGCGCATGAAGCTGTCCACGGCCCCCAGCTCGTCGTTCACGGCGATGCGGATGGCCTGGAAGCTGCGCTTGGCAGGGTGCTGCTTTTCCCGCAGCGCCTTCTGAGGCATGGCCCCGCGGATCAGCTCCACCAGCTCCAGGGTGCTTCGGATGGGGGCCTGCTCCCGCCGCCGGACAATGGCCGCGGCGATCAGGGGGGCGTAGCGCTCCTCCCCGTAGGCGAAGAGGATGTGCCGCAGCTCCTCCTGGGGCCAGCTGTTGACGATCTCATAGGCGGTCAGAGAATCGCCGGGGTCCATCCGCATATCCAGGGGGGCGTCGGCCATGTAGCTGAAGCCCCGGGCGGCCTCGTCCAGCTGGGGGGAGGAAACGCCCAGATCCAGCAGGATCCCGTCCACCGCCGGTATGCCCAGCCCGTCCAGGATGCTGTCCAGCTCCCGGAAGTTGCCGTGGACCAGTCTGACCCGCTCCGCCCAGGGAGCCAGCCGCGCTTCGGCGGCGGCCAGGGCCTTCGGATCCCGGTCCACCCCGATCAGCGTGCCGGTGCTGAGCCGCTTCACGATCTCGGAGGAATGGCCCGCCCCGCCCAGGGTGCCGTCCAGATAGACGCCTGCGGGCTTGACGGCCAGCGCCTCGATGGATTCGTTCAATAATACGGATATATGGTGAAATCCCGTCACGTCCACAGCCCCTTCAAGGTCTCGCTCAGATTGCCCTCGTCGATCCAATCGTTCTCATCGCCCGCATAGGTGGCGGCGTCCCAGATCTCCGCGTAGTCGCCCTGACCCAGGAAGGTCACGTCGCCGGACAGGCGAGCGTAATTCCGCAGGGTGGGGGGCACCACAAAGCGCCCCTGCTTGTCGGGCTCGATCTTGGCCACGTTGGCCAGCAGATGCCGTTTGTCTCTGGAGATGGGGGAGGCGTTGAAGCTGGCCATCACCCGCTCCATCCGGGCCTCGGGGAAGACGAGGAGGCTGTGGTTCTCACCGATCATCAGATAAAAGGAGTCGCCCAGCTCCTCCCGGAGCTTGGAGGGCACAAAGAGCCGGCCCTTGGCGTCTACGCTGTGGGTATACTGCCCGAACAAGCCGGTCACCTCCTCCATTTCGCATGATCCTGTGGGAATTTGTGGGAATTTGTACCAAATTGCTCCACTTTGCTTTAGTATAACGGTTTTGTTACGAAATTGCAATCCTTTTTTTGCCGGATTACATAATTTTTTTTCGGAAAAATCGTTGACTTCCAAAGGAAAAATGACTAAGATGAGTCAGAATTCAAAAACAGACGAGGAACGTGCGCTTATGACTGATTTTTCCGATATGCTGCTGGTCTCGGACTTTGACCGGACCCTCACCGCGCCGGACAGCTCCATCCCGGCGGCCAACCTGGAGGCCATACGAGCCTTTATGGAGCGGGGCGGCCTGTTCACCGTGGGCACGGGCCGCAGCGTCCCCATGTTCCGGCCCTACCGGGACCGGATCCCCACCAACGCCCCGCTGATTCTCTACAACGGGGCCGCCGCCTACGACTACGACACAGGGACGCTCTCCGGGACGGTGTGGATGCCAACGGGCCGGGATCTGCTGGAATATCTGACCCGGGAATTCCCGGAGCTGTGGCTGGAGGTCCAGGGGGTGGACGCCCACTACCTGATCGGGGAGGATCCGGCCCGGGAGGCCTTCTACCGGGCCCAGGGGGTGGCCTGCAAAACCGTGGACCTGGACGGAGCGCCGGAGCGCTATCACAAGCTGGCCCTCTTCGGCAAGTTCCGGACCCTGACCGTGGGCCAGTTCTACACCGGCACCCCGGAGGAGGACGCCCGCTTCACGGATTGCTGCGCCAGGATCATGGCGGACTGGCCCATGCTCCGGGCGGACCGGGCCGCCATGAAGATCATCGATCTGCAGGCCAGAGAGTCCAGCAAGGGCTCCGCTGCCCGGGCCCTGGCCAGGAGGCTGGGCCGGAGGACCCTGGTCTGCGCGGGAGACGCCATGAACGACGCCTCCATGCTGCTGGAGGCGGATCTGGCCTTTGCCCCCGCCGACTGCGACCCCGCCGTGAAGGAGCTGGGCTGCTGCCGCCTGGTCCGCCCCTGTGCCGAGGGCAGCATTGCCGGCGTGGTGGAGGCCCTGGAGCAGCTCAAATCCTCCGGATGTTTACAAAAGGTTTAATCTTTGTTTGCATGACATTCACACCCAGTTCATAATTATCCGTTATTCTATCACCGTAAGCGATAGCGACAAAGCCGCTGTACTTTTCATTTCTTCTCTTCTTTTCTCAAAGGCCCCCGGGGTTCGCCCCGGGGGTTTTTGACGTTCCGGGGCAAAACCGGCCAAAAGCCGGAAAAAGCCCGGAAAAACCGGGCAAACGCGGCTTGACAAAGCGCCGCGGCGATGCTATATTACAATACAGAGTGTTTGCGAAAGCGGACCGGAAAGGAGTACGGAACGATGTTTGTATTTTTTGAGGATATTTCCGGATAAGTGAATACGGGCAGACCGGATCAGGGGGGCGACCCCGGCTTCGGTGTGCCGACGGAAGGATCTTTCGCGCATATGGCAAACCGCAGGACGCAGCCATGGACGGGAGCTGCTTCGCTGCGGTATTTTTCTATCCAATTTTACGAAACGACCACCCGGCGCAAGGCGCCGCGACCCCCGAAAGGAGGGGAATTCAAGTTGCGAAAACTCTTATCATTTCTGCTGCCCTACAAGGGCAGAATCGCCCTGGCCACATTTCTGATGGCGGTCTCCGCCCTCTGCAATCTGCTGCTGCCCACCCTCATGTCCAACGTGCTGGACAAGGGCGTTTACGGGGCGGCGGAGGCCGACACCTTCGGCTACGTGCTGAAAACCGGCGGGTGGATGCTGGCCATATCCCTTTTGAGCCTGGCTTCCGTGGCGGGGGGCTACTGGGTGGTGTACCACGTCATCTCCGGCTACACCTGGAGCCTCCGCTCCGCCCTCTTCCGCAAGGTCCACAGCATGACCCTGGCGGAGGTGGGCCGCATCGGGGCCTCCAATCTGGTGACCCGCTCCACCCATGACGTGGGTACCCTGAACTGGGTGATCTCCATGCTCTGCGGCAGCATCATCACCATCCCCCTGATGTTCCTGGGGGGCGTCTTTCTCTGTATGCGGAAGGACTTCCGCCTGTCTCTGGTGATCCTCTGCGCGGTGCCCCTGCTGCTGGCGGCGGTGCTGCTGATGAGCAAGCGCATCGACAAGCTCTGGGAGATCTCCGACGAGTACTGCGACCGGCAGAACGACCTGGTCCGGGAGCGGCTGCGGGGCATCCGGGTGATCCGGGCCTTTGACCGGGAGCTGCTGGCCCACCGGCGCATCACCGACGCCACCCGAACCATGGCCGACAACATTATCCGGGCCAACGTCCGTATGGCGGTCATCGACCCCATGGCGGCCTTTGTGCTGAACGCGGCGGCCCTGCTGATCGTCTATCTGGGGGGCCTTCGCATGGAGCGGGGCAGCGGCCTCACCCCCGGCGACGTCTTCGCCATGATCCAATACATTAACATTATATTGGGGGCCATCGTCTCCGTGTCCTTCGCCATCGTCATGCTGCCCCACGTGCGGGTGGCGGCCCGGCGCCTGAGCCAGGTCACCGAGTCCACCGGCCTGGAGGACGAGCGGCCCGCCCTGGGCCTGCGCTTTGACGGGACCATCGACGTGGAGAAGCTCAGCTTCACCTATCCCGGCGGCGCCCTGCCCGCCCTGAGCGACGTGACCCTGCGCATTGGGGCGGGGGAGTGGGTCTCCGTCATCGGCGGGACCGGCTCCGGCAAGTCCACCCTGGCGGAGCTGCTGCTGGCCTTCCGAAGCCCCACGGCGGGCAGACTGCGCTTCGGCGTGGTGGGGGAGCCTTCGGCTCCGCCGCGCTCCGGTGGAAATGACGGTCTCCCCGATGGGATGCGGGACGCCGCAGAGCTCTCGCCCAAGGACGTCCGGGCCAACGTCTCCTGCGCCATGCAGAAATCCATGCTTTACGCGGGCACCGTGGCGGAGAATCTGCGCATGGGCAAGCCCGACGCCACCGAGCAGGAGCTCTGGCAGGCCCTGGAGCTGGCCCAGATCGCGGACTTCCTCCGGGAAAAGCCGGAGGGCCTGAACTTCAGGCTGGAGCCCGCCGCCACCAACATCTCCGGCGGCCAGAAGCAGCGCCTGGCCATCGCCCGGGCCATTCTGAAGGACGCCCCCATCTACATCTTCGACGACTCCTTCTCCGCCCTGGACTTTATGACCGAGGCCCGGGTCCGCAAGGCCCTCAATGCGCGGCTGGCGGGCCGGACCCGCGTCGTCATCACCCAGCGGGTGGCCTCCGCCATGCACTGTGACCGGATCTTCGTCCTCTCCGACGGGGCCCTGGTGGGAGCCGGAACCCACGGGGAGCTGCTGGAAAGCTGCCCCATCTACCGGGAGATCTACCTCTCCCAGACGGGAGGTGGAACCGTATGAGTACCGAGGAAAAAAAGCAAAGCACGGAAAAGAAGGAAAAGCGCCGGCTCTTTGACGAGACCGGCAAGCGCCTGCTGCGGGAGATCCGACCCCTGCGGGGCTGGATCCTCCTGTCCGCCTTCCTCTGTCTGATTTTGATCGGCTGCGCCGTGGCGGCCCCCGAGCTGCTGGGCGGCCTGGTGGACAGGCTCTACGCCTGGGTCAAGCGCCCGGGGGAGGGCCTGGCCGGGAGCCTGCTGCCGGGGCTGGGTCTGCTTTTGGGGATCTACGCCCTCCAGGCAGCGGTCACCTACGGCAACTCCTATCTGCTGAACAACGTGGTCAGCCGCTACTTCTGCGCGGAGCTGCGAATCCGGCTGTCGGAGAAGCTGCGCCGCCTGCCCGTGTCCTATGTGGACAAGACCCCGGCCGGAGACGTGATCGACCGGATGATGGAGGACGTGGGCAACATGGCCGACTCCATCTACGGCATCGTGGAGATCCTGCTGACGGGCTTTTTGCAGATGTTCGTCATCGCCGTGATCCTCTTCTTCACCGACTGGCGTATGGCCATCCCGGTGGTGCTGCTGTCGCCCCTGTCGGTGCTGCTCTCCGCCAAAATGGCCACCCTGGGGGAGAAGCACTGGGACAAGCACTTCAACCTGGGGGGCGAGCTGACGGCCCTGGCGGAGGAGGCCTACACCAATTATCCCACCACCAAGGCCTTCAACCGGGAGGCGGAGCTGCAGGAGAAGTACGACGCGCTCTCCCTGCGCCACCAGCGCAACGGCATCTTCGGCAATTTCCTGTCCTCCATCGTCCAGCCCGTCATCATTTTCGTGGACGCCCTGGCCTACATCGCCGTGGCGGTGCTGGGGGGCTGGCTCATCGTCCACCGGGGGCTGCCCATCGGCACCGTGGTGACGGTGATCTTCTTCGCCCGGCAGCTCTCCGCACCTCTGGAGCGGATCGCCTTCGGCCTGAGCTTCGTCCAGCACGTGAAATCCGCCGCCAAGCGGGTCTTCACCCTGCTGGATCTGCCGGAGGAGCAGGACCCCGCCGGCACCGTCCGGGAGCCGGTCCGGGGCCGGGTGGAGTTCCGGCACGTGGACTTCTCCTACGACCCGGCCAAGCCTCTGATCCGGGATCTGAACGTCACCGTGCAGCCCGGTCAGAAGGTGGCCATCGTGGGTCCCACCGGCGCCGGCAAGACCACCGTCGTGAACCTGCTGATGCGCTTCTACGACATTCAGAGGGGACAGATTCTGATCGACGGGCAGGACGTCTCCGGGCTGTCCCGGGCCGGGACCCGCCGCCTCTTTGCCATGGTCCTGCAGGACACCTGGCTCTTCAAGGGGACCGTGGCGGAGAACGTGGCCTACGGCAGCCCCGAGGCCACCCGGGCCCAGATCGAGGCGGCCTGCGACTGCGCCTACTGCGACCACTTCATCCGCCGCCTGCCCCAGGGCTACGACACCGTGATCTCCGAGGACAGCACCGCCGTCTCCTCCGGCCAGAAGCAGCTTCTGACCATCGCCCGGGCGCTGCTGGCGGATCGCGCCCTGCTGATCCTGGACGAGGCCACCTCCAACGTGGACACCCGCACGGAGCTGCTGATCCAGAAGGCCATGGACCGGCTCATGGGGGGCCGCACATGCTTTGTCATCGCCCACCGGCTTTCCACCATCGTGGACGCGGATCTGATTCTGGTGCTGCGGGACGGCCGGATCGTGGAGCAGGGCACCCACAAATCCCTGCTGGCCCAAAAGGGATTCTACTACCAGCTGTTTCAGTCACAATACGCAATATAGGAGGAACTTATGGACGCGGCAATCAAAAAAATCGCGGAGCAGTACGCGGAATCCTGTTTTGACGAGGCCTGCGAGCTGCTTCGCACCCTGGGCAGGATCCCGGCGCCCACCCGGCAGGAGGAGCGGCGGGCGGCCTTCGTCCGGGACTGGCTGCTGGCCAACGGGGCCGGGGAGGTCTTCATAGACGAGGCAAAAAACGTGATCTGCCCCATTGGGCCCCGGGAGGGGGATCTGACGGTCTTCGCCGCCCACACCGACGTGGTGTTCCCGGACCTGGAGCCCCTGCCCATGCGGGAGGAAAACGGGATCCTTTACGCCCCCGGCATCGGGGACGACACCGCCAACCTGGTGAATCTGCTGCTGGCGGCCCGGTATCTGCTGCGAAACGGCGTCAAGGGCTCCAGGGGCTTCCTGATCGTGGCCAACGCCTGCGAGGAGGGGCTGGGGAATCTGGACGGCACCAAGGCCCTGTTCGCCCGGTACGGAGCGCGGATCAAGGCCTTCTATTCCTTCGACTGCGACCTGCCGGAGTGCATCCACCGGGCCGTGGGCTCCCACCGCTACAGGATCAGCTGTAAGACCGTGGGCGGCCACTCCTACAGCGCCTTCGGCGCCCCCAACGCCATCGAGATCCTGTGCAGGCTGGTGGAGAAGCTCTACGCCGTGGAGCTGCCCGCGGGGGAGAAGACCACCTACAACGTGGGCCGCTTCGAGGGGGGCACCACCGTCAACGCCATCGCCCAGGAGGCCTCTATGCTCTACGAGTTTCGCTCCGCCTCCCAGGCCTGCCTGGAGGAGATGGAGCGAAAGCTCCGGGCTGCCCTGGCGGAGTGCGAGAACCTGGGCGGCGAGCTGAGTCTGGAGCTCCTGGGGATCCGCCCCGGCAGCGGGCCCGTGGACGAGGCGGCCCTGGCCGCCATGACAGCGCGCAGCGCCGACGTGATCGAAAGCCTCTGGGGCAGGCCCGCAACCCTGCTGGCCGCCTCCACGGACAGCAACGTGCCCCTGTCCCTGGGCGTCCCCGCCAATACCCTGGGCACTGTCCGGGGCGGCCTGGCCCACACCCGGGGCGAATGGGTGGAGCTGTCCAGCCTGAAGCCCGGCCTGGCCGTCGCTCTGTCGCTGATGCTGCTGGCCTGA